>NZ_JAYEET010000037.1:0-21611 GCF_034653255.1 Pseudomonas spirodelae | reverse complement strand
ACCCACCACTGCCACATCGTCGAAACCGGTAACGAGTCCTATCGCCTGCAACACAGTAGCTTGGCGGCCCAGGCCAAGATCAAATCACGGGAGCGAAAGCGTAAGGGCGGCCAAGAACCGGAGGACGATGAGCCGTTCTGATTTCATGGCGACGACGGCCTGCTACATGGCTGCGTGTGGCAGGTCTTAAACAACTGAACTGGGCTAGCGAAGGAGTGGGGGCAACAGCAGCTGCGCTGGTAGACTTATCCACAGTTGCTGGTAACAAAATCAGCAATCCGCCCTGGGTCAAATTTCAATCGGCAGGGTGGGTCAATTTTCCATCAGCGCCAACACGCTTTGATTTGTCATGTCAGCACCGAGGCGCACCAATCTGCAAGGGCCTATCCTACGAAAAGAATGATTGGAAGATTACAATTTTGTCATCTTCGGATTGACGCCGCATCATCTATCATTAGCGAGCAACGTCGTTTAACGTTTGAGAGGGATCGGCCAGTTATCGGCAAGTTTCAGACGATAATGCACGAACTCGCTTGAGAGTGGTCGCATTTCTGTCAGTGTGGTTTGGAAGGCCAGATGGTATTGGTGCTAGTATTATCTATTACTTTTTTGGGCTCCCTATCCTTGTCTTATGTTATTTAAGGACGGTTAAAAACCAATGGCTCACGAACATAACCATAACACCGAAGCCATAGGCGATAAGCGTTTAATCGCTGCCATTGGCGTTAATACTGTGCTAACTCTGGCACAAGTTGTTGGAGGAATACTTTCTGGCAGTTTATCGCTCATAGCTGACGCGCTACATAACTTGAGCGATGCCGCATCACTGGTTATTGCGCTCATCGCACGTAAAATCGGTCGCAAACCGCCAGATGCTTTTAAAACCTTCGGCTACCGACGCAGTGAAACCATAGCGGCTTTGATTAACTTGGTCACGCTGATTATCGTTGGTCTCTACCTCATCTACGAAGCTATAGGTCGGTTTTTTGCCCCACAGCCCATTGAAGGATGGACAGTGGTCGTGGTGGCGGGAATAGCCTTGATTGTAGATGTCGTCACGGCCTTGCTCACCTACACAATGTCTAAGAATAGCATGAATATAAAGGCGGCATTCTTGCACAATGTGTCGGATGCGCTGGCCTCCGTCGGTGTTATTATTGCCGGAACATTAATCCTTCTGTATGACTGGTATTGGACAGATACTGTACTGACGCTGATGATTGCTGGTTACGTGCTATGGCAGGGCTTTAGCATGCTACCTAAAACCATTCACTTGTTAATGGAGGGCGCACCAGAAGGAGTTTCCATCACTGATATAATCAATGTCATGGAGCAAGTGGACGACGTTGTGAGTGTTCACCACGTACATGTCTGGGAAATTGCCGAACATTCAACTGCATTGGAAGCTCACGTTGTCATCAAGAAGGCTAGCCTGCCCGAAATTGAACGAGTGAAGACTGATTTAAAACGTGTACTTCATGAGCGATTCAAAGTCAGCCACTCGACACTTGAAATGGAGCTAGACGGCAGTGTTTGTATCGACACCAGGCAGGCCGACAGTCATCGCAGCGAAGCATAAGCCTGCTTTGCGCTCACCGCTGTTGCTAGACAGTTATCTCGATATCAACGGAGTGAACTTGCGACATCACTCGTTGGCGCTATGTCTTCGACCAGAGACATGCTAGCGGCATGTGGCCAAAGCAGCTCGTCACGAGGAGATCAGGCTAGGTCGTGGCACCTTCGGCAGGCTGCCGCGACGAGCAAGCCCCGCCAGTCGCTACCGCCGCGGACGCTCAGAGCCAGCGGCGGACTCGTGCGCGGTAGCGAGCGAATGATTCGCCGAACAGCGCTTCCAGCGCCGACTCTTCGGGTTCGATTTGGAAACGATTCATGTAAAGCACGAAGGCAACCACGCCCAGCAGGGTAAAAGGCGAGGCCAGGGCCAGCGCGCAGGCCGTCAGGCTGATGGCGAAGCCCAAATACATGGGGTTGCGGCTGTACTGATAGATGCCAGCCTCCACCAACACCGAAGCCTGCTGCGGCTGCAATGGATTGACAGTAGTACGTGCGCGGCGAAACGACAGTACGCCGGCGAAACACACGCCGAGCCCCAGGAACAGTACCGGCAAAGCGAAGGTCAGCCGCGCGGTCCATGCCAGTTCGATGCTCGGTAATCTGGGCCCCGACAAACCCATCAGCAGAGCGATCAGGCCAGCTACGAGCAGCGGTGGCACGCGGTTCTCCAGCGCGCTCATAGTGTCATTCCCGTGCCTTGGCCACTTCGCTGCTCACTAATCGGCGCAGCGGCTCCGGGCCGAACTCGCTGAGCGCTCGACCATTGACAAAAAAGGTCGGGGTGCCACGAATCCCAACGGCCTTGACGTCCTGCATGTCCGTTTCAAGCACGGCGTTGACGCTAGGCGTATGCATGTCCTGGCGGGCCTGCTCCAAGTTCAAACCGACGCGCTCGGCAGCAGCCCATGCCTGCGTGACTTTGGGGTCGTCGTGCCAACCGGGCTGGGCCTCCAGCACGGCCTCCAGCACTTTTTCATGAAGATTTTGCTTACGCGCCGCCTCCAGCATCCGTGATACCTCTTCGGAGCCCTGATGGAATAGCACATAGCGCAGCACCAAACGCACATCTTCCGGGTTCTCGGCGAGTATCTGCTTCACATAGGGATGGAATGCGCGGCATGCTTCGCAGGAAGGATCGAAGAATTCGACGATGGTCACTGGAGCCTGCGCCGGACCAAATACTGGTGAGTGGAAGCGAACCAGTTGGCCGCCGTTCTGTTTGGGTTGTGTCCCGGTCTCTTGGGCGGTCGAACCGGGAGCCTGGGCCTGTTGAGGCGACTGCGACGGGGAATAGAAGAATGCGGCGGCAGCAAACACGGCCAGGACCACGACACTGGTGATCAAGACCACGGAACGGCGATTCATGGGGTGGTTCTCCGACGGATAATAATGAGCAGGATGGCAATAATGATAAAAGCAAACAAGGCGAGTGCCGGCAGTGGCACGACGCCAAAGAGGGTCATCCCGGCGCCTGAGCAGGATGGACCGGTGGCCGTGCAGGGCTGGATCGGCTGTGGAATCAGCCCTGCATAGAGCAGCGTATGAACAAATGCCAGCGCCGCACCGATAACGGTCAGCGGTAGGGCATAACGCCAGACTGTGAAATCCGAGCGGTAGCAGGCGATGGCCAGGATCACCGTCAGCGGAAACATGAAGGCTCGCTGGAACCAGCACAGCACGCAGGGTGCCTGGCCCATCACCTCGCCAATGAACAGCGCGGACAAGGTCGATATCAGTGCGACCAGCCAGGTTAGCAGCAGGAGATTCCAGGTCATGCCTGAAGGTTGAGGATTCATCTCGGTTAGCTCCTGGCGGTGAAGAACACTTGCGTCAGACCCGCCATCCGGTTTTTTCGAAACACCATGCTTCCTCTTGTCGGCAATACTTGTTAGGAGCTTTGTAGACCTTCGCCCACCGCCACAAAGCGAAAAGCAACCAGGCAGCCCGCTGCGCAACCAGCCTCAACGCTGGGTTAAATCCGATGCCAGTGCGAGAATGTCGCCCTTGCGCAACAAGGGAAGATATCAGATGTCGCGGGACTGGCTGGAAGAACACCAGATAGCATTTTATTTCGCGGCGGTGGTGGCCGCTGCCATTGCAGGCCTGAGCTCTGCGCAATTCACCGGTGTGGCGGCCATGGCCATCACACCGGCGATTGCCGTGCTGATGTATGCCATGTTTCTGCAGATTCCTTTTTTGGAGCTGCGAGAAGCTTTTGCCAACCGCCGCTTCGTCGGTGCCTTGTTGCTGGCCAACTTCCTGTTGGTTCCATTAATGGTGTGGTTGGTGACGTGGCCGCTCTCATCGAACCAGGCCTTGTTGGTCGGCGCGCTGCTTGTCCTGCTGACGCCTTGTATCGATTACGTGGTGGTCTTCACCCACCTGGGCAAAGGGGACTCTCGTCTGGTGCTCGCGGCGACGCCATTGCTGCTGTTGCTCCAGCTTCTGCTGCTACCCCTCTACTTGCAGCTAATCCTTGGTTCCCAAGCAGGCACAGTGATCGAGCTGTGGCCCTTCGCAGAAGCCTTTCTGTTACTGATAGTCCTACCCTTGGTAGCGGCTGTGCTCACCGAATCTGGCGGGCGCCGATCTCTGCTGGTTCGCGCATGGAGCGCAGGTTGGGCCTGGCTGCCAGTACCTGCAATGGCCCTGGTTCTAATCGTGGTGGTGGGTTCGCAGATCGAGGCCGTCGTGTACCAACTCGACATCCTGGCGCCGTTGCTTCCGGTATACGGAGCGTTTCTACTACTCGCTCCCGCCCTCGGCGTACTCAGCTCCTGGCTATTTGGCTTGGAGGCATCTGCCGCACGGGCTGTGGCCTTTAGCTCAGGCACTCGCAACTCGCTTGTAGTGCTTCCCCTGGCCCTAGCGCTCCCGGAGTCCATTCGCGCGCTGGCCGCGGCGGCTGTGATCACTCAGACACTCGTAGAACTGATTGGTGAATTGATCTACTTACGGGCGATTCCAGCCATCGTCAGGAACAGGTGAGCCTGAGCGAAATCGGCGAGAGCGCTCATGCCTCGTGCTGTGGAGCAAGATTGATCAACGGCGCAATGATGAGCTGAGCAGTGCGAGCCCAGGAAACCAGCGCCTCAAGATCCGTCTGCAGAGATTCGGCTTCTGCCCAGATACAAGCACTCTCGGCAGGCACCGTAAGAGCGATGCTCTCAACCATCGTCAGAGCCATCGCATGCAATCTCAGCAGCTCGTCGCGAATGGCGGTGGTTCCACCCAGTTCCAACAAGCAGGCGTCCAATCGATCAACCAGCCGGAGCAGTTGAGAGGTGTCGAAGCCGTCGCGCAGGTTTTCCAACGCCACCGCATCGACTTCGCCGTACGGTGTAACGCGAAAGGATGCGGGAGGAACATTGATCATGTAGTTTTCTCGGTATCTAGCTGGCGAGGTGTGATCACCCGCAGCGAGCCGGCAGCTTGTTGGAACACCGAGTCCTTGATCCAGGGCTCCGGTGGCCGGTTGAGCTTGAGGCTGAACTCGCCGAAGCGCTTGACGTTGCTGGTTAGATAGGGACTGAGGAACGACACGTCCTCATCGGTGAACTGCCAGCCCTCGCGGGCCAGCTTCTGCAGGATGCGCATCATGTCCACAGTGTTCTGCAGGATCACGGACGAGGCCACCATGTCGTTGTAGCGCAGCCGCTTCTGCTGCTCATCCGGATCGTTTTCGGCAATCACATCACCGCCGAAGGACAACCACTTGGAGAATCCGTTGTAGGACTCGATCTTGTTGGTGTTCGCGGTGACTTCCTGGCGCAACTCGCGGCTGCCGATCCAGTTGAGCAGGAAGATCGTGCGGATCACGCTGCCCAGTGCCTGGGCCGCATGGTAGAGCTTGTTGCGCCGACTATAGGAGCCGAGTTTTCGCAGCAGCATAGGCGAGGAGATTTTGCCGTCCAATCCAGCCATCAGCTGTTCTATCTCAGCCGTCTCAACGTCACTCACAAGCTACGCGTCTCTGTTTGGAAAATGGGGGTGCTGTCGATCCGGTTGGTCAGGCTTTCAATGCCAGGATTCGGCGCGCACCGTTGAGTACGATGAGGCCAACTACCGTACCAATCACCAAATCTGGATAGGAAGAGCCTGTCCACGCAACCAGAGCTCCTGCGGCGATAACGCCAATATTCGCGAGCACATCGTTGGCCGAAAAAATCCAACTCGCTTTCATGTGTGCACCGCCTTCGCGATGGCCATATATCATCAAGAGACAGCTGACGTTTGCGACGAGGGCAACTAAGCCAATTCCCATCATCAGCATCGACGCAGGTTCGCTGCCATAGATGAACCGTCTAGCCACCTCTACAAGTACCCCAAGGGCCAACACGATCTGGAAAAAACCCGCCAGGTGCGCAGCGCGAACCTGCAGCTGCGCAGCCCGACCGACCGCAAAGAGAGCCAGACCATAGACGGCAGCATCAGCAAACATGTCCAGCGAGTCGGCGATCAGACCCGTCGACTGAGCAATCAAGCCTACGCCCAACTCGATGACAAACATCGTGGCATTGATACCGAGCAGGATTTTGAGCGTGCCAGCCTCCTTGGAAGCAGTCAGCTCTTCACTGGCGCTATTGGCCGAAGCTGCTTCCTGGCTGGCCGGTTGAGTGCCGAGCAATGTTGCCCCCAAACCAAGTGATTCCAGCTTGGTCGCGATCTGGTCAACCGGACCGTCATGGAAAGCGCGTACCTGTCTGCTGCTCAGATCAAAGGACAGCGAATTGAGTTCAGAAAAGCCATTGAGCGCGAGCCGAATCATTCGCTCTTCTGACGGGCAATCCATTTTGGGCACAGAAAAACTGCTGACCCAAGTCCCTTCATTCGAAGGCGCGGCTGCCGCTTCAGTGCTTACCGGCTCAGGGCCACAGCCACAGGATTTATCACAAGAAGTCATGACTCGCCTCTCCTATAGGACTTGATTCTACCGATTAAAAACCATGTAGTGGCTATAGGGTCAAGCCTGGATATACTGGCTTTTTTACCAAGGGACAGACCATGCGCATCGGTCAACTTGCACAGCAGACAGGAGTGGACACTCAGACGATTCGTTTTTATGAACGTCAGGGACTGCTTCCACCGCCCGAACGCGAGGACAATGGCTATCGAACCTATAAAGCAGGCCATGCGGACAAACTGCTGTTCATTCGCCGATGCCGCTCTTTTGGCATGTCACTGGAAGAAATTGGTGTTTTGCAGAGCTATCAGGAACAGCCGCAGCAACCCTGCGTTGCGGTCAATGAGCTCCTTGATAGACATATCGCACAGGTAAGGGCTCAGATCGCATCCTTACATGCTCTCGAAAACCAGCTGGTGACGTTGCGAGGTTGCTGCGATAACGAACGACAAAGTCTGGACTGCGGGATACTTTCGGGCCTGCTGGGGGGCGACAAACCTCTTTCGTAATCCGGCATAAAGTCATTTTTGCGTCGTCTTGAATCGCCCATAGCGCTTGACCCTATAGCAGCTATAGGGTGTTCACTCGGGCATCTACTGCGTAAGTGAGATCCAGATGAATACCGCTCTCAGCATTGCCATTGATGAGGCCTTCTTCCAGGCTAGGAAAGCACTTAATGAAGAGGCGCCAACCGAGGCTTTCTCCTGGCTGGAGCGAGCCCACATATTGAGCCAGCGAATGCCTATTCTTCATGCTCAGAGCCATTGGCTGATGCTGAGGGCCGGCTGGCAGTTGCGCGACTTACGAAAGGTGCTCAGCCAAGTACCGCGAATCATGGCGGCCCTGCTGTTCTCGAAGATCTGGGTGCCGCTCGGAAACAGCGGGCGCGCCAGGGTCAGTGCTTTTGCGCCGATGCCTATTTCACCGGAGCTGCAGCGACTTCTCCAAGGAGAAATGCAATGAGGTCGTCTCCTAGATCACCTCTTGTTGCTCCTGGGTTCTGGTGGATGCTATCGCTAGCCATTGCCTCGGCCGACCTAGCGTTGAAAAGCGCAATTACGGGTTCGCTCCCGGTCGGCACCGTGATTCCTCTCACCCCGTTCTTCAACCTGGTTCACTTCTGGAATACCGGTGCAGCGTTCAGCTTCCTGGCTGACGCGGGTGGTTGGCAGCGTTACTTCTTCATTGTCATAGCTTTGGTCGTTTCGATCGTGCTGGCTCTGATATTGCGTAAACGCAGAGCCAAAAGCGAAGCCCTAGGCTATAGCCTTATCTTGGGCGGGGCAGTTGGGAATCTGATTGATCGCGCATTTCGAGGCCATGTAATCGACTACCTGGATTTTTACTGGCTGTCCTGGCATTGGCCTGCGTTTAACCTGGCGGATATTGCTATCGTCGGTGGCGCCGCCATGTTGATCCTGAGCAGTTTGCTAAGCCCAAATGCGGAAGCCGGCCGAGTCAACGAATGAAAGGCTCGCTCTCAACGGATACCGTACGCTGGGCAGGCCAGGCCTGGATAGGGCCCGGCATCGGCATCTTTCATGGCCGTGCCGGCCACCAGGAGTGGCACCACCATCAGGCGCATCAGATTTCAGTGGGCCTCGATTCACCTGTATCGGTTGAAACCCCGTTGGGCATTCAAACAGGGGCTGCCATCTTCATCGCCGCGG
This sequence comes from Pseudomonas spirodelae, assembly GCF_034653255.1. NCBI lineage: Bacteria > Pseudomonadati > Pseudomonadota > Gammaproteobacteria > Pseudomonadales > Pseudomonadaceae > Pseudomonas > Pseudomonas spirodelae. Next base: position 13,463 of record NZ_JAYEET010000037.1, on the reverse strand, counting down.
GCCTGAAACACCGGATCAGTGCTGGTCGAGTGCTGTCGATCTATCTGGATGCACTATCCGATGAAGCCCCAACTATGCGGGGTACCGAAGAAGCAAGGGTAGTCGTGATCGCCCCGGCGGACGTAGTAGCGATTATCGATATGCTGCGCGAGACAGGACATACCGCTCTCCAGGTTAGGACGGGGGTGCGCCAGGCACTGCGGCTACCCGATCCACCGATTCCAGATCCTCGCTTGACAAAGGTGATTGAAGCGCTGCATAGAGGCCAAATGAGGCGCGAAGAAATGGCCGCGTTGGTGCATTTATCCCTTACACGGTTTTCCCATTGGTTCGTGGAACAGACAGGCTTGCCGCTGCGCAGCTATGCGAAATGGTTACGTCTCACACAAGCCCTACAGCACCTAGCCAAAGGGGGTCTACTCACTGAAGCGGCCCATGAGGCGGGCTTTTCTGACTCGGCACATTTCTCCCGGACATTCCGGGCACTGCTGGGCATCGATCCTTCCTCCGCCCTGGCTGAAGTCGATCTTCAGGGGTCGTAGCTCTTTCGTTCAAGCCGAAAGCGGACCTTCCCACATACAGTCATGGCTCCCTACTCAGGAGCTGAGCGATGTCTATTCCCTTGCGATTCGCCATACGGTGGCTGAGCTATCCACTTGTGTTTGGCGGCTGTGCCTCCTTCATGATTTGGGCGCTGTATGCAGGTATACCGTATTGGCCCACCACACCCATAGTCGCCGCGGCGGGGCTGCTACTCATTGCTGGCTTGGAGCGCATCCAGCCTTTTCGGCGAGCCTGGCTGGAAGATCATCAGGACACCCTGACGGATCTGCTGCACATGCTGGTGAACCTGTCTGTCATTCAATTTACTGCAGAATTTCTGGCTAAGTTAGGCGATGCGGTACCGGCTTCGGTTCGGCTCTTTCCGATCGAGAGCCCATTGTGGCTGCAATTGCTACTAGTCGCCGCCGTGCTCGACTTGAGCCTGTATGTGATGCACCGCATCAGCCACCGGGTGCATTGGCTGTGGCGCTTTCACATGATCCATCACAGCGCTGAGCGGCTCTACTGGATGAACGGAGAACGTCGACATCCTCTGCATGCGGCGTTGATGGCCGGGCCGGGGCTGGTGGTTTTGCTCATATCTGGAGCTCCGTCTGCCGTAGTCGCAACGTGGTTTGGGATCCTAACCGTCCATCTGGCCTTTCAGCATTCGAACCTGGACTACAGCGTGGGTTGGCTGCGGCATGTGCTAGGGGTTGCTGAGGTCCATCGTTGGCACCATAAGCGCGACTTCGAAGACGCCCAGGTCAACTTCGGTGAGTTTTCAACCGTGTGGGATCGGCTATTCGGAACCTTCTATGACAGTGCCGGGAAGCTGGGCAAAGCTGAGGTTGGGCTGCATGAAAAGGACTACCCCAGAAATTATTTCGGGCAATTTATTGATCCTCTTCGTCCAACATCTGCTTACCCGGCCGGTCACAATTCTTTAGAACAGGATGAAAGCCGCAATACGTAGCTAGAACGGGTGGAGTCTCAACGGGAGTACAAGCGATGCCAAACATACCGCGTGACACCGGATTGGACAGTACTTGGGCCTTCTTGCGAGATCCCTACCGATTTATCTTTGCGCGCAGTCAGTTTCATCAATCGCCGGTGTTTCAAACTCGCTTGATGTTACAGAAAACTCTGTGCCTAACAGGTGCCGAAGCTGCTCGCTTGATTTGCGACCCTGACCGATTCGTTCGCCAGAACGCTGCGCCCAAGCGACTGCAAAAAACCTTATTCGGACAAGACGGTGTCCAAGGTTTGGACGGTGATGCGCATCGTCACCGAAAGGCCCTCTTCATGGGAGTGCTCACACCCGCGAACGTGCAGGAACTAGCAGAGTTGAGCGAGGTTCGTTGGAGGGAGTATGCGCGAACTTGGCGTCCCGGTGAGTCAATCGTCCTCTACGAGATTGCTCGCGAAATTCTATGCCGCACCGTATGCGACTGGGCCGGTGCTCCAATCGCTGAAAGAGATGTTCAACAATGGACTCAAGATCTTGCAGCTCTCTATGAGCACGCCGGCGCGATCGGTCTGCAGCACTGGCAGGCACGGAAGGCACGTCGCCGATTGGAGCAATGGGCGGCAGAACTTGTCGAGTCCACTCGCGCCGCTCCCCCTACACCCGAGCAATCGCCTCTCGAACGCATCGCCCATTACAAGGACCAGCACGGACAGCCGTTGGATCTACATACCGCATCAGTGGAACTACTAAATCTGCTGCGGCCGACGGTAGCCGTCTCTGTATTCATAACCTTTGCAGCGCTAGCGCTGCACAAGCACCCGTTCTGTCTGAGAAACCTGCAGTCGGGAGATGAAAGAGATATAGGTTGCTTTGTGCAGGAAGTGCGGCGTTTCTACCCCTTCTTCCCAGCGATCAGCGCTCGCGTGAAAGAAGATTTTCTATGGGAAGGATTTGCCTTTGGCAGGGGCACCTTAGTCCTGCTGGACTTATACGGAACCAATCACGATTCCCAGCTCTGGGAGGAGGCAGATCGTTTCAAGCCTGAGCGCTTTCGATCCAACTCTCCGTCGCCATACTGCTTCATCCCACAAGGACCAGGCGACCCGCATGTTAACCATCGCTGTCCAGGTGAAGGCGTCGCCGTCGCATTGATGAGCGTTGCTGTTCGCTTCCTGGCTCGCTCGCTCCAATATGAGGTTCCCGAACAGGATCTATCAATCACCTGGGACCGATTGCCGGCACTGCCCCGAAGCCACTTCGTCATGCGGAATGCGCGAATCACAATGTAAGTTTGGTGTTTAACGAAGCGAGTCTCGCCCATCTCAAGATATGAACGGTGGGGCATGGCGTTGAGCTGCCCAGCGCAACCACGGCAATCGGGGAATACTCAGAATAAGCTGTTCACAGTCATTCCCCAATTGAGTCATTTCCGAGGGCCGTTCTGACTTATTGTCGCTTGGTATCGTCCAGATTCAGCGCAACGGGCAGGTCAGTCGGTGCCAGACAAATGCCCTCGTCACTGCAGGCCTGCACCCGTACAATCATTTCGAGCCTGCCTGCCTTTTCCAGCACGGCGGTCTGTTTTTCGTCGGGCCGCAGCCGAATACTTGCACCGTCGTCATACACCTCTAGGGCGGTGTCACTCAGCACAATGTCACTGACCCGGCCGCGCGGGTACTGCGTCGGGATTATAAGCGCCTGGCCGTTGACTGAAGAGCTGACGACGGTGGGAATCAGGAATTCCATGGAGGCCGGATTTGCATTCACATGCCAGCCCGGTTGAATGTTCAGTGTTAAAACGAAATCACCCGTCTTTCCCGCCATTGCTGCGGCGCCTCCCGCAACAGTGAGGCGGACCTTATCAGCGGAATTTGCCAACCCTGCTCGGGTCGGCACCGGGACTTCAAGACCGGCACGTTCAGTCTGGGCAGCGTCGAGGTTGTTTCCGTTGGTGTCGATCAACATGAAGGGCGGACAGCCCTATGCCGGCGGCTATGGAATGCCTACCCCCTTCGGTGTCATCTATTCGACCAACATCACACCCGACCCGGATAGCGGAATCGGCCGCTGGTCCGAGGCGGCATTCATGCGTGCGATGCACGAAGGCGTCTCTCGCGATGGTTCGCATCTTTATCCCGCATTCCCCTACGACCACTTCACCAAGGTCGCCGACGAGGATGTGAGGGCACTCTATGCCTTCCTCATGACGCGTGAGCCGGTGAGCGCGCCGGCGCAGCGCAATACCCTGCCGTTCCCCTTCAACATCCGCGTCCTGCAAGCCGGCTGGAAGCTGCTGTTTATGGACCAGGGCCGCTATCGGCCGGTCGCCGGCAAGAGCGAAGCATGGAACCGCGGCGCCTATCTCGCCGAGGGCTTGAGCCATTGCGCCGCCTGCCACACGCCACGCAACGTGCTGGGCGCCGAGAAAGCCGCTGACGACAGCTACGCGGGCGCGATGATCGAAGGCTGGTTCGCGCCGGCACTGACGGCTGCCAATACCACACCGCTACCCTGGACCCAAGACGAGCTGTTCACCTACCTGCGCAGCGGAGCGACTGCCCTGCACGGCGTTGCCGCGGGCAAGATGTCGGACGTCGTGCACGACCTGGGCAGGCTTCCCGACGCCGATATCCAGGCAATAGCCGTCTATTTTGCCGACCTCAACGGCTCCTCCGCACTGAAGACAGGCAGCGATGAAGCGCTGGCCAAAGCGCTGGCGACCTCCGCTCTCGGCAGCCGCCTGGAACCCGACGCCGGAGCCGTCCTGTACTGGGCAGCCTGCGGGTCATGCCACTACAAAAGCGCAACGACGCCTCTCAGCGTGCGACCGGAGCTTGCCCTCAACAGTGCGCTCACCGCGGCCACCCCCGACACGTTCATCCATATCGTGATGGCTGGAATAGGTCTGGAAGAAGGCATCCCCAACGTGCTCATGCCGGCTTTCTCGCAGGCGCTGAACGATGGCGCTGGATTACTGTGCGATCCGCCATGGCAGCATTTTCTACCGGTACCAGTGTGGACAACGGATGCTCCGAAATAACGAACCCCCCAGGGTGCTGAGACAGATGACGAGGAAACCCAACAAGGAGGTCAGTTAGGATGAGCACCATCCGGATGGTCTGATTGTCTGGGTCAAAGCCCGCTTCTCGAAGCCTTTCCGGTGGCGGCATCTGATCGCTCCAGGCACCGCAGCATTTTGCTAACGCATCCACCTGGTCAGGCGGAAGGCCAATCGCCTTGCCGATATCTCTGATAGCGCCCGCAAAATGGTAGGTCGAGGCTACGCAGGTCAGCGCTGCACGCTCCCGTCCGTAGCGATTCCTGATAATTTTTTCTAGCGCTCGACGTCAGGCGCACGCGCCCTTTTTCGAAAATCCGCACTGCCTCAGGTCGACTAGCTGAAGCCAATAGAAAGGCCAGCCTCACCAGGGCCCCGGTATTCCAAAAAATCGTATGGACGGTCGGCGATCAGCAGGCCAGAGCCGGCATTGCATCGAGCATCTGGTTCGAAGGCCTTCGTTCCGGATTACTCCGGCGGTAGTAAGACCAATCGCCACGGGGTCGGGAAAAATTCCCGGCAGCACCGGGAATTTTTCCCTATCGGCGGTGCGCGGAAGCTCTCGATAATCAGTTCTGGCAGTTTGCCAGCCGACATCGGCCAGCATGGAGAGTCGCCCGCAAACCCGCCCCGGCACGATCCGCCAAACAAGAACAAGGAATGCCCATGCAATATCAGATCTGCCGCAGCTGGACGCCCCGTCGCACGCTGCTTTCGCTCGCCGTTGCCGGCTTGTTGCCTGGTTTCGCCCAGGCTGAGGAGCCACTCGAGCTCAAGAGTGATGAGGTTGTCGCCACGACTCCGCTGCCCGGCATCGATCTGCCGAAGGATCGGGTTCCGGCCAACATTCAAACCCTGGACGACGAGCGCCTGCGCAAGCTGGGAGGGCAGTCTCTGGCAGAAAAACTGCAGCGCGGTCTGCCGAGCGTCAACCTCAACGAGACCCAGGGCAACCCCTATCAGGCAGACCTGAATTACCGGGGCTTCACCGCTTCGCCGCTACTGGGCACGGCCCAAGGCCTATCGGTGTTTCTCGACGGCGTGCGCATCAATGAAGCGTTCGGCGACGTGGTGCACTGGGACCTTATTCCCCAGACCGCCATCGCTGGGGCGGCTCTGGTGCCTGGCTCCAACCCACTGTACGGCCTCAACACACTCGGCGGCGCCCTGGCGCTGGAAACCAAGCGGGGCGACACTCATCCTGGCGGCGCGGCGCAACTCTACGGCGGCTCCTTTGGCCGCTACGGTGGCTCAGTGGAGCATGGCGGCCAACATGAGGAGTTTTCCTGGTACTTGGCGGCCGAAGGGATGGATGAAGACGGCTGGCGCGACCATTCGCCGTCTGAGGTAGGCCAGCTGTTCGGCAAATTCGCCTGGACCACAGACAGCACGGACCTGGCCCTGACGCTGGCTCATGCTGACAACGATCTGATTGGTAACGGACTGATCCCCGAAAGCATGCATGAGCAGGACCGCGACGCGATTTTTACCTATCCCGACCAGACTGAGAACCGTAGCCACCTAATGGCGTTTTCCGGCAGTCACTGGCTGAGCGATAGCGACCGGCTGTCCGGCACCGTCTATTTGCGGCGCACCCGCACAGCGACCCTTAACGGTGACGGAAACGATGAGTACGAAGACGAATATGAAGAGTGGGAAGACGACGGCTTCCTGGCCGGCGAGGGTCCGGAAACCGGCGTGCTGAACCGCACCCGTACTAGCCAGCGCGCCTACGGCCTGGCCCTGCAGTGGTCCCGTCATGCCGGGGCCCACCAGTTCGCCTTTGGCCTGTCCCACGACAACACCCGCGCCAGCTTTCACCAGAGCGAGCAAGGCGGTGAGCTGACCGATAAGCGCGGCATTCTTGCCACCGAGGCCGAAGACCCAGCCAATAGCCTGTTGGGTCGCACCCGCACTTCCAGTCTCTACGCCACCGACACATGGTCGCTAACCGACGCGCTGCAGCTGACCGGCTCGCTACGCTACAACCGCACCCGGGTAGTCAACACCGATCGCATGGGAGATGACCTCAATGGCGATTTCACCTATCGCAAGCTGAACCCGGCGCTGGGGTTCGCCTGGCAGTTACAGCCCGCGGTGACCCTCTACGGAGGTTACTCCCAAGGCAATCGGGCGCCGACGCCGATCGAACTGGGTTGTGCCGATCCGGAAAATCCCTGCAGCCTGCCCAACGCCATGGCCGCCGATCCATTCCTGGAACAGGTCGTCACTCGCACCCTGGAATTTGGCGTGCGCGGCCAGCTGGCCAGCGGCACCGAATGGAACGTCACGGCCTTCCGCAGCCTTAACCACGATGATCTGCTGTTCGTCGGAACCGGTGGTAGCAAGGGTTACTTCACCAACTTCGGCCGCACAAGGCGCCAAGGTATCGAGCTGGGCCTGGCCGGCGAGCAAGGGCCGGTCGATTGGCGGGTGGATTACACCTACTTGCACGCCACGTTACAGTCCTCTGCATGCATCCTGGCCGAGAACAACAGCACCGAGGGCGAGGGCGGCTGCCCGGATGACGAGATTCACATCTCCCGTGGCGACTACCTGCCAGGGTTGCCGAAACACAACCTCAAGCTCGGCTTGGACTGGAATCTGAACGATCGGCTTCGTATCGGTACAACTGTGCTGGCGTATTCCGAGCAGTATGTGCGGGGCAATGAGAACAATCGTCATCAGTCCAACGACGAGGTCGAGGGCAGCGGCACACTGCCGGGTTATGCGGTGGTCAATCTGAGTGCCGATTACCGCTTCGCTCGTGACTGGACTCTGTTCGGTCGGGTCGACAACCTGTTCGACAAGCGCTATGCCACGAGCGGCGCCTTGGCCGAAAACCCTTTCGTAGGCGCTGGCAATGCCTTCGAAACCGACCCGGAGGAGTGGCGCCACGAGCAGTTCATCGCGCCCGGTGCGCCGCGTGCTGGCTGGTTGGGCGTACGTTACGTTTGGGATGCGTTGTAAGCGTAAAAAACGACGGCACAGGGAGGTGCGTGTCGACGATAAAATCATTGGCCGGACCTCTCAGCAGTCGCGGAGAGGTCAGCCAGATCTCGGTTCAAGCTGCAACACAACGTGCGAAAGGACATCCAGCGCCGGATAGACGTTGGGGCAGGGATGGCGAAAGGAACCCGGCAATCCTTCGTTGAGTATGCATTTCAGGCCGGACGGTCCGTCGTCCAGGCCGAGCCTCATATCACTCGATCCAGTAGCAACGCTCGCGACTGCGCATCCAATGCAAGAAATACCATCAGCGCGGCATAGGCATCGTTGGCGGCATAACGCTGCTGCGCTTCGGCCAGATTTTTGTTAGCCCAGTTGGAAGTCGACACGCTGCGTGACTTGCTTATACCGGCACCCAGTACCGCCGCCACCGCACCGCGAAGCCCGACCTGACCCTTCTTGCCGTGATATCTCAGCGCCGAACCAAGATCGACGCTGTGCCGCAATTCGATCCCCAACCGGGTGCGTAGACGGCTGCGATCGGACGCCAGACCGAATCCGACTTTCAATACTTGGTCCGTCTCCAGCACCCGCTTAGCGGCCTCGACGCAACCGGGTATTCCGATCTGAAAAAGATAGGCTTTTGTTGGCGTTGCGAACTGAATGAGGTGAGGCCCGCTGGACAGCTCGCCTACTGTGAAGGTGGGTTTGGATTCGGTATCGAACCCGATCTGTGCAAAGGTCAGGATGTCGTCGACGGCCTGGGCGAATTCCTCGGGCGTCGACGGCGTGACGATACGGTCGAGGGCGAGACCGTCGAAGCGGGGCAGGCGCTCGAGGTCGGTCAACTGGGGAATGCGGATATCGATAGGGCCTCCACTTCAAGCCGCTGAATCGTCGCCCATGGGAACGGGCGCGCACCTGCCATTAAAGCGCATGGCGCGCTGGTTCGATGCACCCGTCGTATTACTTCTCCCAGTCCACTGGGCAATCGAAGCAACCGTCCATATTGCTGCCTTGAAAGGTTGCATAGTGTCGGCGTGCGACAGTCAGGGTCGCGTTGCCGAGATTGGCATCGTTGAGCTTGCCTTCCTGCAAATTAGCGTCGGTCAGATTCGCATGGTCGAGGTCGGCCTTGCTTAGCCAGGTCATTTCCAGGTTGGCGGCGGTGAGGTTGGCACCATGCAACTTCGCACCGCTCAAACGAGCGAATTCGAGATTGGCCGCAGTCAGGTTGGCCCCATTGAATCGCGCGGCCTGCGCGAACAGTCCCCAACCCTGAATGGCCACCAATTGCGCATCGGTGAAGTTCGCCAGACGCAGGTTGGCTTGTTGAAGACTGGCGCGGGTGAGGGTGGCGCCGGTCAAGTTGGCCTTCTCCAGATTGGCCAGGTCGAGATTGGCATGCCTCAGGTTGGCCCCGGTGAGATCGGCGCCGGTCAGATCCATCTTGCGCATGTCCTGGTTGCTCAGGTCGGCGCCGCGAAGATCGGCGTTGGCACATTTGCTTTCTGGCTGGATGACACAGCCATTGATGGTGGGCGGCTGGTCGTCAGCGTGCAGCGGCGCGCTGAGGATCACTGCGATGGGCAGCAGATAGCGGGATATGTTCATGGCGGTTCCCATGTTCGATAGGTGAAGAAAGAGCAGCCGGCTCAGGCGAGGACCGTCAGGCCAGGAGAGCGCCAACTCTGTAGGCCAATCCAGTTCATGTCCCGCCAGCTGTTCCGTGTGCGGCTGTGCTCGCTCATCGAGCACAGCCGGCGTCTTATCGTTTGGCGGTCTGGTTTTCCCAACTAGGGATTCGAAACGCCCAGAACGAGCCGCCTTGAGCAACCGGCTTGGTCAGCACAGCCATGTCGCCGCCCCACAGCGGCACAGCGCCGCCGTAGCCAACGGTCACGCCAATGAACTGCTCGCCGTCCTGTTCCCAGGTGATCGGCGGCGCGATGATTCCGCTACCGGTCTGGAATTTCCAGAGCTCCTCGCCGGTTTTCGCGTTGAAGGCCTTCAGGTAGCCATCACCTGTACCGGTGAACACTAGGTTGCCCTTGGTGGCGAGGACGCCGGCCCAGAGCGGCAGCGGTTCCTTGTGCTCCCAGGCGACCTTGCCGGTGGTGGGGTCCATGGCACGCAGAATCCCGACGTGATCGTCATACATGCGCTTGATGCGGAAGCCTTGGCCGAGGTAAGCGTTGCCTTTCTTGTAGCTGACCTCCTCGGTCCAGTAGTCCTCTTTCCAATGGTTGGCGGGAACGTAGAACAGGCCAGTATCCTGGCTGTAAGCCATGGGGTTCCAGTTCTTGCCGCCGAGGAAGGGCGGTGAGACTTCCACTGATTTGCCGTGCGCCTCGCCGGGCTCAGGCTTCGGCGGGCGCTGGCCCTCGTTCTCCACCGGCCGCCCGGTCTTCAGGTCGATGTGGCTGGCCCAGGTGATGTTGTCGACGAAGGGGAAGGCGTTCTGCAGTTTGCCGTCCTCGCGGTTGACCACATAGAAAAAGCCGTTGCGGTCGGCGTGGGCCGTGGCTTTGACGGTCTTGCCATCTTTGTTCTTGTAATCGAACAGGACCAGCTCATTGTTGCCGGAGAAGTCCCAGGCATCGTTCGGTGTGTGCTGGTAGAACCACTTCACTTCGCCAGTGGTGGCGTCGACGCCAACCTGCCCAGAGGTATAGAGGCTGTCGTAATCCTTCGGATCTCCGCCATCGGCGGTGCGTGCCCAGCCGTTCCAGGGCGCCGGATTGCCCGCGCCGACGATGATGGTATTGGTTTCGGCGTCGAAGCTCGCGCTCTGCCACGGAGCGCCGCCGCCCTGGCTCCAGGCTTCCTTCTTGCCGGTGGGTGAGTTCGGGTCATCCGGCCAGGAGGGCGCCTTGATGTCGCCGGTCGGCGTGCTCTCCTTGCCGTTCAGTCGGCCAACGTGACCTTCGACGAAGGGCCGCATCCAGACTTCTTCACCCGTGTCCGGATCGCGTGCGAACAACTTGCCGACAACGCCGAATTCATCGCCGGAGCTGCCGTGGATTAGCAAAACCTTCCCGCTCTTCTGATCCTTGATCAGGGTGGGCGCGCCGGTCATCGTGTAACCCGCGCCGTGCTCGCCGAATTTCTTCTTCCAGACGACCTTGCCGGTGTCCTTGTTCAGCGCCACCACCTGAGCGTCGAGGGTGCCGAAGTAAATCTTGTCGCCGTAGATAGCAGCGCCGCGGTTGACCACGTCGCAGCAAGGGCGTTCTGCTTTATCCCGAAGGCATGATCAAGCTCAACGAAAGTGCCGCGGCGGTACTGGCTGAAGTTGATGGGGCTCGCACCGTCGGCGCCATCGTCGCCGATCTGCAGGCGCGCTTCCCGGATGCAGAAGGGATTGAGGAAGATATCGTCGCGTTTCTGGAGGTGGCCGTTGAACGGTTCTGGATCGAGCTTCGCTAAGCCCGGCTTTGAGCCCGGTCCGCCGCTGTGGCTGCTGGCGGAGCTGACTTATCGTTGCCCGCTGCAATGCCCGTACTGCTCGAACCCGCTGGATTTCGCCCGCAGCAAGGACGAGCTGAGCACTGCCGAGTGGATCGAGGTGTTCCGACAGGCCCGCGAGATGGGCGCGGCGCAACTGGGCTTTTCCGGCGGTGAGCCGCTGGTCCGGCAAGATCTGGCCGAGCTGATCAAAGCGGCGCGAGACCTCGGCTATTACACCAATCTGATCACCTCGGGCATCGGCCTGACCGAAGAGAAGATCGCTTCGTTCGCCGACGCCGGGCTCGACCACATCCAGATCAGCTTTCAGGCCGCCGATGAGGAGGTGAACAACCTGCTCGCCGGCTCGAAGAAGGCTTTCGCGCAGAAGCTCGCCATGGCACGAGCGGTAAAAGCGCATGGCTATCCGATGGTGCTGAACTTCGTTACCCACCGGCACAACATCGACAACATCGAGCGCATCATCCAGCTGTGTCTGGAATTGGAAGCCGACTTCGTGGAGCTCGCCATCTGTCAGTTCTATGGCTGGGCCGAACTCAATCGCGCCGGGCTGCTACCAAGCAAGGATCAGTTGGTGCGTGCCGAGCGCATCACCAACCAGTGGCGCGACAAACTCGCCGCCGAAAACCATCCCTGCAAGCTGATCTTCGTCACGCCCGATTATTACGAAGAGCGTCCCAAGGGCTGCATGAACGGCTGGGGCAACCTGTTTCTCGACATCACACCGGACGGCACAGCGCTACCTTGTCACAGCGCGCGTCAACTGCCGATCAGCTTCCCTAACGTTCGCGAGCAGAGCATCGAGCAGATCTGGAAGCATTCTTTTGGCTTCAACAAGTTTCGCGGTTTCGATTGGATGCCCGAGCCTTGCCAATCCTGCGGCGAGAAGGAAAAGGACTTCGGCGGCTGCCGCTGCCAGGCTTTCATGCTCACTGGCGATGCGGCCAATGCCGATCCGGTGTGCAGCAAGTCTGCGCACCACGACAAGATTCTTGCCGCCCGCACCGAGGCCGAAGAAGCGCCACGCGGGCTTGATGAGCTGACCTTTCGTAACGAGAAGGCATCGAAGCTGATCCTCAGGGTATAAGGTCATCGATCGACGCCTAACCGACTGGAACCGTTTGGATGACCAAGACCGCAATCCCCTATGGCTTCTGGCCCAGCGACTGGACTGCCGAAGATGCCGCCTCTGCAAGTTGTGACTTTGCCGAGCTTCGCGCTGGCCATGGGGGCGTGTTCTGGGTTCAGTACGATCCGGCCGATGTGCGTTCCACGTTGTGGTATTGGCACGCTCGCGGCTTGCGTAGCCTCACGCCGCCCGGGTTCTCGCTTCGCAGCCGTGTATACGAATACGGCGGCGGTGCCTTCTGCCTGACCGACGCCGGGGTTGCGTTCGTCAACGAGCAGGATCAGCAAATCTACCTGCAGGGCCTATCTACGGACGCAGCGACGCCGCCCATCGCGCTGACCGATGACGACGCTTGCCGGTACGGTGATCTGCAGTTCGACACGCGCCAGCGGGCCATTCTCGCCGTGGAAGAAACCGCCGAAGAAGCTCGCTCAGAGCATCGTCTGGTCAGCGTTTCGCTGGTTGATGGCAGCCGAAGCGTACTTATCGAGGGGAGCGACTTTTACTCGTCACCGACCTTGGATGCGACAGGCCAACGTCTTGCCTGGATCGAGTGGCAACGCCCCGAACAACCTTGGACGTCCACCAGCCTCTGGATTGCCGAACGTACCGAAAATGATCGCTGGGGAGCGCCGCGGTGCCTGGCCGGCGCAGCGGGAAATGAGTCGCTGCAACAGCCGCGCTTCGCTCCGGATGGCGCCTTGTATTGCCTGACTGACCGCGAAGGCTGGTGGCAGCCTTGGAGAATGCAGGACGACAGCCTTGTTCCGGTAACCGGCGCGGCTGCGGCTGGGTGTGATCATGCCCCGGCGCCCTGGCAGCTGGGAACGGTGAGCTATCTACCCTCGGCGGACGGCGCTTTGCTGTTGACACGCATAATGGATGGCTACGGACTGTTGTTCGAACAAGACAGCCAAGGTAATGAACGCCAGCTGGCGATGGAATTCAGCCGTTGCCGCCAACTTGCTGCCGGCGAGCGACACTTTTTGTTGCCGCTGACCGAAAACTGACCCAGTAGAGGCTGTTCTGCCGACTGAAAACTGACCCAGGTGTTCAACTGCTTCTGCTCAATTTTTGAGCAGGAGAACACAGGGTGATCAGTATGGAAATGATGGGCAAAATCCGCCGGATGTATTTCCGCGACAAGCTGTCGCTGCATGAGATAGCCAAGCGCACCGGGTTGGCGCGCAACACGATTCGCAAGTGGGTCAGAGCACCTGAGGCCAAGCCGCCGGTCTACCAACGCCGCGCGATCTTCAACAAACTCAGCCCTTTTCACGCCACGCTGGAGCAGGCGCTAAAAGCCGATTCGCTGCGGCCCAAGCAACAGCGGCGCAGTGCCAAGG
>NZ_JAYEET010000036.1:0-170907 GCF_034653255.1 Pseudomonas spirodelae | reverse complement strand
GATGCAGGCTTGGCGCCACGCGCTGATTTGCTCGGGGTACAAGCCCTTGCTGCGGCAGTATTCGCTGAGCTCGATCTCGCTCAAGGCAGCGGCATGTAGCACAGCCGCAAACTTAGCTTCGGCCGGCCAGTCATCGGCGTTGTTCTTGTCTCCGGGCACTACCGCGCCTCCTGCTTTGAGCTTTGTGCGCCAAGCATACAGGGTGGCTTGGGAGATGCCTTCTTGGCGCGACAACTCGGCCACGGACATGTTTTGCGGCGGCAGTAATTTACGGATAAGGGCCGCTTTACGCTCAGGTGAATAGCTCGACATTACAGCTCTCTTTGACGCCCCCGATCTATCGTTTTGATAAATCAGCTCAGGCGACAACTAGCCTGACACCGGGGGCCCCCTTGGGAGCGTCAGAAACACATACAAGCGATTGGGGTAGGTAGCACTGGGCATAATTCTGGCAAATTTATGCCCAGGGTTAGACTGGTTCAGTGCATACCTAAATGCCTCCGAAAGTATTCGCCTGGAAAAGCGCGTCTCGCTCGCCATCGCTCGCACCACACGTTCGTGGTCATCAACTGAAGCGCTCTCGAAGAATGGGGATCCCGCCTGACCAGACCGAATGAAACCGCTCTGATACTCGATAAGCGCATCCCACATATAGCTACCCGCATCTGCCTGGCAGCGAGCAGCCCGCTCCTGGCTGACGCAATACTGCTCCCAGTCACCTTCCATGAGGGCTACGAAATCAACCCCATCTGGGACTTCAGGTAGGACATGCTGCCCTCCCTCGAAGCTCATTTGAAAACGAGCAACCAGTTGTTCTTCACCCGAAACAGTGACTATCGGCACGGAGGTTAAAAAGCGTTCCTTGGCCTTAAAGTACGCGATTAAGTCGGGAACGGTATCGAATTCCTCAAGGATTATGTCCAACGCCATTTCATCCAGCACATGGACAAACCGCTTCTTCCCCACAGGCCAGCCGATACGAAACGGGGCCTGCAAATGCGCACGTCCATCAAGGCTGGTATCAATCATCAAGCTGCCAGAGCTTTGCTTCTCCCAAAACGCATGAGCAGCAGCATGAGACCCTCTCGTCACCGCAATTAGATGAAATGTTGCGGCGGCTGGATCAGGCAACTGGAAGGGGAAAGGAACTGAGCAATCTTTATCCAGAAAAATACGCCCTGGATGAGATTTTAAAAAACTCTCTGCCCCCGTGAGCTGGCGTACTGATTTTTCAACTGCGCTTTTGTACCAGCGCCCCCAGGCGACCTGTGTATCTGGATGCTTGGGAAACGCACAGGCTTTGTCAGAAAAAATCAGGACATGATTGCCAAAGACAACCAAGAGATCACACAACTCTTTGCCATCGCCTTTTCCCTGCGTACGCCCCTCATCGGTGTGCACATTGGAATAGCTCCAAAGACTGAGGAATGCTCTGCGGGCCAGCTTTGCCAAATAACGCTCAGAGTCTGTTTTAGCCTCAACCTCGACCGCCGACTCCCACGCTGTTTTCTCTTCCATGAGCATCCCTAGTCAAAACTATTTCAGAGGTCTAAACCCAATCTGCTTAGCGCATGGTCAAAAAGGCTATCTGAAGATCAAACCGCATCCCCAAAAGCAGCCCGCTCCAACACCTGGTGCTGCCTCTGCCAATCCGGCATATGGCTGGCCACCAGCGCCCAGAATGCTTTGGTGTGGTTCTTTTCCACCGTATGGCACAGCTCATGGACAATGACATAGTCCTGCACGCTGGCCGGTAGCTCCATCACCCGAGGATGAAACTCCAGGGTGTTGTTCGCATCGCAGCTGGCCCAGCGGCTTTGGAAGTGGCGGATTCGAGCACCATTTGCCTGAAGCCCGGTTTCTCGCTGCCAGTGACGGACTCGTACCAACAACTTCTCATGAGCACGATCCCGGTAGAACCGCTCAAGCAATGGCATCAGCACATCGGGCAGGATGCTTGCCCCATCCGGGCTATCCACGATAAAGCGCGAGGCTGTGAAGGTGAGTCGGGGCTTGGGGATATCCGGCGTATGCCGCACCTCGGTGAAGTACGTACGCCCGGCATAGCGTAGGCGGCTACCCGTCACAATGGGCTCGCTGGCCAGGGGCTGATTCACCTGTGCCAGCTTTTCACGAATCCAGCGTGCACGACGCAGCACCAGAGCTTCTTGCTCAGGCTCACCCACCAGCGGCCCGCGCAATAGAACGGCCCGCCCACGTTCTACGGTCACGTAATGGCGCTTGAGTTTGCTATCGAGCTGAAAGTACCACTCGATAGCTGTTTGGCCGTAATTCAATACTGGCATGGGTAACGCCGCGTTAGTTTTTCAGCAGGATATCGAAGATTCGCTTAGCGTGATCACGCGCTACTGAGCGTTCCCAGCCAGCCAGGGGCATCAATACCCCGCGAAGGTGATCTTTAAAATCTGGGTGCGTATCCGGCATTTTCTTCCAGTTTTCAGTCGCCAGCGCACGACTCAGCATTTCATCTTCAAACAGCTTGGTCGTCGCCACTCTTGCCGTGTCTTCAGCCAGTAACTCTGCAAGGTAGTGATACACCGCTGAATGCGCAGGCTTGTTAAAACCGGTGTTGTCCTTGTCCTGAATCCGCTGGCTGAACAGCTCCAGCTGCTCCAGGAACTTGGCCTGGGTAATGCGACCCGCCTTTTCCTCCTCAAGCAGCTTTGCCAGCTCCTCTGCGATCTTGTTGAAGAATGCTGGGTCTTTGTCCTTGCCGGTGACGATGGTCTGCTTCAGCTGGTTTTTCATCACCAGGGCGCGGCTACCGGGGCTGGCCAGTTTCTTCAAACGCTCCATATCGCTGGCATCCAGAATCGACACCTCATGACCCAGCAGGCTCTTCGCCGGGCTGGCCGCGATGTACTCATCCAGCAGCTGTTGCAGCATTGCGGACTCCAGCTTGGTGATGCGCTCTTTGTAGGTACTGCCTGGCAGTTTGTCCCGCAGCATCAGACGTATCTCACCTAACAGGGTGAAGTAGGGCTTGAAAGGAACACCGCGAACATCCGGCAGGATGATGTCCACTGAGCGGTTGAACTGCTTCACTAGGTCGAGGAACTCTTCGACCATGTCCAGTCGGGTTGCAGGATCAAGGAAACGCTCGGCATCGTCTTTGTAGGCCTCACGCTGCGCCACCGGGTCATGCTTTTTCGGCAGCAGCTTTAGGACGCGGTCGAGTGTGGCTTGCAGCTTGGGCAGTTCGGTTTCGACACCTTCCCAGACCTGCGAAGGCTTCACGTCTCCGCCATAAATCTTCAGCGCATGATCAAGGTGATCGACCACTCCGTGGTAATCCACAATGTAACCGGCATTTTTGCCGGGCAAGGTGCGGTTCACCCGTGCAATAGCCTGCAACAGAGTGTGTTCCTTAAGCGGCTTGTCGAGGTACATGGTGCCAACAATCGGGGCATCCCACCCCGTCAGCAGCATGTCTGAAACGATGATCAGCCCGACGTTGTTCGCCTGCGGCTTACCATCTAGCCCCTTAGTCTCTTCACCGTAGGGGAGGGGAAATAGCTTGCTGACAAAGTTACCAATCTGCTCGGAAGGCATTGCAACCGGAGTCTTTCCGGCTTTCACCTCGGCCTTGACCCGCTCCTCAATGCTGCGAATTTTGTCGGCCTCTATCTCGTACGCTGCCGCCTCTTCCATGGCAGAAGCGCCCGTACGGGAAGAGGTGATGCTGGCCAGGGAAATAACCACCTTGCTATCAAAGGTCGGCAGCCCTTTTTGTGCCCGCTCGACCATGATTGCATCGAGCAGATCCTTGTAGCGCACCGCCATATCGCGGCCATCGCATACCAGCATGGCCTTCAAACCTTTGGCCTTTACGCTACCGAGAAAATGCTCGACCAGATGCTCGGCGACCTGCTCCATACGGTCACCGGCCTGACGCCAGCGGCGCAGCAGCTCACGCTTCAGCTCGTGCTGGCGAACTTCACTCTGGTCAGAAAACTGCTCTTTGAACGCGGCATCCAGATCAGCATTAGCCGAAAGCGCTACCCAGGCATCCTGGTATTTGATCGGCAGAGTTGCGCCATCCGCTACCGCTTCATGCAGGCGGTATTCGTCGATGTACTCGCCACCGCCAAACTCGCCCAGCGTGTGTTTGTCCTCTTGCAGCAAAGGTGTGCCGGTAAACGCAATAAACCTTGCGTTCGGCAAGCTGGCGCGCATAAAGGCTGCGAGGAAGTCGTACTGGCTACGGTGAGCTTCATCGACCAGCACATAGAAATTTGGCTTGGTGCTCAGCACTCGGAAGTGCACCTTTTCCCGGCTGATTTCTTCCCACTTGGCCTTAACCGGAACACCGCTCTCATCCACCTCCAGGTGGCGGACATTGCGCTCATGCACGATGAAGAAGTCCTTCTCCTCACGAATCCGCCGGTGGCGGGTCGCTTGCAGGGCATCATCTTCTTCGTCTGGCGTCTCGGCAGCCTTCTCAGTGGGCTGATCGTTCTCCTGGAACTTCTGCACGGTGCTGGTGAACACGCTGCCGTAGTCGTTGGACAGCATCTTCAGCAGGCCATCAACCGACACGGCCTGAATGGCATTGATGCCCACCGCATGGAAGGTGTCGAAGATCTGCTTATCGAGGTCTTTACGGTCGGTCAGCACCAACACGGTAGGGTTGTTTAACCCAGTGCTATCGGCCCGCAGCATGCGCGCGAGCAGAGCCATGGTCAGGGACTTGCCGCTACCCTGAGTATGCCAAACAACGCCGCCCATAGGTTTCGGCGCGCACAGCCGATCCACCGTTTTGCGCACGGCCCGCCATTGTTGATAGCGCGGCAGTTTCTTCACCGTCTTGCCGTCGCGGGTTTCGAACAGCACAAAATGGGTGATCAGTTGCAGGAAGCGGCTCGGCTCGAACAGTGCCCACAGCACGTTTTCTTGCTCACTGGGAGCATCGCCTAAAAGGGCAGCAATAGCCGCAGTCTCCTGCGCCTGCAACCGATAGCGGGCGTAATACGCAGGTTTGGTCAGAATCGCGCCATATAGCCCTTCACGCCGATTCAACCCAACACAGACCTGGTTGAATACAAACTGGGTTGGGAAGGTGCTTTGATAACCATCCAATTGGCCCAGGGCTTCATCGAGGCGGTGATGGCTGGCTTTGCATTCGATGATAGCCAGCGGCAAGCCATTCACAAACAGCAGCAGATCAGGCCGGAAAATATCCCCATCCGCATTGCGCCCCACGTACTGATCGACCACATGGAAGTCGTTGTTGCTGGCATCGCTGGCGTCGAAGAAGCGCACGCTGCGCGGCTTACCCTCGACGTCCTTCACCTGGATATCCGAACGATGCACCACCTGTTCCCAGAAAGTCTTGTTGGCGGGCAACAGCTCATCATTGACGCGTTTGCGTAGCTCGATCAGCGCTGCACTGATGCCGCCAGGCGCGCTCGCCAGCCATGGGTTGAGGATCAACAGCCGAGCCTGCAACACATCGTCCAGTACCGGAGCCAGGTGACGATGCTCAACCTGTACCTGGCTACCGGGCAGATGGATGTAGCCCAACTTAATCAGCCAGTTGATAGCGGGCAGCTCGACCCCGACTTTCTCTGGTGACTGGCTCATTGCTTACTCCTGTTCCTTGGAGGTTTCCCTCGGACGACTGCGATACCAAACCACCGTAGCGCCATTATCGGCTTGGCTTTGCTTACGAATTTCAAACTGCTGCGACGCATGGATGACATGACGCCAGCTTCCGCAGCCATAGTGCTTGGGCGTCTGCTCGGGATAGGTCTTGGCAATCCAGTGAATGGCTTCGAAAAGTGGTGTCCACCCAGCCTGAGCCAGCTTGGTTTCCGCTTCACGCAAGCAATTAGTTATACCGCTGCCAGCCCAATGTACGGTGCCATCCGGCCCAATACCGTTGATAACGAAATCCCTGTACTCCGGGGTCTGCATAAACGACACCATCTGCTGCCGGGCTTCATCCATGGATTTAGCCCAATCGCGAAGCGTCAGGTAATGGCCGTCAATCGTTTCGTTACTTTCATCGAGATAAGACTCGGCGGCTATGCAGCCATCGACACTCCAAAGGTCGAATCGCTGAAGAAAGTGGTGTACCAACTCATTACGTAGGTCGACCAGCTCCTTGAGTGCTGCCTTGGTTTCGGCGTAGTGCTCCTCAGGTAATTCCATCTGACATCGAAAGCTAACCCATACCTGATCAATAGGTTCAGCCTGCTCTGGCTCACCAGCTAAGTCCGGCAGCTTGAGATAGCTTTCGGTCAGCATCCCCACCAAGGTGCCCAAGGTTTTCTTATGGGCACAGGCAACCTTCTCGTCGCGAATCGCCTGAAGTCGTTCCGGAGGGCCACTCAACTCGCTATGGGCCACCATAGCCTTCAGCAACCGCTCATACTGCTGCAACTGCAACATGCAGCGCCCGAGCTTGCGCTGCACGGTGCGCTGAAGGTCAGGCACAGGATCCGAGGGCAGGGGGATGATTTCGTCCATGAAGAAAGACTCAGGTTGTACCGGTAGAGCTGTCGAGCTTGACCCGCCATTCGCCGGTTAGCAGTTTTTGCATCAAGCCGCGCTTAATGGATTTAACAGCACATTGCTTCGCTTCAAGCACCTGAAGTTTGGCGTCAACGCCATCGAGAATCTGACTAACTTTCTGCTGCTCAGCTAACGGCGGCAGAGGAATAGTGATGTTGGCCAACGCGCTCAATCCAAGCGTTTTGTTTCGACCAGCCCCACCTGGAGAGGCCAACGAAAGCGAGGTGATTCCAGCTGGTGTGATCAAGTATCTATAGATATAGGAAGTATCGGCCAGAGATTTGTCCACGTTGCATGTGATGTACCTATGCGAACCATAACGACCATCATCTTCGGGCTTTGCTACTGCTACGGCACCTTCCCATGCAAACACATTTGAAAACAGGAGGTCTCCAGCTTTGATTTCAAATAACCGCTTGTTACCAACCTCAGAGCCCAGCAGCGCTGGCTTATGGAATGTCCCTTTTCCATAAGAACGTAGTCCAAGCTCGGGGTAAGTCGCATCTGGACGGACTTCTACTGGTCGTCGAATTAGCGGGGCAATATCGCCGAGCCGCACTACATCCCATGCGGCAGGAATGTCCAGCGACAGCACAGTTTTCAATTCCGAATGAAGCACCCACTGGCCGCTGACATCTTGGGTGCCCACGCCCCGGCTGAACAGGGTTTGCATCAGGCCCTGCTTGAGTGTCTGGGTGGCTTCGATCTGACGAGCAATCACGTCGAGCTTGTCGTCCATCGAAGTGAGGATGGCTGCGATTTTTTGCTGTTCAGAAAGAGAAGGAAGTGCCAATCCGAATTCACGCAGCGTCTCTAGTCGAATCCCCTTGACTGTAGAACCTGTGCCCGCAGCCTCAATTCGCTCGGCGTTATCCTGAAACCAGTAAAAAAGAAACTCTTTCCTCAGTGATGGCTTAGGAAAAATGGCTTTCAGGTCTTGGTTGATGGCAACATCGCAGTCGAAAATAGCGACACGGCCCAGCGCCATCCTGGTTGGCGTAATCAACGTACCGGCTGGTATCAGATTGGTAGCGCTACCCTTGATGGCTTGAGGTGTTATGTAGTCTTGGGTTTTACTCAATCGAGAACCGACCAAGTCCTTGACGCTTGCCCACGGAATATTGCCCCCCCAATAATCGGCAACCTCCTTGGAAGGGGTTCCTCCGCCAACAATTGATACCACCTCGTCCCCGAGGGTTGTTGCCGTCCAATCAGTAGGCATCCAGCCGAGAGCGGTCTCACTGTACCCCGGCTTCCCCACCAAACTCATGCCTCAGCCTCCAGCAGCCCCAACTCAGCCAGATAGCCGCTCAGACGCCTGTCAATCCGCTCCTCTTCCTCAACCAATGCCGCTAGTTCCGCCAAGGTCTCGACCAGATCGACGGTCTCTTCAGTCTCGCCGTTATCTATATATCGGGCGATGTTGAGGTTGCCGTCGTTGCTGCGGATTTCGTCTAGTGTGACGACACGGCAGTAGTTCTCTACCTCGGTCTGCTGCTCGAACGCGGCCTTGTGAGAGCTAACGATACGGGCGACGTCTTCAACGCGCAGACTATTCTGCACCTTGTCATTACCAAAGTCGGCGCTCGCATCAATGATGATGACTTTGCCCTTGAGCGCCGTCGGCTTCTGCTTGTTCAGAATTAGTACGCAAGCCGGAATAGGGGTGTTGTAGAACAACGCCGGGGGTAGGCCTACGATGGCTTCAATCAGGTCTCCCGGCTGGTTGCCGCTGGCGGCGTCGGTGCCGAACAACAGCCCCTCACGAATCTTGCCTTCCTCACCACTGCGGAACAGCACTCCGTGCGGCAGGATAATCCCCATGCGTCCATCGGCCTTGAGGCTGGCCAGCATATGCTGAGCAAAAGCCAGGTCGGCATAGCTCCGTGGCGGGATGCCATAGATCAACCGACCATAAGGGTCGCTGACCTGCTTGTAGTTGGGGGCCTTGGGCTTCTTGCCACTGTCTTGCTCGTTTTCGTTGCTCAGCTCCAGCGGTGCCCACCAGGACTTGGCCGAGAACGGCGGGTTGGCAATTACCCGGTCAAAGGTCTTCAGATAATCGCCGTCAAGGTGCTTAGGCTCGACCAAAGTGTCGCCGCGCTCAATAGCAGCATGCATGTTGTGCAGGTAAAGGTTGAGCTTAGCGATAGCCCAAGTGCCCAGGTTCTTTTCCTGTCCGAACAGCAGCACATTAGGCTTGCCCATCAGGGTGCCATTGGGAAGGTGGGACACGTGGTGAGCGCTCTCAACCAGCATGCCGCCACTACCACAGGTGGGGTCATACACACTGTGGCCGGGTTGTGGGTCAATTAGCTCAACCACCAATTGCACCACGGCCTTGGGCGTATAGAACTCACCACCTTTCTTGCCGGCATCGTCAGCAAACTGCTTGATCAGATACTCGTAGGCATCGCCCAGCATGTCGGCCTTATACAGGTCGTCATTGCCCAGCTTGTACTGGTTAAAGTGACGCAGCAGGCGCTGCAATGTGGCATCCGCCAGCACACGTTTGTCACCATACTGCGTAGCAGTCAGTACATGTTGCAGCTCAGGGTTGTTGGCCTCGATGGTGGCAAAAGCCTTATCTAAGGCTTCGCCAATGTTCTCGG
Organism: Pseudomonas spirodelae; assembly: GCF_034653255.1. Classification (NCBI taxonomy): domain Bacteria; kingdom Pseudomonadati; phylum Pseudomonadota; class Gammaproteobacteria; order Pseudomonadales; family Pseudomonadaceae; genus Pseudomonas; species Pseudomonas spirodelae. The sequence goes on along the minus strand of NZ_JAYEET010000036.1, from coordinate 161,758 downwards.
TGCGCGAGATCAGATCGAACCAGCGGGCACTGATAGGGAACTTGCCCCATTTGTCCTCGATCTCTTCCTGGGCATTGCTGTAGCTCAGGCTTTCGTCCTTCATCAACTTGGTGACACGCTCGTCGAACACGTCGTTGTAACGCTTGAGGAAGAGCAGGCCAAAGATGTAGTTCTTGAAGTCGGAGGAGTCGATGGAACCGCGCAGAATGTTCGCGGATTCCCAAAGCCAGGACTCCAGCGTTTCGAGTGACAGCTTGTCAGCCATGGGTAAATCAATCCCTATAAAAAGCACGACGCCCAGCACCTGGCGATTGCTGCCATGACACATGGGCACATCAGAAAAAAGTGGGCTCGATTGTACAAGTCGTCGCCATTTGGAGCCCGAAAAATCAACCTCCCATGAATGACAAAACCCCGGCAGACCTTTCGGTCAACCGGGGTTTCTTGGCAGGGCAGTGGGTCATTAACTTTGACCGAACCGCTTAACTTTGGCCGAATGGGCAATTAACTTTGCCCACCTACACAGGGTGGCAGGGTGGCAGGGTGGCAGGGTGGCTCAGCATGCAGTTCGTTTTGATGAAGCCGCAAGCCAGTCGCACTCGACTACCCATATCACCATTTTTGAAGGCTGATGGGCGACGCTGTTTTGATCGGCTTAAATTGCCGCGCTCCATTCGCTCCAAAAATCTCCCATATTTTTTCACTCTCAAAACGAGATTTTCCGGGCTGTCCCTGTAGCTTCACTACATACGTCGCTTCCTGGACACTACTAGGCTGCATCTAAAGCACTGATCCAGAATGAAAAACCCCGGCGCTAGGCCGGGGTAGTGACAGATTTTGTCATGACAATAACTCGCACAATCATGACAATTAACCTGCCCGTCGACAAAAAGCTAGAAGTCTAGGTTGGAAACCGCCAGTGCGTTGGTTTCGATAAAGTCTCTACGCGGTTCTACAGCGTCCCCCATCAAAGTGTTGAAGATCTGATCGGCAGCAATCGCGTCTTCAATACGCACCTTGAGCATACGGCGCACTTCGGGGTCCATAGTGGTTTCCCAGAGTTGATCCGGGTTCATTTCGCCGAGACCTTTATAGCGCTGGATACTGTGACGCTTGGTGCTTTCAGCCATCAGCCAGGCCAGCGCCTCTTTGAAGGTGGTGACTGCCTTCTTACGCTCGCCACGCTGCACGTAGGCACCATCTTCCAGCAAGCTGTTGAGCTGATCACCCAAGGTGGTAACGGTTTTGTAGTCGTTACTGGCAAAGAAGTCGCGGTTGAAGATGATGTAGCTGGAGACGCCGTGCGATACCAACTCAACCTGCGGTAGCCATACATGACGCTCCTGGTCTTCGTGCAGGCTGGTTTTGTACACCAGGCCCGACTTCTCCATGCCTTTCAGGCGCGCGTCGAGCAGGCCAAGCCAGTGCTGCATGGCCTCTTTATCCGCCAATTGCTCGGCTTCAACACGTGGGATGTAGACGAAGTGCTCGGTGAGCTCCAACGGGTACAAACGCGACAAGCGATTGAGGGTCTTCATCACCAGGCGGTAATCGTTGACCAGGGTTTCCAGCGCACTGCCGGACAGGCCTGGGGCGCTTTCGTTGACGTGCAGGCTGGCATCTTCCAAAGCCGATTGAGTCATGTATTCCTCCATGGCCTCATCGTCTTTGATGTACTGCTCCTGCTTGCCCTTCTTAACCTTATACAGCGGCGGCTGGGCAATGTAGATGTAACCACGCTCAACCAGCTCCGGCAGCTGACGGAAGAAGAAGGTCAGCAGCAGGGTACGGATGTGCGAACCGTCGACGTCGGCGTCGGTCATGATGATGATGTTGTGATAGCGCAGCTTGTCGATGTTGTATTCATCGCGACCGATACCGCAACCCAGGGCAGTGATCAGGGTGCCGACTTCCTGGGAGGAAATCATTTTGTCGAAACGGGCTTTCTCAACGTTGAGGATCTTGCCTTTGAGCGGCAGGATCGCCTGCGTCTTGCGGTTACGGCCCTGCTTAGCAGAACCGCCCGCGGAGTCCCCTTCCACGATATAAAGTTCGGAAAGGGCAGGGTCTTTCTCCTGGCAGTCGGCCAGTTTGCCTGGCAGGCCGGCGATATCCAGCGCACCTTTACGGCGAGTCATTTCACGGGCTTTACGCGCAGCTTCACGGGCACGCGCGGCGTCGATCATCTTGCCGACCACGAGCTTGGCTTCGTTGGGGTTTTCCAACAGGAAGTCAGAGAAGTACTTGCCCATCTCCTGCTCGACCGCCGTTTTGACTTCGCTGGAAACCAGCTTGTCTTTGGTCTGCGAGCTGAATTTTGGGTCTGGAACCTTAACCGAAATAATCGCAGTCAGGCCTTCACGGGCATCGTCACCGGTAGTGGCGATCTTGTGCTTCTTGGCCAGGCCTTCCTGCTCAATGTAGGCATTCAGGTTACGGGTTAGCGCCGAGCGGAAGCCCGCCAGGTGGGTACCGCCGTCACGCTGCGGGATGTTGTTGGTGAAGCACAGCAGGTTCTCGTTGAAGCTGTCGTTCCACTGCAGCGCCACTTCGACACCAATGCCATCTTCACGTTGAATACTGAAGTGGAAAACTTGGTTTACTGCCGTTTTGTTTTGGTTGAGGTATTCAACGAAGGCACGCAGACCGCCTTCATACTTGAACAACTCTTCCTTACCGCTGCGCTCATCCTTAAGGAAGATACCTACGCCGGAGTTGAGGAACGACAATTCGCGCAGACGCTTGGCCAAGATATCCCAGCTGAAATGGATATTGGCAAAGGTATCTTCAGAGGGTTTGAAGTGGATTTGCGTACCGGTGGTATCGCTATCGCCCACAGGAGCAATGGGTGCCTGCGGAACGCCGTGTACGTAGGTTTGCTCCCAGATCTTGCCAGCGCGGCGAATGGTCATCACCAACTCTCTGGACAATGCATTCACAACGGAAACACCTACGCCGTGAAGGCCACCGGAAACCTTATAGCTGTTGTCGTCGAACTTACCGCCGGCGTGTAGCACGGTCATGATCACTTCAGCCGCGGAAACGCCTTCATCCTTGTGGATATCCACCGGAATACCGCGACCGTTGTCGCGCACACTGATCGACTCATCCGGGTGGATGGTGATGGTGATTTCGCTGCAATGCCCAGCCAACGCCTCGTCAATCGAGTTGTCGACCACCTCGAACACCATGTGATGCAGACCGCTGCCATCGTCGGTATCGCCGATGTACATACCAGGCCGCTTGCGTACGGCATCCAGGCCCTTAAGGACCTTAATGTTATTGGAGTCGTACGTTTGGTTTTCGCTCATGCCTTCACTCCCGGTGGTCGTGGGTCTGGGTAATGCCACCATGTTCCACGTGGAACATGGCAACTGGCGTATCCGTGCGCCAGCCTTCCCTCAACAATTCATGGTCTACACAGGTGATAAACACCTGGCAGTGCAAGTCTTCTAACAATCGGCACAACGCACGGCGGTGCTGTTCATCCAGTTCTGACGGCAAGTCATCCACTAGATAGATACATTGGCCGTGCTTGGCCTGATTGACTAAATGGCCCTGCGCAATGCGCAAGGCACATACAACTAATTTCTGCTGGCCGCGTGAGAGTATCTCGGCGGCATTGTGCGCCCCCAACCGTAGCCGTAAATCGGCACGCTGAGGGCCGGCTTGGGTATGCCCTAATTGCTGATCGCGGGGAAGGGTAGAGGCCAACACAGTGTTGAGCTCACGCTCTTTATCCCATCCGCGGTAGTAACTGAGGGTCAAACCTTCAAGCTCGACTAATTCATTCAGGGTGCGCTCAAAGACCGGTTTCAGGGCCTGGATATAGGCACGCCGGTAACCGTCAATTTCGTCGCTGGCCAGGCACAATTCACGGTCCCAGGCCGCCTGTGAAGCGGCGTCAAGTGTACCATGCCGCAGCCATGAGTTTCGCTGACGCAGGGCCTTCTGCAGCCGCTGCCAGGCGGGTAAAAAACGAGGTTCCACGTGGAACACACCCCAATCAAGAAACTGCCTTCTGATCTTCGGCGCACCTTCAAGCAAACGAAAGCTATCGGGATTAATCAGCTGAAGCGGTAGGGTTTCTGCGAGTTGCGCTGAGCTACGTGCATTTTGCCCGTCGATACGAATCTGAAACTCACCCTGACGATCCCGAGAAACACCCAGGCTGCTTTGCCGACCATCAGACATCTGCACCTGACCGAAGATGGTGCAGGCAGGCTGCTCGTATTGAATAACCGGAAGCAGGCGAGTGCTGCGAAAGGAGCGGGCCAACCCCAGCAAATGAATGGCTTCGAGCAAACTTGTTTTGCCGCTGCCATTGTCGCCGGAAAGGATATTGATGCGCGGGGAGGGGGAGAGGGTCACCGGGTGCAGATTACGCACCGCGGTGACAGTGAAGCGAGTAAGAGACATTCAGCAGTTACAGACGCATCGGCATAACGACATAAGACGAATCATCGTTGTCGGCTTCCTGAACCAGGGCACTGCTGTTGGCATCAGAAAGAATCAAACGTACTTGGTCGGTGGTCATCACGCTCAATACGTCGAGCAAGTAGCTGACGTTAAAACCGATTTCCAACGCACTGCCGTTGTAGTCGACAGCAATCTCTTCTTCGGCTTCTTCCTGCTCAGGGTTATTGGCCTGAATTTTTAACAAGCCAGACTCCAGCTGCAAACGAATACCGCGGTACTTCTCGTTGGACAGAATCGCAGTACGGCTAAAGGCTTCACGCAGCCCCTGGCGATCAGCGACAACCAGTTTGTCGCCACCGCGTGGCAACACACGCTCGTAATCAGGGAACTTGCCGTCGACCAGTTTCGAGGTAAAGGTGAATTCACCCGTGGTGGCGCGGATGTGGTGCTGACCGAGGACGATGCTCACGCTGCCGTCCTGCTCAGTCAGTAGACGAGCCATCTCGAGAATACCTTTACGCGGCACGATGACCTGGTGCCGTTCAACCTGCTCGATGGCAGCGTCCATCGAGCACATTGCCAGACGGTGACCATCAGTGGCCACTGCTCGAAGGATCCCGGTCTGCACTTCCAGCAGCATACCGTTGAGGTAATAACGCACGTCTTGCTGAGCCATGGCAAAGCTGGTGCGCTCGATCAAACGACGCAATTTGCTTTGCACCAGGCTGAAGGTCAGCGAACCAGGGCCTTCCTCAACAGTCGGGAAGTCATTGGCGGGCAGGGTCGACAGGCTGAAGCGGCTGCGCCCCGCTTTGATCAGCAGCTTTTGCTCATCAATACGAATGTCGATCAGAGCATCGCTCGGCAGGCTCTTACAAATATCCATTAGCTTGCGTGCCGGAACGGTGATTTCACCGGACTCAGCAGGCTCTTCCAGCGTGACGCGCCCGACCAGTTCAACCTCAAGGTCTGTACCGGTCAATGACAGCTGCTGGCCTTCAACCACCAGCAGAACATTCGAGAGAACCGGCAAGGTCTGACGGCGTTCCACGACGCCGGCGACCAGTTGCAGAGGTTTCAACAAGGCTTCGCGTTGAATGGTGAAATGCATGGTCTAGTCCCTTGCCTAGTGGAGTTGCGTAGTTAGGTAGTCAGCGTACGCAGCAAATTCTTATAGTCCTCGCGGATGTCCGCGTCGGATTCCTTAAGTTCAGCAATCTTACGACAAGCATGCAATACCGTCGTGTGATCGCGACCGCCAAAGGCGTCACCAATTTCCGGCAGGCTGTGGTTGGTAAGCTCTTTCGACAAGGCCATGGCCACCTGCCGTGGACGCGCAACCGAACGCGAGCGACGCTTGGACAGCAGATCGGAAATCTTGATTTTGTAGTACTCGGCGACCGTGCGCTGAATATTGTCGATGCTTACCAGCTTGTCTTGTAGAGCAAGCAGGTCCTTGAGCGACTCACGGATCAGCTCGATGGTAATGTCGCGGCCCATGAAGTGCGAGTGGGCAATCACACGTTTCAAAGCACCTTCCAGTTCGCGCACGTTGGAGCGAATGCGCTGTGCAATAAAGAAGGCTGCATCGTGTGGCAGATCAACTTTAGCCTGGTCAGCCTTCTTCATTAGAATGGCGACGCGAGTTTCCAGCTCAGGCGGCTCGACTGCTACTGTCAGGCCCCAACCGAAGCGCGATTTGAGACGCTCTTCTAACCCTTCGATTTCTTTCGGGTAACGGTCGCTGGTGAGAATCACCTGCTGACCCCCTTCAAGCAAAGCGTTAAAGGTGTGGAAGAACTCTTCCTGGGAACGCTCTTTCTTGGCGAAAAATTGAATGTCATCGATCAGCAGGGCATCCACCGAACGGTAGAAGCGCTTGAATTCGTTGATTGCATTCAACTGCAACGCCTTGACCATGTCCGCCACGAAACGCTCGGAATGCAGATAAACCACCTTGGCATTCGGATTCTTCGCCAGCAGGTGGTTGCCCACCGCATGCATCAAGTGGGTTTTACCCAGACCCACTCCGCCATAAAGGAACAGCGGGTTGTAACCGTGCTTGGGGTTATCCGCTACCTGCCAGGCCGCAGCGCGCGCCAGTTGGTTGGATTTACCTTCGACGAAGTTGTCAAAGGTAAAGGTGCGATTCAGGTAACTGGTGTGTTTCAGCCCGCCTTCAACCTGCACCGAACGCTCAGTACGCGCAGGCGCCTGCTGACTGGCAGCGCCAGCCATAGGATCAAAACTGGCGCGCGAAGGTTCTGTCGCTACAGGCGCCGCTGTGGCGGTCGACTTAGGAGTTTCAGCAGGTTGAGGAGCAGGTGTGCTGGGCACTACCGGCGGCGAACTGACAACAGCCGCTCGCGGCGCTGAACTGCGTTTGCTGCCTATTAATAAGGAAAGCGCAGGCGCCAAACCGTTGGTCCGTTCAGCGAGTAACTCCAGCAAGCGGCTGAGGTACTTTTCATTGACCCAGTCGAGCACAAAACGATTGGGCGCATAAACGCGAAGTTCGTCGCCAGCGGCTTCGACCTGCAGCGGACGGATCCAAGTGTTGAATTGCTGAGCAGGCAGCTCATCGCGCAGAAGCTCGACGCACTGCTGCCAAAGTTCCACAGACACGGACATCCCCTAAATCGAAAGGCGCGAGGCACAAAAACAGGCGCCATTGTAGCTGTCAGGGCTTGAGTTATCCACATGTAAGCTTGCCGATCCACAAGGAAAATCAGTCTGTTAACTACGCATAAGGCTCGATTAAGGAGGGTAATAAGGTCTGTGGATAACCTTATACAAGCTCATGGGATAAGCCAGGGGTAAACCCAGTGGAAAACCCCCCTGTGGGTAAAATGGCATTCCGTCCCCAGCTTGTGCGCTGCTTCCGCACAGTTGCAACACGCCTTTTCGACAGACTTACCCTTGGCTGAACAGCCCGAATCGCTTGCGCTTCAGGTACTTATGCACAGATAAGTGGCTCACTAAGAGTTACTAACACTACAAAAGATCTTTAAATATTCTCTTCTCTATATTTCTTTATGCAGGAAAGCATGGTTTGAAATTGACCTGACCCTCGGGTTTCTCTAGAATCCCCGGTCTCTTAAAACGGGGGCCATTCCGGCCCGTAGTCGACCACCCAGGTACCGCATCATGAAACGTACTTTCCAACCCAGCACTATCAAACGCGCTCGCACTCATGGTTTCCGCGCTCGTATGGCTACCAAGAGCGGCCGTGCTGTTCTGCAGCGTCGCCGTGCCAAAGGCCGTAAGCGTCTCGCCGTCTAATTTTCGGTATTGTGGTGAGTCGAGACTTCAGTCGGGAAAAGCGTCTGCTAACTCCCCGACAATTCAAGGCAGTCTTCGACTCCCCTAACGGCAAAGCGCCGGGCAAAAATGTCCTGCTGCTAGCGCGCAACAATGAGCTTGGTCATCCCCGTTTGGGGCTAGTGATCGGCAAGAAGAGCGTCAAGCTCTCGGTTGAACGCAATCGCCTGAAACGCCAGATCCGCGAATCGTTCCGTCTGAACCAAGATAATTTGGTCGGTTGGGACATCGTGGTGGTGGCGCGAAAAGGCCTTGGTGATCTGGACAAGGTTGAGCTGGCACGCCAGTTTGGCAAACTTTGGAAACGCCTCGAACGCAGCAAGCCTAGCCCGGAAGCCGATGCAACACCCGGGGGGAACGACAGTCCCCATGCTTAAGCTGGTTTTGCTTCCTATCCAGTTTTACCGCTACGCCATCAGCCCCTTGATGGCCAGCCACTGTCGTTTTTACCCCAGTTGTTCTTGCTACGCGCTTGAAGCCATTGAACACCATGGTGTCATGCGCGGTGGCTGGCTGACTCTGCGTCGGCTGGGCCGATGCCATCCGTGGAATCCCGGTGGCTACGACCCGGTTCCCCCCGCGAAAACCTCCCGTTCCTCTTCGATGGCCGAATAATCATGGATATTCAACGCTCGATCCTGATCGTCGCCCTGGCAATCGTGTCCTATATGATGGTTCTTCAGTGGAACCAGGATTACGGTCAAACTGCCCTGCCGACTGAAATTGCCACGACTAGCAGCACGGTACCTGGCTTGCCAGATACAACCACTGCGAACTCAAACTCAGCTGGCGGCGACGATATTCCGAGCACAACGACTGCCGTTGAGCCAAGCGCAATCAGTGCTGTCTCCACCGCAGCCAACGATGAGCTGATTCGGGTGAAGACCGATGTGCTGGATCTGGCCATCGACCCGCGCGGTGGTGATGTGGTGCAACTGCGTCTGCCGCAGTACCCGCGTCGTCAAGACCGTCCAGACGTACCGTTCCAGCTGTTCGATAACGGCGGCGAGCGCACTTACCTGGCACAAAGCGGGTTGATCGGCAGCAATGCGCCGGACAAATCCAGCGGTCGTGCCCTGTGGAGCAGCGCGCAAAAAAGTTATGAGTTGGCCGATGGTCAGGATCAACTGCAAGTTGATCTCACGCTCAGCGAAAACGGCATTAATTACATCAAGCGTTTCACGTTCAAGCGCGGCCTGAACGCTGAATGTTCGGCCAAAGAGCAGTTGCTGAAGAAACCCGGTTGCGTGGACCCGTCCTCCTACCAGATAGACGTCAGCTACCTGATCGATAACCAGAGCGCTCAAGCTTGGAGCGGCAACATGTTTGCCCAGCTCAAGCGCGATGGCAGTGGTGATCCATCGTCTACTACGGCAACTGGCACAGCAACCTACCTCGGTGGTGCCCTGTGGACGAGCGAAGAGCCGTACAAAAAAGTGTCGATGAAAGACATCGATAAACAAGCCTTCAAAGAAACCGTTCAAGGAGGCTGGGTTGCCTGGCTACAGCATTACTTCGTCACTGCCTGGATTCCAAGCAAAGACAGCACTAACCAAGTACAGACCCGTAAAGACAGCCAAGGCAACTACATTGTCGGCTTTACCGGCCCGGCCATTCAGGTTGCTCCCGGCGCTCAGGGTGAAACCAGTGCAATTCTGTATGCCGGCCCGAAGCTACAAGGCCATCTGAAAACCCTGTCACCTGGTCTTGAGCTGACTGTCGACTACGGCATTCTGTGGTTCCTGGCTCAGCCGATCTTCTGGTTGCTGGAACATATCCACAGCCTGCTGGGTAACTGGGGTTGGTCGATCATCGTTCTGACCATGATCATCAAGCTGATCTTCTTCCCACTGTCTGCCGCCAGCTACAAATCCATGGCACGTATGCGGGCTGTCGCACCTAAGCTGGCTGCGCTGAAAGAGCAGTTTGGCGACGATCGGCAAAAAATGTCCCAGGGCATGATGGAGCTGTACAAAAAGGAGAAGATCAATCCGCTGGGTGGTTGCTTGCCTATTTTGGTACAGATGCCCGTATTCCTGGCGCTCTACTGGACCTTGTTGGAAAGCGTTGAAATGCGCCAAGCCCCTTGGTTGCTGTGGATAACTGACCTGTCGATCAAAGACCCGTTCTTTATCCTGCCGATTATCATGGGGGCCACCATGTTTATTCAGCAGCAGCTCAACCCGACTCCGCCGGACCCGATGCAAGCCAAGGTTATGAAAATGATGCCAATCATCTTCACCTTCTTCTTCCTCTGGTTCCCTGCAGGTCTGGTTCTGTACTGGGTGGTCAACAACGTCTTGTCCATTGCGCAGCAGTGGTACATTACGCGCAAGATCGAAGCCGCAGCCAAGGCCGCAGATGCCTAAGCCGTAGGCGCTTCTAAGCTGTAACAAACGCCCCTTTTCAGGGGCGTTTTGCTATGTCGACTCAGGAGAACCGCATGCCAACCGTGACTGAAACCATTGCTGCCGTCGCTACTGCCCAAGGGCGTGGCGGGGTTGGCATCGTGCGTGTATCCGGTCCTATGGCCGGCCAGCTTGCCGCGGCCATTTGCCAGCGCGACTTAAAGCCACGCTACGCACATTACGGCCCTTTCTTTGCCGATGCCGAACAGGTGCTGGATGAAGGATTAGCCTTGTACTTCCCGGGACCGAACTCCTTTACCGGTGAAGATGTACTGGAGCTGCAAGGGCATGGCGGCCCCGTGGTACTCGACTTGTTGTTACGCCGCTGTGTACAACTCGGCGCGCGCTTGGCGCGACCGGGTGAATTCAGTGAACGGGCCTTCCTCAATGACAAACTCGACCTGGCTCAGGCCGAAGCCATTGCCGACCTGATCGAGGCCAGCTCTGAACAAGCCGCACGCAATGCCTTGCGCTCACTGCAGGGCGAGTTCTCCCGACGAGTGCACGGCCTGACTGAACGCCTGATCAACCTGCGGATTTATGTCGAAGCGGCTATCGATTTTCCTGAAGAAGAAATCGACTTTCTCGCCGATGGGCATGTACTCAGCCTGCTCGAAGGCGTACGCAACGACCTCGCTGGCGTGCTGCGTGAAGCCGGGCAAGGTGCGCTGCTGCGCGATGGCATGACGGTGGTTATCGCCGGTCGGCCCAACGCCGGTAAATCCAGCCTGCTCAATGCCCTGGCTGGGCGCGAAGCGGCCATCGTTACTGAGATCGCCGGCACCACACGCGATGTCCTGCGCGAACATATCCACATCGATGGCATGCCACTGCACGTAGTGGACACCGCTGGCCTGCGCGATACCGAGGATCAGGTCGAGCGGATTGGTGTAGAGCGTGCGCTCAAGGCGATTGGGGAAGCCGATCGCATCCTGCTGGTGGTCGATGCCACAGCTCCGGAAGCGAACGATCCCTTTGCTCTGTGGCCCGAATTCCTTGATCAGCGCCCTGATCCAGCGAAGGTCACCCTGATTCGCAATAAAGCCGACCTGTCGGGCGAGTCGGTGGTACTGGAAGTCTGCAATGACGGCCACGTCACCATCAGCCTGTCGGCCAAGTCGACTCAAGGCCTGGACCTGCTGCGTGAACACCTGAAGGCCTGCATGGGTTATGCACAGACCTCAGAGAGCAGCTTCAGCGCCCGTAGGCGTCACCTGGAGGCACTGCGCAAGGCCGCCACTCACCTTGAGCATGGCCATGCTCAGTTGACCCTTGCTGGTGCCGGAGAACTGCTCGCGGAAGACCTGCGTATGGCGCAGCAGGCCTTAGGTGAAATCACCGGGGCCTTTAGCTCCGATGACCTGCTGGGGCGGATCTTTTCCAGCTTCTGTATCGGCAAGTAGTCACCGCGTCGGTTAGCGACGGATACCCTCTCTTCTCGCCTTAAACAGCGCCTATTTCAGCAATATCGTCCCATCAACGGCACGATATTGCTGAAGGAACACGCCTCAACGTGCTGTTTTTCGTCGTTCATATCTTCCGTCTGTAACTGACCCTTCCTAAGCCTCTTGCCCACAAATTTCTTATGCATGCCGTTCGCGGTAGGCGTTTGTGTGGGCGAAAGGTACATCCCCAACGATTTATTTCTGTGGCTAAGCCCTGTGGAAAACTCGGCCTAAGCCCTGCTCATAACCCTGTGATAAAACGGAGGATAAACGCCCCTGTGGATAACCATCACTTTCATCCACAGCTTGCGTACGGCAATTGAACAGGCTGAATGCAGGATTGGCACAACCTTTCAAAACTCTGTACATATTGATTTTATTGGTCTGTAGCAATCTATCCACAGAAAAGCCGTTGCTCATTAATAAACATAAAAACAAAGCTCTATAAAAATTCATTCTTTTAATCTTTATTAACCGCTTGGTTAAAAAGGCCCTCAGGTCGGCTGGCTATTTTTTGTGCAAAAGGCTTCTTTCACACTGGCGAACTGCCTATACTTGCCGCCTTTCCCGCTTTTCAATCCAAAAAGCCCCCCATTTCTCAACAGGCACGAGGTGCGTGGTGGATTTCCCTTCCTGTTTTCAGGTGATCGTCATCGGCGGCGGTCATGCCGGTACCGAAGCTGCACTGGCAGCTGCACGCATGGGGGTAAAAACCCTGCTGCTGACTCACAACGTGGAAACACTTGGGCAGATGAGTTGCAACCCAGCCATTGGCGGGATTGGCAAAAGTCATCTGGTCAAGGAAATCGACGCCCTTGGCGGTGCTATGGCTGAAGCCACAGACCGCGGTGGTATCCAGTTCCGTGTACTGAACAGCCGCAAAGGCCCAGCTGTTCGTGCCACTCGTGCTCAGGCTGATCGCGTGCTGTACAAAGCAGCCATTCGTGAAACCCTGGAAAACCAAGCCAACCTGTGGATATTTCAACAGGCAGCCGATGACCTGATCGTCGAAAACGACGAAGTCAAAGGCGTGGTAACGCAAATGGGCCTGCGTTTCTTCGCGGATTCCGTGGTGTTGACCACCGGCACCTTCCTTGGCGGACTTATCCACATTGGTCTGCAGAATTACTCCGGTGGTCGCGCCGGTGATCCACCCTCGATTGCCCTGGCGCAGCGTTTACGCGAGTTGCCGCTGCGCGTCGGCCGCTTGAAAACCGGAACACCGCCCCGCATCGATGGCCGTTCGGTGGATTTTTCGCTGATGACCGAGCAGCCGGGTGATACCCCAACGCCGCTGATGTCTTTCCTCGGTCGCGCTGAACAACAACCGCGTCAGGTCAGTTGCTGGATTACCCACACCAACGCGCGTACCCACGAAATCATTGCGGCCAACCTCGATCGTTCACCGATGTATTCCGGTGTAATCGAAGGCGTCGGCCCGCGTTACTGCCCGTCGATCGAAGACAAGATTCACCGTTTTGCCGACAAGGACAGCCATCAGGTATTTATCGAGCCCGAAGGCCTGAATACCCATGAGCTGTATCCAAATGGTATTTCCACCTCGCTGCCGTTCGATGTGCAATTGCAGATCGTGCGCAGCATCCGCGGTATGGAAAACGCGCATATCGTCCGCCCCGGCTACGCCATTGAGTACGACTACTTCGACCCGCGCGATTTGAAGTACAGCCTGGAAACCAAAGTGATTGCCGGGCTGTTTTTCGCCGGGCAAATCAACGGCACCACCGGTTACGAAGAAGCCGGTGCGCAGGGTTTGCTCGCCGGTGCTAACGCCGCACTGCGCGCCCAAGGCAAAGACAGCTGGTGCCCGCGTCGCGATGAGGCGTACATCGGCGTGCTGGTCGATGACCTGATTACCCTGGGGACCCAGGAGCCGTACCGCATGTTCACCTCGCGCGCCGAGTACCGGTTGATCCTGCGCGAAGACAACGCCGACCTGCGCCTGACCGAGAAAGGCCGCGAGCTGGGTCTGGTCGATGATGTGCGTTGGGCGGCGTTCGCCGCCAAACGCGAAGCCATCGAGCTGGAAGAACAGCGCTTGAAAAGCACCTGGGTGCGCCCGGGCACGACGCAAGGCGATGCAATTGCCGCGCATTTCGGCACCCCGCTGACCCACGAATACAACCTGCTCAACCTGCTCGCGCGCCCGGAAATTGATTACGCCGGGCTAGTAACTATCACCGGCGGCGGTGCGCAGGACCCGCAGGTGGCCGAACAGGTCGAGATCAAGACCAAATACGCCGGTTATATCGAGCGTCAGCAGGACGAAATTTCCCGCTTGCGCGCCAGTGAAAACATCGCGTTACCGCTGGATATCGACTACGCAGGGATTTCCGGGCTGTCTAAGGAAATCCAGCACAAGCTTGGCAACAGCCGTCCAGAAACCCTCGGCCAGGCCTCGCGGATTCCCGGCGTTACCCCGGCAGCGATTTCTTTGCTGCTGATTCACCTAAAAAAACGCACTGCCGGTCAGCAGTTGGAGCACAACGTTTGATGTCGTTGGTCACTACACGTCACGCCGAAGAGTTGCGCGAAGGCGCCCGCGAACTGGGTGTCGAACTCAGCGTCGAACAGCATGAGCAGTTGCTCGCCTATCTGGCATTGCTGATCAAGTGGAACAAGGCCTACAACCTCACGGCTGTGCGCGATCCGGACGAAATGGTTTCGCGCCATCTGCTCGACAGCTTGTCTGTGGTCGAATATGTGCGAGTGGCTGGGGATAACTGGCTGGATGTCGGCAGCGGCGGTGGTATGCCGGGTATTCCTCTGGCCATTCTGTTTCCCGAGCGCCAGTTCACCCTGCTCGATTCAAACGGTAAGAAGACGCGCTTCCTGACTCAGGTGAAGCTCGAGTTGAAACTGGCCAACCTGCAAGTTATCCACAGCCGCGTTGAGGAATTCACCCCAGCTGTTCCATTCAGCGGGATTTGCTCGCGGGCGTTCAGTTCACTGGAAGATTTCAGCAACTGGACCCGCCATCTGGGCGATGGCAATACCCAATGGCTGGCGATGAAAGGCGTGCACCCGGATGATGAACTGCAGGCCCTGCCTGCGGATTTCCGCCTCACCGCCACCCATGTACTCAAGGTTCCCGGTTGCCAAGGTCAGCGCCATCTGCTGATACTGCGCCGCTCGGTTTAGGGGGAACGGCAGCATGGCTAAGGTATTCGCAATCGCTAACCAGAAGGGCGGCGTGGGTAAAACCACCACCTGCGTCAACCTGGCGGCTTCCCTGGTCGCGACCAAGCGTCGCGTATTGCTGATTGACCTTGATCCACAAGGCAACGCCACCATGGGCAGCGGTGTGGATAAGCATGCGCTTGAGCACTCGATCTACGATGTGCTGATCGGTGAATGCAACCTGGTTGATGCCATGCAGTTCTCCGAACATGGCGGTTATCAACTGCTGCCGGCCAACCGCGACCTGACCGCTGCCGAAGTGTCGCTGTTGGAAATGAATATGAAAGAAAGCCGGCTGCGGAATGCGCTGGCACCGATCCGTGAGAATTACGATTACATTCTCATCGATTGCCCGCCGGCACTCTCGATGCTCACCATCAACGCCCTAGTGGCTTCCGATGGCGTGATCATCCCCATGCAGTGTGAGTATTACGCGCTTGAAGGCTTGAGTGACTTGATCAACAGCATCCAGCGCATCGCTGAGTTGCTCAACCCAAGCCTGAAAATTGAAGGCCTGCTGCGCACCATGTATGACCCGCGCATCAGCTTGACCAACGATGTCTCGGCGCAGCTCAAGCAGCACTTCCCTGACACGCTTTACCAAACCGTAATCCCGCGCAATGTGCGACTGGCCGAGGCGCCAAGCTTTGGTATGCCGGCGCTGGTGTATGACAAAAGTTCCCGCGGGGCCATTGCCTACCTGGCGTTGGCCGGCGAATTGGTCCGCCGCCAGCGTGTTAAAGCGCGCGGCGTAACCGCATAAGGAAATACCCATGGCTGTGAAAAAACGAGGACTGGGACGCGGTCTGGATGCCCTACTGGGCGGTTCCAGCGTCAGCGCATTGAAGGACGAGGCGGCGCAGGTCGACAGCCGTGAACTGCAGTACGTGCCACTGGATTTAATCCAACGCGGCAAATACCAGCCACGTCGTGACATGGACCCCACCGCTCTGGAAGAACTGGCGCAGTCGATCAAAGCCCACGGCGTGATGCAGCCGATCGTGGTGCGGCCGATTGGCGACGGGCGTTTCGAAATCGTCGCCGGTGAACGCCGTTGGCGCGCGAGCCAGCAAGCCGGTCTGGACAAGATCCCGGCCATGGTCCGCGAACTGCCGGATGAAGCGGCCATCGCCATGGCGCTGATCGAGAACATCCAGCGTGAAGACCTCAACCCCATTGAAGAAGCGATGGCGTTGCAGCGTTTGCAGCAGGAGTTCCAACTGACCCAGCAGCAAGTCGCCGACGCTGTGGGTAAATCACGAGTAACCATCAGCAACCTGCTGCGCCTGATTGCCTTGCCAGAAGAGATTAAAACCCTTCTGGCCCATGGCGATTTGGAGATGGGCCATGCCCGCGCTTTGCTCGGTTTACCGGCCGAACAGCAGACCGAAGGTGCGCGACACGTTGTCGCACGCGGCCTCACTGTGCGGCAAACCGAAGCGCTGGTTCGCCAGTGGTTGAACAGCCAAGACAAGCCCGCTACCGAGGTCAAAGCCGACCCGGACATCATCCGCCTGGAACAGCGGCTGGCCGAGCGCCTGGGCTCGCCGGTGCAGATCAAGCATGGGCAGAAAGGCAAAGGTCAGTTGGTGATCAGCTACAGCTCGCTGGATGAACTGCAAGGCGTGCTCGCTCACATTCGTTGAAACAATTGCACGTGTAGCGACTAGTCGGAAATCACTACCCAGCTGTTGAATGGGGGGTGAACCGCCCCTATACTCTGCGCGCATTTCGTCGGCACAAACTATGCCAAGTTATTGATTTAAGGTGCCGGCGCCCGAGTTCAGCTTTCAGGAAAATCCGATGGACGTTCGCACGCCGAATCGCCTGCCCTTCCATCAGTTAGCTGTTTTTCCGGTACTGCTTGTGCAGCTCTTGGTTGTGCTGCTTCTGGCTCTGGTGTTGTGGCTGTGGCTAGGCACCGTAGCGGGTTACTCTGGGTTGTGTGGCGGCTTGATTGCTTGGCTACCGAATGTGTATTTCGCCCACAAGGCGTTCCAGTTCAGTGGAGCGCGGGCTGCTCAAGCCATCGTCCGGTCTTTTTATGCCGGTGAGGCGGGCAAACTGGTTTTAACGGCAGTGCTGTTTGCATTGACCTTTGCAGGTGTGAAGCCTTTAGAGCCGCTGGCGGTATTTGGCGTGTTCTTCCTGACCCAACTGGTCAACTGGTTCGCACCGCTGCTAATGAAAAAAAGACTTTCGAGACCTTAAGGCGTTTGAGGCAACCATGGCAGAACAAACAGCTTCGGGCTATATCCAGCACCACCTGCAGAACCTGACATACGGGCAACTGCCGAATGGTGATTGGGGCTTTGCCCACACCGCGCAAGAAGCAAAAGAAATGGGCTTTTGGGCATTCCACGTCGATACCCTCGGCTGGTCAGTTGCCCTTGGCTTACTTTTCGTCCTGCTGTTCCGCATGGCAGCGAAGAAGGCCACGTCCGGTCAACCTGGCGGCCTGCAGAACTTCGTTGAAGTGCTGGTCGACTTCGTTGATACCAGCGTCAAAGACAGTTTCCATGGTCGCAGCGCTGTGATTGCACCGCTGGCTCTGACGATCTTCGTCTGGGTCTTCCTGATGAACGCCATCGACCTGATTCCGGTCGACTGGATTCCGCAGTTGGCGATTCTGATCAGTGGCGATGCGCACATCCCATTCCGCGCCGTTTCCACCACTGACCCGAACGCGACTCTGGGCATGGCCCTGTCGGTGTTCGCGCTGATCATTTTCTACAGCATCAAGGTCAAGGGCATTGGCGGCTTCATCGGCGAGCTGACCCTGCACCCATTCGGTAGCAAGAACCTGTTTGTGCAGGCACTGCTGATCCCGGTCAACTTCCTGCTGGAATTCGTCACCCTGATCGCCAAGCCTATTTCCCTGGCTCTGCGTCTGTTCGGCAACATGTATGCCGGCGAGTTGGTATTTATTCTGATCGCTGTGATGTTCGGCAGCGGTCTGCTCTGGCTGAGTGCCTTGGGCGTTGCCTTGCAGTGGGCGTGGGCGGTATTCCACATCCTGATCATTACCCTGCAAGCGTTCATCTTCATGATGCTGACCATCGTCTACCTGTCGATGGCGCACGAAGACAACCATTAAGAACGCCTAGGCGCTCATAGTGGACGCCCGCAAGGGCACAGAAGCACCGGTTTTGTTTTACCGCTTTACCCTTAGAAAACCTTAACCAATACGACATAAAAAGTCGGGAGGAAAGATGGAAACTGTAGTTGGTCTGACCGCTATCGCTGTAGCACTGCTGATTGGCCTGGGTGCCCTGGGTACCGCCATTGGTTTCGGCCTGCTGGGCGGCAAGTTCCTGGAAGGCGCTGCGCGTCAGCCGGAAATGGTTCCAATGCTGCAAGTGAAAATGTTCATCGTCGCTGGTCTGCTCGACGCCGTGACCATGATCGGTGTTGGTATCGCACTGTTCTTCACCTTCGCGAACCCCTTCGTTGGTCAACTCGCAGGCTAATACTCTGGAATCCCAGCAATGGGATTTCAAGTAATTGGTTTGACGGACAACGAACGAGCGAGGTGTTGGCGTGAACATTAATGCAACCCTGATTGGCCAGTCCGTTGCCTTCTTCATCTTCGTGCTGTTCTGCATGAAGTACGTGTGGCCTCCGGTCATTACGGCTTTGCAAGAACGTCAGAAGAAGATCGCAGACGGCCTGGATGCTGCTAGCCGTGCGGCTCGTGACCTGGAGTTGGCCCAAGAGAAAGTGGGTCAGCAACTGCGCGAAGCCAAAGGTCAAGCAGCCGAGATCATTGAGCAAGCCAAGAAACGCGGTACCCAGATCGTCGACGAAGCCCGTGAACAGGCTCGCGTCGAAGCTGACCGTGTGAAGGCTCAGGCTCAGGCCGAGATCGAACAGGAAATCAACGGTGTCAAAGACGCGCTGCGTGCCCAACTGGGTAGCCTGGCCGTTAGCGGTGCCGAGAAGATTCTGGGCGCATCTATCGACCAAAACGCGCATGCGGAGCTGGTTTCCAAACTGGCAGCCGAAATTTAAGCGAGGGCGCGATCATGGCAGAACTGACCACGTTGGCCCGACCTTACGCCAAGGCTGCCTTTGAGTATGCTCAGGCCCACCAGCAACTGGCCTCTTGGTCAGCCATGCTCGGCCTGGCTGCAGCGGTGTCGCAAGACGACACCATGCAAAGCCTGCTCAAAGCACCGCGTTTGACGAGTACAGACAAGGCCACCACGTTTAATGACGTGTGTGGTGACAAGTTCGACGCCCAGGTACGCAATTTCATTCACATCGTCGCTGAAAACGATCGCCTGGCCCTGTTGCCAGAGATCGTTGAACTGTTCGAGCTTTACAAAGCCGAGCAGGAAAAGTCGATCGACGTGGATGTCACCAGTGCCTTCGCATTGAGCGATGAACAGCAAGACAAACTCGCCAAGGTTCTCAGTGCACGGCTCGGCCGAGAAGTGCGTCTGCACGCCGCGGAGGATGCCACCCTTATCGGTGGTGTCGTTATCCGCGCCGGCGACCTGGTTATCGATGGCTCAGTTCGCGGCAAAATCGCGAAGCTGGCCGAAGCATTGAAATCTTGAGTTTGAAGGGGCAGCAGAGCTATGCAGCAACTCAATCCTTCCGAAATAAGTGAAATCATCAAGGGGCGTATCGAGAATCTCGATGTCGCCTCTCAAGCCCGTAACGAAGGCACTGTCGTCAGCGTATCTGACGGTATCGTGCGTATTCACGGTCTCGCCGACGTTATGTACGGCGAAATGATCGAGTTCCCGGGCGGTGTCTACGGTATGGCACTGAACCTGGAGCAAGACTCCGTGGGTGCAGTGGTTCTGGGGGCTTATACCTCCCTGGCCGAAGGCATGAGCGCCAAGTGCACGGGCCGCATCCTGGAAGTTCCGGTTGGTCCGGAATTGCTGGGTCGCGTTGTCGACGCACTGGGCAACCCAATTGACGGCAAAGGCCCACTGAACAACGTCGCTACCGACGCTGTTGAGAAGGTTGCGCCGGGCGTGATCTGGCGTAAGTCGGTCGACCAGCCGGTGCAAACCGGTTACAAGTCGGTCGATGCCATGATCCCGGTTGGTCGTGGTCAGCGTGAGCTGATCATCGGTGACCGTCAGATCGGTAAAACCGCTCTGGCCATCGACGCCATCATCAACCAGAAGAACAGCGGCATTAAGTGCGTCTACGTTGCCATTGGTCAGAAGCAATCGACCATCGCTAACGTGGTGCGCAAGCTGGAAGAAAACGGCGCGTTGGCTAACACCATCGTTGTCGCGGCATCCGCTTCCGAATCCGCTGCGCTGCAGTTCATTGCACCGTACGCCGGTTGCACCATGGGCGAATATTTCCGCGACCGCGGTGAAGACGCACTGATCGTTTATGACGATCTGTCCAAGCAAGCAGTGGCTTACCGCCAGATTTCCCTGCTGCTGCGCCGTCCGCCAGGCCGTGAAGCCTACCCAGGCGACGTGTTCTATCTCCACAGCCGTCTGCTGGAGCGCGCATCGCGCGTTTCCGAAGAGTACGTTGAGAAGTTCACCAATGGCGCCGTGACTGGCAAGACCGGTTCCTTGACCGCTCTGCCGATCATCGAAACCCAGGCTGGCGACGTTTCCGCGTTCGTTCCGACCAACGTGATCTCGATCACCGACGGTCAGATCTTCCTGGAATCGGCCATGTTCAACTCGGGTATCCGTCCTGCGGTCAACGCCGGTATTTCGGTATCCCGCGTGGGTGGTGCTGCACAGACCAAGATCATCAAGAAGCTCTCCGGTGGTATCCGTACCGCTCTGGCTCAGTACCGTGAACTGGCAGCATTCGCCCAGTTTGCTTCTGACCTGGACGAAGCCACCCGTAAGCAGCTTGAGCATGGTCAGCGCGTTACCGAGCTGATGAAGCAGAAGCAATATGCGCCAATGTCGATCGCTGACATGTCCGTATCGCTGTATGCCGCTGAGCGTGGTTTCCTGGTCGACATCGAAGTTGCCAAAGTTGGCGCATTCGAACAGGCCCTGATTGCTTACTTCAACCGGGATCACGCCGCTTTGCTGGCGAAGATCAACGAGAAGGGTGACTTCAATGACGACATCGATGGCCAGCTGAAAGCCGGTATCGAGAAGTTCAAGGCCACCCAAACCTGGTAAGCCGCAGTGGGGACCGCGAGGTCCCCGCTTGCTAACCCGATAGGTGTCAAATGGCAGGCGCAAAAGAGATTCGCAGCAAGATTGCGAGCATCAAAAGCACGCAGAAGATCACCAGCGCCATGGAAAAGGTGGCGGTCAGCAAAATGCGCAGAGCACAAATGCGCATGGCTGCTAGCCGTCCCTACGCGGAGCGTATCCGTCAGGTGATTGGTCATCTGGCCAACGCCAACCCGGAATACCGTCACCCGTTTATGATCGAGCGCAATGTTAAGCGCGTCGGTTATGTGGTGGTGAGCTCGGACCGTGGTCTGTGTGGTGGTCTGAACACCAACCTGTTCAAGGCTCTGGTCAAAGACATGGCGAGCAATCGCGAGCAAGGCGTGGAGATTGATCTCTGCGTTGTTGGCAGCAAAGGCGCGGCGTTCTTCCGCAACTTTGGTGGCAACATCGTTGCTGCGATCAGCCACCTGGGCGAAGAACCATCGATCAATGATCTGATTGGTAGCGTCAAGGTAATGCTCGATGCCTACCTCGATGGTCGCATCGATCGTTTGTCCGTGGTCTCGAACAAGTTCATCAATACCATGACGCAAAAGCCGACAGTGGAGCAGTTGATTCCGCTGGTGGCCGATCCGGATAAAGAACTCAAGCACCACTGGGATTACCTGTACGAACCCGACGCCAAAGAGCTGCTGGACGGCTTGATGGTGCGTTACGTGGAGTCGCAGGTGTACCAGGCAGTGGTTGAGAACAACGCGGCTGAACAAGCGGCCCGGATGATCGCGATGAAAAACGCCACCGATAACGCTGGCGATATCATCAAAGACCTGCAGTTGGTTTACAACAAAGCACGTCAGGCAGCGATTACCCAGGAAATTTCGGAAATCGTCGGCGGCGCTGCCGCGGTTTAAGCACGGTTCAAATATTCAGAGGAACCAAAGATGAGTAGCGGACGTATCGTTCAAATCATCGGCGCCGTTATCGACGTGGAATTCCCGCGTGATCAAGTGCCGAATGTTTATGAAGCGCTGAAAGTAGTCGGCGCCGAAACCACTCTTGAAGTTCAGCAGCAGCTGGGCGACGGCGTGGTACGTACCATTGCAATGGGTTCGACCGAAGGCCTCAAGCGTGGCCTGAATGTCGGCAGCACTGGCGCAGGTATCCAGGTACCGGTTGGGGTGAAAACTCTGGGCCGTATCATGGACGTGCTGGGCAACCCAATCGACGAGGCTGGCCCGATTGGCGAAGAAGAGCGTTGGGGCATTCACCGTCCTGCGCCAACCTACGCCGAACAAGCTGGCTCCAACGAGCTGCTGGAAACCGGCATCAAGGTTATCGACCTGGTTTGCCCGTTCGCCAAGGGCGGTAAAGTCGGTCTGTTCGGTGGTGCCGGTGTAGGCAAAACCGTAAACATGATGGAACTGATCCGTAACATCGCCATCGAGCACAGCGGTTATTCCGTGTTCGCCGGTGTGGGTGAGCGTACTCGTGAGGGTAACGACTTCTACCACGAGATGAAGGACTCCAACGTTCTCGACAAGGTAGCCCTGGTTTACGGTCAGATGAACGAGCCACCAGGCAACCGTCTGCGCGTAGCACTGACCGGCCTGACCATGGCCGAGAAGTTCCGTGACGAAGGCCGTGATGTGCTGTTCTTCGTGGACAACATCTACCGTTACACCTTGGCCGGTACTGAAGTATCCGCACTGCTGGGCCGTATGCCTTCCGCAGTGGGTTATCAGCCGACCCTGGCCGAAGAAATGGGCGTTCTGCAAGAGCGTATTACTTCGACCAAGACCGGTTCGATCACCTCGATCCAGGCCGTCTACGTTCCTGCGGACGACCTGACCGACCCAAGCCCGGCGACCACCTTCGCCCACTTGGACGCCACCGTTGTACTGTCCCGTGACATCGCCTCCCTGGGTATCTACCCAGCGGTCGATCCACTCGACTCGACGTCGCGCCAGCTGGACCCGATGGTTATCGGTCAGGAGCACTACGACACCGCTCGCGGCGTTCAGTACGTGCTGCAGCGCTACAAAGAGCTGAAGGACATCATCGCGATTCTGGGTATGGACGAACTGTCCGAAACAGATAAGCAGCTGGTATCCCGTGCTCGTAAGATCCAGCGCTTCCTGTCCCAGCCGTTCTTCGTGGCCGAAGTCTTCACCGGTTCGCCAGGTAAGTACGTCTCCCTGAAGGACACCATCGCTGGTTTCAGCGGTATTCTGAAAGGTGACTACGATCACTTGCCAGAGCAGGCGTTCTACATGGTTGGCAGCATCGAAGAAGCTGTCGAGAAAGCGAAGAAACTGTAATCACCCGTGCGCTCGGTAACGGGCGCTTACGGTCTGTTTGCCCACCTCATCGTGTGCAAACAGATCGATAGTGAGGTTAGACATGGCTATGACAGTCCATTGCGACATCGTCAGCGCAGAAGGCGAGATCTTCTCCGGTCTGGTCGAGATGGTGATTGCGCACGGCAACCTGGGTGATATCGGTATCGCTCCAGGCCACGCGCCGCTGATCACCGACCTCAAGCCGGGTCCGATTCGTCTGGTCAAGCTGGGTGGCGAATCCGAGGTGTTCTACATCTCTGGTGGCTTCCTGGAAGTCCAGCCGAGCATGATCAAAGTGCTCGCCGATACCGTGCAGCGTGCTGCCGATATCGATGAAGCTGCTGCTCAGCTGGCCCTGCAGGCTGCTGAGAAAGCCTTGAATGAGAAAGGCGCGGAGTTCGACTACGGTTCCGCCGCCGCTCACTTGGCTGAGGTCGCGGCTCAGCTGCGTACCGTTCAGCAGTTGCGCAAGAAGTTCGGCGGTTAATTTCGCTGCTTCATCGCAAACGAGTAAAAGGGTAGCCTTGGCTACCCTTTTTCTTGCCTGTCATTTCATCTTTTCAGTTGGTTGTGTCGTGGAGTTATCCACAGGGAACAACCGGCGCTTGCCCAGGACCCTCTTCTATGTCGCTCGATATCGTCATCCTCGCCGCCGGCCAAGGCACCCGTATGCGTTCGGCCTTGCCCAAAGTGCTGCACCCGGTTGCCGGTAAAGCCATGCTCGGTCATGTCATCGACACGGCTCGCCAGCTAAAGCCGAACGGCATACATGTGGTGATCGGGCATGGCGCGGAATTGGTGCGCGAGCGATTGGCGGCGGATGATCTGAATTTCGTCCTGCAAACCGAACAACTCGGCACCGGCCATGCCGTAGCCCAGGCGCTACCGGCCTTGAGCGCCGAGCGCGTGCTGATTCTCTATGGCGACGTACCGCTGATCGAAGTTGAAACCCTGCAGCGTCTGTTGCAACAGGTCAGCGAGCAGCAGCTTGGGTTGCTGACGGTCAATCTGAACGACCCAACCGGTTACGGCCGCATCGTCCGTGATGCCGCTGGCGTGGTGAAGGCCATTGTCGAGCACAAGGACGCCAGCACCGAGCAACGGAAAATCAGCGAAGGCAACACCGGCATCCTCGCCGTACCGGGGAAGAAACTGGGCGATTGGCTCGGTCGTCTGTCCAACAGCAACGCCCAGGGTGAGTACTACCTGACAGACGTAATCGCCATGGCCGTAGCCGATGGCCTGGTGGTCGCCACCGAACAGGCGGCTGACGAGATGGAAGTGCTGGGCGCCAACGATCGCATCCAGCTTTCGCAGCTGGAGCGTCACTACCAGTTCCGCGCGGCGCGCCGCTTGATGCTGCAAGGTGTGACCCTGATCGACCCGGCGCGTTTTGATTTGCGCGGTGAAGTCACGGTAGGTCGCGATGTCACCATCGATATCAACGTAATCCTTGAAGGTCAGGTGGTCATTGAAGATGGCGTGCAGATCGGCCCGAACTGTGTGATCAAGAACAGTACCCTGCGTAAAGGCGCCATCGTTAAAGCCAACAGCCATCTGGAAGGTGCCGAAGTAGGCGAGGGCGCCGATTGCGGGCCGTTCGCCCGTCTGCGTCCGGGTTCCGTGTTGGGCGCCAAGGCTCATGTGGGTAACTTTGTTGAGCTGAAGAACGCCAAGCTGGGTGCAGGCGCTAAGGCGGGTCACCTGAGTTATTTGGGTGACGCTGAAATCGGCGCACGTACCAATATCGGCGCCGGCACCATCACCTGTAATTACGATGGCGCCAACAAGTTTAAAACCGTGCTGGGCGAAGACGTGTTTATTGGCTCCAACAGCGCCCTGGTTGCACCGGTAACTTTAGGCGACCGTGCGACCACTGGTGCAGGTTCGGTGATTACCAGCGACGTACCGGATAACACCTTAGCCGTCGGCCGCGCCAAGCAGCGCAATATCGAAGGCTGGAAGCGCCCAACCAAGAAGTGAGGCGGACGTAGGATGGGTCGGGCCGCGCAGGTTGAGCGTAGCGATACCCATGCTGCCTGGTGATGGCTTACGCCTGTGGCTAACCCATCCGACGGCCATTCATCACTTTCCTGCTTGACGCAAAAGCTTCGTTAGGTTTTGATTCGCACCGCTATCTTTCGAATCGAAACCTTTAATGTCGAAACGCAACACGCCACAACGTCGCCACACCATCCTTGCCCTGCTCGCCGAGCAAGGTGAAGTGAGTGTCGACGCCCTGTCGAAAGCCTTCGCCACCTCTGAAGTGACCATTCGCAAAGACCTCGCGGCGCTGGAAAAGAGCGGCCTGCTGTTGCGTCGCTACGGCGGTGCGGTGCCCATTCCGCAGGAGCTGATCAGCGACGTTCAGCCGATCTCGCAGTACAAACAGGCCATCGCCCGTGCTGGGGTGGCGCGCATTCGCGAGCATGCACGGATCATCATCGACAGCGGCACCACCACGGCGGCAATGATCCCGCAGCTGGGCTATAAACCTGGCTTGGTGGTGATGACCAATTCGCTGAATGTCGCCCGTGCCATCAGCGAACTGGAGCATGAGCCCATACTGCTGATGACCGGTGGCACCTGGGACCCGCATTCGGAATCCTTCCAGGGCCAGGTCGCCGAGCAAGTGCTGCGTTCCTATGATTTCGATCAGCTGTTTATTGGTGCTGATGGCATCGATCTGAACCGTGGCACCACCACCTTTAATGAGTTGCTCGGGCTTAGCCGGGTGATGGCGGAGGTGGCCCGCGAAGTGGTGGTGATGGTCGAGAGCGACAAGATCGGCCGCAAGATTCCCAACCTGGAGCTGCCCTGGGGCGGCATCCATACCCTGATTACTGACGAGCGCCTGGATAACCAGGCCCGTGAACAATTGACCGCGCGTGGGATCAAGCTGATCTGCGCCAGCGTCGAGGCTTAAGGAGAAGAATATGTGTGGCATCGTAGGCGCAGTCGCCGAACGCAATATCACCGCCGTGCTGGTTGAAGGCCTCAAGCGCCTGGAATACCGCGGTTACGACAGCGCCGGTGTGGCGTTGCTTAACGATCAGGGCGAACTGTACCGCAGTCGCCGTGTCGGCAAGGTCAGTGAGTTGGAAGCGGCACTCCGCCAGGAGCCGCTGGCGGGTCGCCTGGGTATCGCCCACACCCGTTGGGCCACCCACGGTGCGCCAAGCGAGCGTAATGCCCACCCGCATTTCTCCGGCAGTGAACTGGCGGTAGTGCACAACGGCATTATCGAGAACCACGAAGAACTGCGTGCTCAGCTCAAAGGCCTCGGTTACACGTTCAGCTCCGACACCGATACCGAAGTGATCGTCCATCTGCTCGATCACACCCTCAAATCTCAGCCTGATTTGACCGCCGCCCTCAAACTGGCGGTTAAGCAACTGCACGGCGCTTACGGCCTGGCGGTGATCAGTGCCAAGCAGCCTGACCGTCTTATCGCGGCGCGCAGCGGTAGCCCGCTGGTGATTGGTTTGGGTTTGGGTGAGAACTTCCTCGCCTCCGACCAGCTGGCCCTGCGTCAGGTCACCGACCGCTTTATGTACCTGGAAGAAGGCGATATCGCCGAAATCCAGCGCGACAGCGTGCAGATTTGGGATGCCTCCGGTGAGCCTGTGACGCGCGAGAGCGTGCAATACCACGAGGGTGCGGAAGCCGCCGACAAGGGCGAGTACCGCCACTTTATGCTTAAGGAAATCCACGAGCAGCCCAAGGTCGTGCAGCGCACCCTGGAAGGCCGTCTGGGCACAGATCATGTATTAGTGCAGGCGTTTGGTCCGCAAGCGGCCGAGTTGTTCGGCAAAGTAAAAAACGTGCAGATTGTGGCCTGCGGCACCAGTTACCACGCCGGTATGGTCGCGCGCTATTGGTTGGAAGGCCTGGCCGGGATTCCCTGCCAAATCGAAGTGGCCAGCGAATTCCGTTACCGCAAGGTGGTGGTGCAGCCGGACACCCTGTTTGTCAGCATCTCCCAGTCTGGCGAAACCGCCGACACCCTGGCAGCCCTGCGCAATGCCAAGGAGCATGCACCCGGCCAGGGTGGCTATCTGGCCAGCCTGGCGATCTGCAACGTCGGCATCAGCTCGCTGGTGCGTGAGTCCGATCTGACCCTGCTGACCCAAGCAGGCCCGGAAATCGGTGTAGCCTCAACCAAAGCCTTCACCACCCAGTTGGTCGCGCTGATGCTGCTGACCCTGTCCCTCGGTCAGGTGCGCGGCACCCTGGATAAAACCCTGGAA
This sequence comes from Pseudomonas spirodelae, assembly GCF_034653255.1. NCBI lineage: Bacteria > Pseudomonadati > Pseudomonadota > Gammaproteobacteria > Pseudomonadales > Pseudomonadaceae > Pseudomonas > Pseudomonas spirodelae. Next base: position 134,250 of record NZ_JAYEET010000036.1, on the reverse strand, counting down.
GCCGAGCTGGTGGAAGAGTTGCGTCGCCTGCCGACCCGCCTCGGTGAAGCCTTGGCCATGGACAGCGTGGTGGAGAAGGTCTCCGAGTTGTTCGCTGAGAAGCACCACAGCCTGTTCCTCGGCCGTGGCGCGCAGTATCCGGTGGCAATGGAAGGTGCGCTCAAACTCAAGGAAATCTCCTATATTCACGCCGAAGCCTACCCGGCTGGCGAGCTCAAGCATGGCCCGTTGGCGTTGGTCGACAGCGACATGCCGGTGGTGACCGTGGCGCCGAACAACGAACTGCTGGAAAAGCTCAAATCCAACCTGCAGGAAGTCCGCGCCCGTGGCGGCGAGCTGCTGGTGTTTGCCGATGAGCAGGCGGGCATGAGCAATGGCGAGGGCACCCACGTGGTGAACATGCCGCATATCCACGATGCCCTGGCACCGATTCTCTACACCATTCCGCTGCAGCTGCTGTCCTATTACGTGGCCGTACTCAAGGGCACCGACGTCGACCAACCGCGTAATCTGGCGAAATCGGTAACGGTTGAATAAGCAGGGGCGAGCTGATGAAACGTGAAGATATAAAGAATAAGCAGGCTCAGGGTGGGGTCTTTGATACACATATCATCGTCAACCCGGCCAATACCCGGGAATGGATTGTGATGTTGAAGAAAGGCGCAGGCACCAGCTTCTTTCTGGTTGATGACCAGGAGCAGGTGGAGTCCTTCGCTGACCTCAATGGTTTGATCGAAGAGCTGCGGTTACTGGGGATCAAGGCTGCGGAGATTCATCTCTAGCAGCCTGTTAATCGTCCGCTGACCTGAACAGGTGGCGATGCTCGGCGTTATACAGCGCCGAGTCGGCGAACTGTTCGGCGTGCAGCACACGGCCGACGAGGATCAGCGCGGTGCGGCGAAATCCCTTGGCGCACACCTGTTCTTCGATGGTGGCGAGGGTGCCGCTGACCCAATCCTGATCCGGCCAGCTGGCCCGGTGCACCACGGCAATCGGGCAATCCGCGCCGTAATGCGGCAGCAACTCAGTGACGATTTTGCTCAGATGTACCACGCCGAGGTGAATGGCCATGGTCGCGCCGTGACGGGCCAGGTCGCCCAGCGCCTCGCCCTCGGGCATATTCGATTTGCTCGCGTAGCGCGTGAGAATCAGTGTCTGCGACACCTGGGGCAGGGTCAGCTCGCTTTCCAGCAGGGCGGCGCAAGCAGCGGTCGCCGTAACGCCGGGAATGATCTGGAAGGGAATTTCCAGCCGACGCAGGTGGCGGATCTGTTCGCCAATCGCGCCATATAGCGACGGGTCGCCGGAATGCACGCGGGCCACGTCCTGGCCTTTGCTGTGCGCCTGGGCAATCAGCTCGATAATTTCATCCAGGTGCAGCTCAGCCGTGTTCACCACCTGCTCAGCGTTATGGCCTTCCAGCACCGCTGCCGGCACCAGCGAGCCGGCGTAGAGAATTACCGGGCAGCTGCGTAGCAGGCGCTGGCCTTTGACGGTGATCAGCTCGGGGTCGCCGGGGCCGGCACCGATAAAGTAGACGGTCATGACACATCCTTGGGTGCAATCGACGCCAGCGCGCAGGTGGCACTGGCGTTGCGGGTTTTTTCGCCAAGCAGTCGGGCCGGTTGGCCGCCCAGGCGTTCGGCCAGCGCCAGGGCGCAGGGTTCCGCGACTGCCGGGCTGCCGGTGGCGGCCAGGGTAATCGGCGAGCTTTGCACGTCTGGTTGATAGGGCTGCAGTTCTGCCGAGTTGAAAAGGCTCAGCTGCAGGCCGAGGCGATTGGCCAGTGCCTGCAGACCCGGCTCGTCACGCTTGTGCGCGATGCTCGCCAGCCCCGCCAAGTTATCCACAGTCAGGCCATGTGCCTGCAAGCTGTGCAGCAGCAGGCTGAGCAAATCTTCCATACTGCAGCCGCTGCGACAGCCGAGCCCGGCGACCACTTGAATAGCGGCGGGGCAATTATCGACAGGGCTGGGCATGATCTACGGCGCTCGGTTTCTGCGGCGGCGTAGCTGATCATGGCGGCTCTTAGCGGTCAACCGTGATTGACCGGCCGTCATGGTCTGCGTAGCCTTGGCGCGTTCGAGGTTCTTCGCGGCTCTGCCGCTGAAGCTAAGAGGGAACAAGGTGAATGCCTTGGCTGCCCCCGCAACTGTGAACGGTCGAAAGCCCTTCGATACACCACTGCCGCAGGCGGGAAGGTGAAGGGTCGCGCAGCGCGCAGATCGTGAGCCAGGAGACCTGCCTCGTCACGCTTTCGACAACCGGGCGGGGTGATCCGGTGGTGTTGGCTGACGCCCCGTGGCTGTCATGTCTGTGCCGCCTCCTGCTCGTCTTTCTTTCGACGTCACGCAGGACTCGCCATGCAAACCCTCGGCAAACTTCCCGTCACCATCGTCACCGGCTTTCTCGGTGCCGGTAAAACCACCTTGCTGCGCCACATGCTGGAAAACGCGGGCGGTCGGCGTATCGCGGTGATCGTCAACGAGTTCGGCGAGCTGGGTATTGATGGCGAAATCCTCAAGCAGTGCTCCATCGGTTGCAGCGAAGAAGAGGCTAATGGCCGCGTCTATGAGCTGGCCAACGGTTGCCTGTGTTGCACCGTGCAGGAAGAGTTCTTCCCGGTGATGCGCGAGTTAGTGGCGCGCCGTGGTGAACTCGACCATATCCTGATTGAAACCTCCGGCCTGGCCCTGCCCAAGCCGCTGGTGCAGGCGTTCAACTGGCCGGAAATCCGTAACGCCTGCACCGTTGATGCGGTGATCACCGTGGTCGACAGCCCAGCCGTGGCCGCCGGTACCTTCGCCGCTTTCCCTGACCAGGTCGATCAGCAGCGCAAGCTTGACCCAAACCTCGACCACGAATCGCCGCTGCATGAGCTGTTCGCAGATCAGTTGGCCAGCGCTGACCTGGTGATCCTCAATAAAGCCGACTTGCTCGACGCCGCCGCCCTGGCGGCGGTGCGCGCCGAAGTGGCGGAAGAGTTGCCGCCGGCAGTGAAAATCATCGAAGCCCATGGCGGTGAACTGCCGCTGAACGTGCTGTTGGGCCTCAACTGCGAAACCGAGCTGCACATCGAAGGCCGCAAGACCCACCATGACCTGGAAGGCCATGAAGAGCACGATCACGACGAATTCGACTCGTTCCACGTGGAACTACCGGAGGCCGAGGAAGCACGCTTGCTGGGCGCATTGAAGGACGCAGTAGCCAAGCATGGCGTCCTGCGCATCAAGGGTTTCGCGGCGATTCCCGGCAAACCGATGCGTTTGTTGCTGCAAGGTGTTGGCCAGCGCTTCGACAAACACTTCGACCGCGCCTGGCAGGCTGACGAAGTGCGGGTCAGCCGCTTGATCGTGATTGGTCAGCATCTTGATCAGGCTGTCATCAGCGCTGAATTGCAGGCGGCATTGGCGAACTAAGCCCCCATGCATCTAATCCGCACCCAGCCCGGCAGCCAAGTACCGGTCGACAGCATCGCCGACCTCGGCCAGACACCGGCCGAGCTGGTGATTCTCTGCACCGGCGATTCACAGTTGTCGCTGTTGGCTGAGGTGGCGCGGCAGTTACCCGAGGATTATCCCAGCCTGCGTCTGGCCAGCCCGGCGCAGTTGAGCAATCACGCCTCGGTGGACCTCTATGTCGAGCAGGTGCTGCAACACGCCAAGGTGATCCTGATTGCCGTGCACGGCGGCGTCAGTTACTGGCGCTACGGCATCGAGCGTTTGGTTGAGCTGGCCGAGCGCGGTGCGCGGGTGATCATGGTGCCCGGCTGCGACAATCCCGACCCTGAGCTGATGGGCTTGAGCACTGTACCGCTGGCTGAGGCCGAGCGGCTCTGGCAGTTCCTCCGTCAGGGCGGCGCGCAGAATGCGCGGCAGCTGTTCAATTGCATCGCCAGCCAGTGGCTGCAGCGTGACTATGTCTGGGGCGAGCCGCAGCTGTTGCCGCGCGTGGGCCTCTATCACCCGCAGCAGGCCCGCGCGGTTTTGGCCGACTGGCAGGCTAATTGGCAAGCGACTGCGCCGGTGGTGGCGCTGCTGTTTTATCGCACTCAAGTGCAGGCGGCGAACACCGGCTTTATCGATGTGTTCTGTCAGCGCCTGCAGGCTCAAGGCCTCAACCCGCTGCCGATTGCCGTGGCCAGCCTCAAGGAGGCCGCCTGCCTGGCCCAGGTCGAAACCTGGCTGGACGACACCGGCACGGCGCTGATCATCAACACCACCGCGTTCGCCTTATCCAACCCGGAAGCACCGAGCGAGCGACCTTTCCGCCGCGATATCCCGGTACTGCAAGCCATTTGCTCGCTGGATAACCATGAGCAATGGCAAGCCAGCGCCCAAGGTCTGGGCTCGCGCGACCTGGCCATGCATGTCGTGTTGCCCGAGCTGGATGGCCGCCTGATTACCCAGCCGATCAGCTTCAAGGGCCTGGCCTGGCGCAGTGAGCGCAGCCAGAGCGATGTGGTGTGTTATCAGCCGCATTTAGCGGGAATGGATTTTGTCGCTGAGCTGGCGCGCAACTGGATCGCCCTGGCCGACAAGGCCAACGCCGACAAGCGCATCGCTCTGGTGCTGGCCAACTACCCGACTCGCGATGGGCGCATCGGCAATGGCGTTGGCTTGGATACCCCGGCGGCGGCGCTGAATATCCTCAAGGCGCTGCAACAGCAGGGCTACCCGGTTGCAGGGTTGCCCGACAGCGGCACCGCGCTGATCCACCAGCTGCTCGGCGGCGTGACCAATGATCTGGACAGCCTCGACGCACGACCCTGCGCGCAGAGCCTGGCGCTGGATGAGTACCTGGCGTTTTTCCACAGTCTGCCGGCGGCCAACCAGCAGGCGGTGCGTGAACGCTGGGGCGGACCGGAACGTGATCCGATGTTCCGAGGAGGGCGGTTGATGATCGCCGGCCTGCGCTTCGGCCTGACTTTTGTCGGCATCCAGCCGGCGCGTGGTTATCAGCTGGATGCAGCGGCGGTGTATCACGACCCCGATCTGGTGCCGCCGCACGGCTACTTGGCGTTTTACTGCTGGTTGCGCAGAGTTTTTGCTGCCGATGCCGTGATTCACGTCGGCAAGCACGGCAACCTGGAATGGCTGCCGGGCAAGAGCGTCGGCCTGTCGGAACAATGCTGGCCGAGCGCGATTCTTGGCCCGCTGCCGAATATCTACCCGTTTATCGTCAATGATCCGGGTGAGGGCGCGCAGGCCAAGCGGCGCACCCAGGCGGTGATCATCGACCACCTGATGCCACCGCTGACCCGCGCCGAAAGCTACGGCCCGCTGCGTGATCTGGAGCGTCTGGCCGACGAGTATTACGAGGCCAGCCAGCTCGATCTGCGCCGCGCCGCCGAACTGCGTGGCGAGATTCTGCTCAAGGTGCGCGAGGCCAGTCTGGATCGCGAACTGGGCCTGCAACTTAACGAAGATCCCAATAGCTGGCTGCCGCAGCTCGACGCCTATTTATGCGATTTGAAGGAATCGCAGATCCGCGATGGCCTGCATGTATTTGGCGAATCACCGGCCGGCACGCTGCGCCGCGATACCTTGCTGGCGCTGCTGCGCATTCCCCGTGGCGATGGCCAGGGCGGCAATGCCAGCCTGCTGCGCGCCTTGGCCAGCGATCTGCAGCTGGGCTTCGACCCGCTCGACTGCGATATGGCCGCGCCCTGGCTGGGCCCGCGTCCGGCGCTGTTGGCTGGGTTAAGCGATGAGGCCTGGCGCAGTGCCGGCGATACCCGCGAGCTTTTGGAGCTGTTGGCCCTGCGCCTGATTGAGTCAGCGGATGTCGAAGCCGTGGGCGGGCAAAGTCGCCAAGTACTGCAGCGTTTGCGTGAGCAGATTGCGCCACTGCTGGATGCCTGCGGCGATGCCGAGATGCACGGTTTGTTATCGGCGCTGAGCGGGCGGTTTGTCCCAGCTGGGCCGAGTGGCGCGCCGAGTCGCGGGCGTCTGGATGTACTGCCCACTGGGCGCAATTTCTACAGCGTTGATGTGCGCAACCTGCCCACGCCGACGGCCTGGCGCATCGGTGTGCAAGCGGCGGATCGTCTGCTTGAACGGCATTTGCAGGATCACGGCGACCACCTGCGCCAGCTCGGCCTGTCGATGTGGGGCACGGCGACCATGCGCACCGGCGGTGATGACATGGCCCAAGCCCTGGCGCTGATGGGCGTGCGCCCGGTGTGGCAGGCCGGCAGCCAGCGCGTTGAACGCTTCGAGGTGCTGCCGTTGACGCAACTTGGCCGCCCTCGCGTGGACGTGACCTTGCGCGTTTCCGGGTTCTTCCGCGATGCCTTCAGCAACCTGATTCGGCTGTTCGATGATGCCGTGCAGGCGGTGGTTGATCTCGACGAGCCGGAGGACATGAACCCGCTGTCGGCGCGGGTCTGGCGTGAATCGCTTACCCTGCAGGACAGCGGCCTGGACGAAGCCGAGGCGCGCAAACAGGCGGGCTGGCGAGTGTTCGGCTCCAAGCCGGGGGCTTATGGCGCAGGCGTGCAGAACGCCATCGAAGAACGCCTGTGGCAAACCCGCGAGGACCTGGCCGAGGTCTACCTGAACTGGGGCGGCTACGCCTACGGCAAACACAGCGAAGGCACCCCGGCGCGGGCGCAGTTCGCCGAGCGTCTGGAGCAGATGCAGGCGGTGCTGCACAACCAGGACAACCGCGAACACGACATTCTCGACTCCAACGACTACTACCAGTTTCAGGGCGGCATGCTCGCGGCGGTGGAAACCCTGCGCGGCGCCAAGGTGGCCAGCTACCACGGCGACAACAGCCAGCCGGATACCCCGCGCATCCGCACCTTGAAGGAAGAGCTCAACCGCGTGGTGCGCGCCCGCGCGGCCAACCCCAAGTGGATCGAGGGCATGAAGCGCCACGGCTACAAAGGCGCGTTCGAGTTAGCGGCGACCATCGACTATCTGTTCGCCTTCGACGCCACCAGCGAACTGGTCGACGACCACCAGTACGCGCTGCTCACCGATGCCTATCTGCTCGACAAAAGCACCCGCGACTTTATCCAGCAGCACAACCCTGGCGCCCTACAGGACATCATCGAACGCTTGCTCGAAGCCCAACAGAGGGGCCTCTGGCAGGAGCCGGGCGAGTACCGCGAGACCCTGGAAAACCTGCTGATCGACAGCGAAGAGTCTTAAAAAACCTCGCGGCTAAAGCCCCTCCCACGGAGCAGCTAGTTCTGTGGGAGGGGCTTTAGCCGCGAACCGGTTGGGTTAAACCAGATCGCGCATGCGTACGGCGGCGTTGACCAGCATGCGTTCGGTGCCGTCCCAGCCGAGGCAAGCATCGGTGATCGACACGCCGTAGCGCAGTTCGCCGCCGAGGCTTTGCGCACCATCGAACAAGTGGCTTTCGATCATCACCGCGCGCAGGGCCGTGTCGCCGGCCAGGCGTTGATCGAGCATGCTGCGTAGCACCTCGGGCTGGCGCAGTGGGTTTTTGCCGCTGTTGGCGTGGCTGCAGTCGACCATGATCCGTGGCGTTATGCCTTGGCGCTCCAGCTCGGCGCGCGCGGTGGCGATGCTGGCAGCGTCGTAGTTCGGCCCGCCATGGCCGCCGCGCAGCACTAGATGGGTGTCCGGGTTGCCGTGGGTCTGTACCAGCGCCGGGCGGCCGTGACCATCGACGCCGAAGTGCTGATGGGCATACGCCGCGGAGCGCATGGCGTCGCAGGCGATACCGAGGCTGCCATCGGTGCCGTTCTTGAAGCCCACTGGCATCTCAAGGCCGCTGACCAGCTCGCGGTGTACTTGGGATTCGCTGGTGCGTGCGCCAATCGCCGCCCAGCCGAGCAGGTCGTCGAAGTAGCCGGCCACCAGCGGTTGCAGAATTTCACTGGCCAGCGGTAGGCCCAGTTCCAGCAGGCGCAGCATCAGCTGCCGCGAGCGCCGCAATCCTTCAGTCATGTCGCCGCTGCCATCCAGCCCCGGGTCGTACACCAGCCCCTTCCAGCCCACCGTGGTGCGCGGTTTTTCGACGTAGGCGCGCATCACCAGCAGCAGGCGATCACCTACCCGTTGGCTGAGGGCGGCCAGGCGCTCAGCGTATTCGAGTACGGCGGCATCGTCGTGCAGGGAGCAGGGGCCAACGACTACCAGCAGGCGCGGGTCGTGACCGTCGAGAATGGCGCGGATGGCCTGGCGTTGTTGCTGCACCTGGCGCGCCAGAGCGGCAGAGAGGGGCAGCTGTTCGCGCAACTGGGCGGCGCTGGGCAGTGGCGAGGTCTGGCGGCGGGTCTTTGTTTCGACCAGGTGCAGATCGGCGGATTTAGCGGTGGAGCTGGTGTTAATGGCTACGGACATGCTGGTTTCCTCGGCCGGCGCGGTCGTTACCGCGCGCGGCGTGCTAACTGGGGCGATGGGGTGTTCGATTGAGCGGTTGCGCGGCGCAGCCGCTGGTAAATCGCCAGTCGTAGCGGTAATAGGTTTGGTAGGTGATGCAGTTGATATAGGCGGTCATGCTGAAATCCTCTGTGCAAAATATGTGAGCCGGAAAAACAAAACCCCCGGTCGGGAGGCCGACCGGGGGTTTCGAGAAACTGTCTGGTGGCGACCCTGAGTTGCTAGGGCGCCTGTGGGGTATCAGGCGCGCCTATGGCTAAACCAATACCCATAAAAATACGCAGCGGCCGCCATCACAGACGCCTGGGCACGCGCGATGACGATGCAGGCTGCATCGAGGCGAGTGCTGTTCAGGATCAGGGTTGGCGACATGGAAAGCTCCGTTGAATGGTCCTGAAGGTAATTCAGGGGGCGGGGCGATTGCAAGCCCTAGGCGCGCGCTAAAGCGCTTGCCGAGGGTTTTTACTCAGGTGTAGATAATGTTTTTTTCATCCGTTCTGCACTGACGTATGCCGCATTTCGTTCGCTGATGCCTGGGGTTAGCGCCTGAGTTTCGCCACGCGCCCGCCTTGCCCAACCGCCGGCCATAGCAGAACAGCGCAATGGGATTCGACGACCCGCTGTTACAATGCCGGCCTTTGCCCAGCCGGATTGCGCCATGACCGATACCGCCCATTTCCCTCTCGCCGCTGTGGTCGGCGCAGACGACCTGAAACTGGCGCTGTGCCTGGCGGCGATTGATCCGGCGATTGGTGGCGTGCTGATCGAAGGCCCGCGCGGCATGGCTAAATCGACCCTGGCCCGTGGCTTGGCCGACCTGCTGGCCAGTGGCACCTTTGTCACCTTGCCCTTGGGCGCGAGTGAGGAGCGCATCGTCGGTACCCTCGATCTGGATGCTGCGCTGGGCGAGGGCCGCGCGCAGTTTTCCCCCGGCCTGTTGGCCAAGGCCAATGGCGGCGTGCTGTATGTCGATGAGGTCAACCTGCTGCCCGATCACCTGGTTGATCTGCTGCTGGATGCCGCCGCCAGTGGGGTCAACCATATCGAGCGCGACGGCATCTCCCATCGGCACGCCGCGCGCTTTATGTTGATCGGCACCATGAACGCGGAAGAAGGCGAGTTGCGCCCGCAACTGCTGGATCGCTTCGGCCTTAACCTGGCTATGGATGCGCAGCCGCAACCGGCGCAGCGTGCCGAAATTGTCCGCCGCCGCCTGGCCTTCGATGCCGACCCGCAGGCCTTTCTGCAGCGCTGGCAGACCCAGCAGGATGAGCTAAGCGAACGCTGCCAGAGCGCCCGTGCGCGGCTGGCGGCAATTCCGCTGGATGACGCTGCATTGGAGCAAATCAGCCAGCGCTGCTTTGCTGCTGCGGTCGATGGTTTGCGCGCCGATCTGGTCTGGCTGCGCGCGGCTCGGGCCCATGCCGCCTGGCGTGGCGTCGAGCAGATTGCGGCCGAGGATATAGACGCAGTCGCGGACTTTGTTCTGCGCCACCGTCGCCGTCACAATCCGCCGCCAGCCGCGCAGCCGCCACACTCTCAGCCCGAATCTCAGGCAAACAACAGCGCGTCCAGCGAACAGCCACAAGCGCCGCAAGGCGAAGGCCAGTGGGGCGAATTACCCGCCCAAGTGCAAAGCGCAGGCGTTCGGCGTGAACCGCCACGCTGGACAAAAAAGCCCTAAGCATCCGCCCGCGCACAGCCTCAGGCGCGGATGCCCGGGCCGCTCCCGGCACACTCGGCAATGGTCGCCACGGTGCCAGTCGCAGTGGTGCGATAGGTGGTATCGACTGGCCGGCGAGCCTGCTTAAAGGGCGTCCGCGTACTCGACAGGATCTCGTATTGCGCCCGCGCAGCGCCAAGCCGGCTGAACTTTGGCTGGTAATCGTCGATGCCTCAGCCTCGACCCGCCGGCATGGCGCGCTAAGCAAAGCCAAGGGCTTGCTCAGTGAAGTGTTCGAGCAGGCACGCCGGCAACGTGCGCGGCTGGCCTTGCTGCACGCCACCGGCCGCCAGGCGCAATGGTTGTGGCAGGGTCAGAAAGCCTCTCAGGCGTTGCAACAATGGCTCGCCGAGCTGGGCGCAGGCGGCGGTACGCCGTTGCTTGCCGCCTTACAGCAGGCCGCCGACTGGCAGGCGCGGCGGCAGCGCTTACACCCAGGCGAAACTCAGCGGTTGTTGATCATCACCGATGGCCGTCTGCGCGACTGGCCGGCGTTAGCGCCAAGTGTCTGCCCGGCGCTGCTGGTGGACATTGAAAGCGCGCCGATCCGCCTCGGCCGCGCCCGCCAACTGGCCGCTGAGCTGGGCGCCGATTACCGACATATCGATTCGCTGCCGCTGTTAGCTGGCAGCCTGGAGACAGCCTTATGAAAACCCTGTTGATAATCGGCATCGGTGCCGGCGACCCGGACTACCTGACCGTGCAGGCGATCAACGCGCTGAACCGCACGGACGTATTCTTCCTGATGGACAAGGGCAACGCCAAGGACAGCCTGATCGGCCTGCGCAAGACCATCTGCGAGCGCTTTATCCAGGGCCGCGACTACCGCTTTGCCAGCGCCGAGTGCCCGGAGCGGGTGCGCGATGTGCCGGACTATCACGGCAGTGTGGTCGACCTGAATCAGGACAAGCAGCAGGTGTTCGAGGGCATGATTCGCGAGCAGATGAGCGATGGCGAAACCGGGGCTTTCCTGGTCTGGGGCGACCCGGCGCTGTACGACAGCACCCTGCGCATCGTCGAACAGATCGTCGCCAACAGCAGTCAGCAGATCGAATACGAAGTCATCCCCGGCATCACCAGCCTGCAAGCCTTGGCGGCCAAGCATAAGGTCTGCTTTAACAGCATCGGCCAGGCCTTCCAGATCACCCCGGCGCGGCGCCTGGCTGAAGGCGGCTTTCCCGAGGGCGTGGACAGCGTACTGGTGATGCTCGACGCCCAGGACACCTATCAGCGCTTTGTCGACCAGCCCATGCATATCTATTGGGGCGCGTATATCGGCACTCCGGACGAAGTGCTGATCGCCGGCCCGCTAAGCGAAGTCGCCGACACCATCCGCATCCGCCGCGCGCAGCTGCGCGAACAGCATGGCTGGATTATGGATAGTTATTTGCTGCGCAAGCTCGGCGCTTAAACCGGCCGATAAACGCGCCGTCTGTCCTGCATACCAGCAACAACTGGCCGGATCACCCTTGAGGCCGTAAAATCCGCGGCCCTTGTTATCTCGCCACGCCTTACAGGGCATGGCTTTTGGGCCATTTATGAAAGTACAACGTCTACGCACCGATGTCCTGGCTGGGCTGACCACCTCGTTCGCCCTGGTGCCCGAGTGCATCGCCTTCGCCCTGGTCGCCCAGCTCAACCCGCTGATGGGGCTCTACGGCGCCTTTATCATCTGCACCCTGACTGCCCTGTTTGGCGGGCGGCCGGGCATGGTGTCTGGTGCTGCCGGATCGATGGCCGTGGTTATCATCGCGCTGGTGGTGCAACACGGCGCGCAGTACCTGCTCGCTACCGTGTTGCTTGGCGGATTGCTGATGATCGCCTTCGGCCTGCTGCGCCTGGGCAAGCTGATCCGCATGGTGCCGCACTCGGTGATGCTCGGCTTCGTCAACGGCCTGGCGATCATCATTGCCCTGGCCCAACTGGAGCATTTCAAGGAGGGTGAGGCCTGGCTCAGCGGCCATGCGCTATATCTGATGCTCGGGCTGGTGGCGCTGACCATGGCCATCGTCTACCTGCTGCCGCGCCTGACCCGCAGCGTGCCGCCAGCGCTGGTGGCGATTCTCGGTGTGGGCCTGGCGGTTTACCTGCTCGGCCTGCCGACCCACACCCTGGGCGATATGGCGCAGATTGCCGGCGGCCTGCCGGAGTTTGCCTTGCCGCAAGTGCCCTGGACCCTGGAAACCCTGCGCATCATCGCCCCCTATGCGATCTTGATGGCCTTGGTCGGCCTGCTGGAAACCCTGCTGACCCTGAACCTGACCGACGAGATCACCGAGAGCCGTGGCTACCCGGACCGTGAGTGCGTGACCCTGGGCGCGGCCAATATGGCCTCCGGGTTGTTCGGCGGCATGGGCGGCTGCGCGATGATCGGGCAGACCGTGATCAACCTCAGCTCCGGCGGGCGTGGCCGCCTTTCTGGCGTGGTGGCCGGGGTGATGATCCTGCTGTTCGTGCTGTTTCTCTCGCCGCTGATCGAGCGTATCCCGCTGGCTGCGTTGGTTGGGGTGATGTTCGTGGTGTCGCAGCAGACCTTCGCCTGGGCCTCGCTGCGGGTGCTGCACAAGGTGCCGCGCAACGATGTGTTGGTGATCATCGCCGTGACCACCATCACCGTGTTCACCGACCTGGCCACCGCCGTGCTCTGCGGCATCATCATCGCCGCGCTCAACTTCGCCTGGCAGCACGCCCGCGAACTCTACGCCGAGAGCCATCTGCAGGCCGACGGCAGCAAACTCTACAGCCTGCACGGCACGCTGTTCTTCGCCTCGACCACGGCCTTTCTCAACCAGTTCGACCCGGCCAATGACCCGGCCGAGGTCACCCTGGACTGTCGGCACCTGAGCTTTGTCGACTACTCGGCCATCGCCGCGCTAAAAACCCTGCGCGAACGCTACAGCAAAGCCGGCAAACACCTGCGCGTACTGCACCTGTCCGAACGCTGCAAGCAACTGCTTAAACGCTCGGGTACGCATCAGGATTGATGCTCGTAGGATGGGTTGAGCGCAGCGATACCCATCGCTGTGCCCTACCCAATATCTATGTCACGTCAAAATCCCTGATGGGTATCGCACGCTCAACCCATCCTACATTTGCTACAGCTGTGGATAACTGCGCGGCGTATACACCCACTCGCCACCCTCGGCGCGCGGGAAGCGGCAGGTTTGGCTGGAGCCGATGATCACCAGGGTGCGCATATCGACCATCTCTGGCGTGAGTTCGCCTAGCGTCAGGCTGCGCAGGGTTTCGCCGGGGCGGCCGATGTCGCGGCCGAGCACCACCAGGGTTTCTGGCGTGCGTTGTTGGCGGATGATCTCCAGCGCACTGCCGAGCTGCCAGGGGCGGGCTTTGGAGATGGGGTTGTAGAAGGCCATCACCAGGTCGGCGGCGGCGGCATGCGCCAGGCGCTTTTCGATAATGGCCCAGGGCTTGAGGTTGTCCGACAGGGAGATCAGGCAGAAGTCATGCCCCAGCGGCGCGCCGGCTTTGGCGGCGGTGGCCAGCGCTGCGGAGACGCCGGGGAATATCTGTAGATCGACGCGCTGCCATTCGGCTTTGGTGGATTCGTGCAGGGCTTCCAGCACGGCGGCGGCCATGGCGAATACACCCGGGTCGCCGGACGACACCACCACCACGCGTCGGCCGCTGGCGGCCAGCTCGAAGGCATGCCTGGCGCGCTGCATTTCTTCACGGTTATCGGTGCAGTGGCGCACCTGCTCCGGGCGCAGCGGGCCGGCCATATTGATATAGGTTTCGTAGCCGAGCAGGTCCTGGGCTTCATCCAGCGCCTGACGCGCGGCGGGCACCATAAATTCAGCGGCACCAGGGCCGAGACCGATTACCGTCAGACGACCACGCGGGCGACCAAGCTGGTTGGCGTCGATGGGTGCAGCGGCCAGCAGCAGGCGCAGGTTGGCGTGCTGGCTGTGTAGCGGCGGCAATTGCGTAGCGTCGTCGATAAAGCGCAGCGGCAGCTTGAGCTGCGTGGCGGCGGCGTGCAGTTCGGTTTTGGCCATCAGTTCCGGCGCGGCCAGCAGGCAGGCCAGGCTGTGCGGCGCCAGGTTGCTGGCATGCAGCGCCTGCTGCAGCTCGTTAAGCAAATCGGCGCTGGCGCGTTCGATCCACACTGCGACTTGTTGCGGGTGAATCAATAGCTCATCAACGTTGGCGGCGCGACTGTGCGGGCTGATATGGATCACCCGGTCAGCGCTGTTATCCACAGGCAGTTTGGCCTGGGTCAGCCAGGGCGCGTCGCCTTCAATACGCACGGCCTGACCGCTGAGCAGGTCGCTGACAAAGCCTTTGCCCTGTTCCAGATCGGCCAATACATAACCGGCTGGCGGCTCCAGCAGGCAGGTACCAAAGCGCAGTTCGCCGCTGGTGGTGATCGCCGCGCTGACCTCTAGGTGTGCCGCAACTTCGCGCGCCATCCGGTTGACCCCGCCCAGCCCGCCGAGCAGCGGCACTACGGCGCTGCCATCTTCGGCCACGGCCAGCACCGGTGGTTCGCGGTCCTTCTCGCCGAGCACGGCAGCCAGACTGCGGATGACGATGCCGGCGGCGCACAGGGCGATGATCGGCGTGCCGTCGCGATATAGCGTGCGCAGGTTGTCGCCGAAGTCTTCATACAGCCGCTCGACATCCGCCACTCGACCGCTCAGGCCGTGAATCTGCGCCTGTGGATAAAGCACCTGGATACGCCGCGCGCAGGGCAGGGCGGAGGGGCCGAGGATGATGATGGCGGGAGCGGCGGTCATAAGGTGTTCCATAGTGGGCGGGGCGCGGTGGGCGGATCAACCGCGCCATTTCTCGCCGGGAATGACGATCATCGAGAAGTACGGCGAGGACATCGCTTCCACCTCGTCCAGCGGCACGATGCGTTGGTTGCCCATGGTCGCGCGCTCAACGTAATGCGCGCGCTGGTCGATGCCCAGCTCCTGCAACACGCGGCGGACTTTCTCGAAGTTGCGCCCGAGCTTCATCACCACGGAGGCTTCGGCATCGCGCAGGCGCTGCTTGAGTTCATCTTCTGGCAGCACGCCGGAGAGCACGCTCAAGCTCTGGTTGCGGTATACCAGCGGGGTGCCGAGCACCGAGGCGCAGCCGAGCATGGAGCACACGCCGGGCACCACTTCCACGTCGTACTGGCCGGCCAAACGGTCGTGCAGATACATGTAGGAGCCGTAGAAGAACGGGTCGCCTTCACAGATCACCGCTACGTCGTGGCCAGCATCCAGTCGTGCAGCGATTTGCACGGCGCAGGTGTCGTAGAAGTCGCTGATCACATCCTCATAGCTTAGCGGCGCGGCGAGCTTTTCTGTGGTCACCGGGTAGACCAGCGGCAGGCGCTGCTGGGAGTCGGTCAGGTGCGCTTCGATAATGCCGAAGGCGTTGCCGCCCTGACCGACGTTGGCTTTGGCCTTGGCCACAAAGTAGCCAATCACCGCTGCCGATTGCAGCAGGCGCAGGGCCTTGAGGGTGATCAGCTCGGGGTCGCCGGGGCCGACGCCGATGCCTAGCAGGCGGCCTTTTTGTACGCTCATCACTCCACCTCCGTGGCCAGGGCGTTGACCGCCGCTACCGCCATGGCGCTACCGCCACGGCGGCCGCGCACGATCACATAGGGCACGCCGCGGCTGTCGGCGGCCAGGGCGTCCTTGGATTCTGCCGCGCCGATAAAGCCCACCGGCATACCGATGATCAACGCCGGTTTTGGCGCGCCGGCATCGAGCATTTCCAGCAGGTAGAACAGTGCGGTGGGGGCGTTGCCGATCACCACCACGCTGCCTTCCAGGTGCTCGCGCCAATGTTCCAAGGCGACGGCCGAACGGGTATTGCCGAGTGCGCGTGCTTGCTCAATCACACCGTCGTTATGCAGGGTGCAGATCACCGGGTTGTTGGCGGCCAGGCGCGGGCGGGTGATGCCTTCGGCGACCATCCGCGCATCGCAGAGAATCGCCGCACCCTTGGCCAGCGCGGCGCGGCCGGCGGCCCCGGCACCGGGGGAGAAGCGCAGGTCCTGCACCACATCGACCATGCCGCAGGCGTGGATGACGCGCACGGCGAGCTTTTCCAGATCGGCCGGGATGTTGCTGAGGTCCGCCTCGGCGCGGATGGTGGCGAAGGACTGGCGGTAGATTTCCTGGCCGTCGCGGATGTACTCAAGCATCGCTGTTTCCTGTTGCGCAGTGGGCGGCGAACCAGTCGCCGGCCTCGTCGATAGTCATGGCGCTGGCCAGCAGCTGGCCGAAACCGGCCACCTCGGACGTGCGTTGATAGAGCTGGTAATGCCCGGCGCTGCTGGCCAGCAAGGTAAAGGGCGCGGTATGCGCGGCGGCGCAGGAGCGCGTGCAGGCGCTGAGATGCACCTGCGGCCGCGCTGTGCTGGCGCGCAGGCGCTTGGCGAGCAGCAAGGCGTCGGCTTTGCTGTCGGCCAGGCCCTTGGCGCAGGCGGCTGAGCCGGTGCAGGCGATCAGATTGCTAAGTGGTTCCTGCGCATCGATCAGCAGGCCCAGTTCGGCCAGTTTGTGCAGCAGGTAGTCTGCCGATTGCTCGGGGATATTTGGTAGCAGCAGACCCTGCCAGGGTGTCAGGCGCAGGCTGGCATCGCCAAATTGCTCGGCCAGATCCGCCAGGGCGTTGAGTTGCGAAGCATCGATTCGGCCCAGACGCGCGCTGGCAGCGACCATGCACAGGCCCGCCTGCTGCTGCGGATAAATGCCGATTGCCGCACCCTGGCTGACGGGTGTGCGCGGCCAATCGGTCGGAGCCGTTTGCACGCTAAAGGGCAGACGCGCTTGCAGCTGTTGCAGCAGCTGGCTGGGCGTCATCACACCGAGCAACTGGCGCATCCGGCTGTGTTCGCTCCCAGCCAGATCGAGGAACAGCCTGAGCAGTTGCTCCACCAGCGGCACGGCTTGCTCAATGTCGACCACACCCAGTGGCTTGTCAGTCGGGCAGCCAGCCAGGCCAAAGGCCAGTCGAGCTGGCGAGCCGGACAGGGCGCTAAGCCAGATATCGTGGGGGTGTTGCAGCATCGTCAGGGCTTCGCCGCCGTCGAGCTGAATGGCGAATTTGGCCGAAAGCGCATGCAGTGCTGGGGTGTTTTGCAGCAGATCGAGCAGCGTGGCGGCCAGCGGCCGGGTGTCGAGCAGGGCATGCGGGTCAAGGCCGGCGGCGGGGCTGAGCAGCAAGTTGCGCACATCATCCGCTGCCGGGTTGCTGGGGCCGAGACCGGCAGCGAGCAGGCGCTCGATCAACTCGGCCTGCTGACCAGCCAACACGCCACGAATCTGCAGATTGCTGCGGTTGGTCAGCTCCAGCACACCGCTGGCGCAGCGTTCGGCCGCCTCGGCGATGGCGCGTGCCTGTTTGCTGCTGAGTACGCCGCCGGCCAGCTTGACCCGACAGATACCACCGTCCAGCGCCTGAACGATACGCAGCAGGCCGGGGCACGCGCTGGGGCGTGGTAGTGACGGATCTATGGTGGTGGAATGGTCGCGCAACGGATTCACCAACAACAAAGACGCGGCGACCGAACCAGCAGAGTTCACCCTGGCACAGGGGAACTCAATGGCATCGGTACACCCCGCCCGATGTTGGCACTCGCGACTAGCGTCGTCGGCAGGTCTCCTGGCTGACAGGTCATCATCTGCCGCGGCCTTCCCAGTTTCCCAGTGGCGCAGTTGCGGCAGACTCGCTGTTTACAGTTGCGGGGGCAGCCACGGTTTAACCGTGTTCCCTCTTAGGCCCGTTAGGGCACCGACGAAGGCTGTATTATGCCCGCTTTGTCTAACGCGCAGACACCCTTGCTCGTCAGGCGGGTACAGAGGAGTGGCTATGACGGCCTGGTTAACCCTGGTTGGGATCGGTGAAGACGGCTACGCCGGCCTGGGTGAGGCGGCGCGCCAGGCGCTGAGCGAGGCGCAGTGCATTGTCGGCGCGGCGCGGCAACTGGCGCTGTTGCCGGCCGCGTTACCGGGGCAGCACGAGCTGTGGCCCAGCCCATTCAGCCTAGAGCCGCTGCTGGCGCGACGCGGTACGCCAGTCTGTGTGCTGGCTAGCGGTGATCCGCTGTTTTATGGGGTTGGCGCGAGCCTGGCGCGGCAGTTGCCGGCTGAAGAGCTGCGGGTGTTCTCGTCGCCTTCGTCAGTGTCCCTGGCCGCCGCCCGCATGGGTTGGCCGCTGCAGGAGGTGACGGTGCTGTCGCTGGTGGCGCGGCCGTTGGCGGCGCTGCAGGCGCAGATTTTCCCCGGCGCGCGGCTGCTGCTGTTGAGCAATGACGGCGACAGCCCGGCGGCGGTGGCCGAATTGCTGCGTGCGCGCGGTTTTGGCCCCAGCCGGCTGACCGTACTGGAACACCTGGGCGGCGCTCAGGAACGGCGCATCGACGGCTTGGCTAGTGACTGGGTGCAGGTGCGGGTGGCTGACCTCAATCTGCTGGCGGTTGACTGTGTGGCGGGCGCCGAGGCGCGTTTGCTGCCGCTGACGCCGGGTTTGCTGGATGACGCTTATCAGCACGACGGCCAGCTGACCAAGCGCGATGTACGCGCGATCACCCTGGCGCGTTTGGCTCCAAAACCCGGCGAACTGCTTTGGGATGTTGGCGCCGGCTGCGGCTCCATCGGCATCGAGTGGATGCGCACACACCCCAGCTGCCTGGCCATCGCCATTGAGGCCGACGCTGGGCGTCAGGCGCATATCCAGCACAACCGCGACGCCCTTGGCGTGCCCGGCCTGCAACTGGTCGCCGGTCGCGCGCCCGAAGCATTGGCTGATTTGGCCGCGCCGGATGCGATTTTTATCGGTGGCGGGGTGACCATTCCCGGCATGCTGGAGCAGTGCTGGGCCAACCTGAAACCGGGCGGTCGGCTGGTGGCTAATGCCGTCACCCTGCAAAGCGAAGCGGCGTTGGTGGCCTGGCGTGAGCAGGTGGGCGGTGAGCTGACCCGCATCAGCGTGGCCCAGGCGCAGCCGCTGGGCGGTTTCGACACCTGGCGCAGCGCCCTGCCGATCACTCTGCTGCAAGTACGCAAGCCGTGAGCCCGCGCATTCTGCTGCTCGGCGGCACCACCGAGGCCTTGCGTTTGGCGCGCCGCCTTGGCCCTGAAAGCATCTACAGCCTGGCGGGTTTGGGCCGGGTGCCGGATGACTTGCCCTGCCAGGTGCGCGTTGGCGGCTTTGGCGGGGCCGAAGGCTTGGCGGCGTTTATCCGCGAGCAGGGCATCGAGTTGCTGCTGGACCTGACTCACCCTTATGCCGCGCAGATCAGCGCCAATGCTGCCCGTGCTGCAGAGCTGAGCGGCGTTGCCTGCTGGGCGCTGCGTCGCCCCGGTTGGCAGGCTGGCGCTGGTGATGATTGGCGTGAGGTGGACGACTGGGCTGAGCTGGTAGCTGCGTTAGAACATTTCCAGCGCCCGCTGTTTACCCTCGGCCGTGAGCCGTTGGAGCACCTGCACGAGATTCCCCTGCACCAGCACTGGACCGTTCGCTGTCTGACGGCGCAACAAGCGGTGCCGCGTGCGGAAATCATCGGCGCGCGCGGGCCGTTCGCGCTGGACGAGGAGCGCGCGCTGTTCGCTCGCCTGGGGACTGATGTGCTGATCAGCAAGAACAGCGGCAGCGCGTCCACCGAGCCGAAGTTACAGGTGGCGCGCGAACTGGGTTTGCCGGTGCTGTTGCTGCGCCGGCCCGAGTTGCCAGCGGTAGAGCGCGAGTTTGCCCAGTTGGAGGACCTGTGGGGTGCGCTTCAGCGGCGCCTGGTTTGAGCCGTCATCGCGGCTAAAGCCCCTCCCACGTCGGGTACACAGCTCCGTTGCTACAACCCGAAATCGCCCGGATGGCCTCTGCGCTATGGCGGACTGCTAGACTGCCGGCCCTTTTGAGGAGGTCGCGATGAACCCCACTCCATACGCCCACGTGTTGTTTATCGGTCCCGGTCTTAGCCGTGGCGCGTCGGCTGAGCGTTTGCAGCAGCGGCTTGCTGCGCTGTTGGGCGAGGCGCACCTGCATGACAGCGAACAGGATCTGCAGCCGTTCTGGCAGGCGCTGGATGAGTTGCCGCGGCCATTACTTGTGGTGGATTTAGAGCCGCGTGCCGATGCTGCCCACCGTGACTGGCTACGTGAGCAGATCGCCGAACGCACTGATGGCGCGTCGGTGTTTGTGGTCTGCACGGCGATGGAAGACGCCTGGCTCGACGGCCTGGCCGCGCTGCTTGAGCGCACGCAACTGCACTTGGCCTGCAGCGATGTAGCCGCCGTGCCGGCGCAGCACGCCTGGTCGCAGATTCCGCCGCACGCCCAGCGCCTACTGCTGTGCAACGGCCCGCGCTGCACGCGTAAGGGCGCGCTGGGCCTGTGGAAAACCCTGCGTCAGCGCCTCAAGGCCGCCGGCAAGCTGGAGTGCGAGGGCGGTGTGCATATCACCCGCAGTCAATGCCAGTTCCCTTGCGACGGGGGGCCGACCGCGAGCCTTTATCCACAGGGCGAGTGGTTCGGTATCCGTGACGAGGCGGCGGTGATCCGCCTGGTCGACGAGCGCCTGGTGGCCGGCCGCGCGGTACCCGAGTTGCGCATCGATCAGGATTGAGTGCGCGGACTTTATCGACGGCTATTTAGTGGCGGCCCAGGCTGCGCCGCTGAGTGAGCTGGCGCGGCTGGAGTGGGCGTTTACCTTGGCGTTTGATGCCATCTACGTTGCGCCCTTGAGCCTGGCGGCCGATGAAACCACGGCGTTGCAGGGCATGATCGAGCAGGGTTGGCGCTTTGCGGAGCTGTGCGGCGAGTTGGCTCATCTGGGCGAGCAGGCGCCGATACAGGCCGTGAGCTGGTTACGCCAGTGGTTGAGCGACGGTTTGCTGCAAGCCGGGGCCGAATAGTTTTCTCGCTGGAAGCGCTATCCTGACAACGGAGTCACCTGAACTAACCTTTTCATTGGTGTGAAAAGAGGAGGTTCCTATGCCTACGTACCTACCGTCTGCGCTGCGTGATCTGCAACTGCCCTTGCGGGTGCGCTTATGGGATGGCCAGCAACTGGATCTAGGTCCGCAGCCGCTAGTCACGCTGGTTGTAAAAGACCCTAAGCTGATGACGCAACTCGCTCATCCAAGCCTTGATCTGCTGGGCGGCGCCTACGTTGAAGGCCGGCTGGCGCTGGAAGGTTCGATCAGCGAGGCCATTGAAGTGTGCGATGCGTTGAGCCAGGCGCTGCTGGGCGATGAGCCTGCTCGGCATAGCGTCAGAGCGGCCCATGACAAGCGCACTGACGCTGAGTCGATTCACTACCACTATGACCTCTCCAACGACTTCTATGCGCTGTGGCTGGACCCTGAAATGGTCTATTCCTGTGCTTACTTCGAAACCGGCGAGGAAACGCTCGAACAGGCGCAAATCGCCAAACTCCGCCACCTGTGCCGTAAGTTACGCTTGCAGCCGGGGGATAAATTGCTGGATGTCGGCTGCGGTTGGGGTGGCCTGGCGCGCTTCGCTGCCCGTGAATACGGGGCGCAAGTATTCGGCATTACCCTTAGCCGTGAACAACTGCACTGGGCGCGCCAGCGGGTAATCGAGCAGGGGCTGGGCGCGAAGGTGACGCTTGAGTTGATGGACTACCGCGACCTGCCGCAGGACGGCCGTTTCGACAAAGTGGTGAGTGTCGGTATGTTCGAGCATGTTGGTCACGCCAATTTGCCGCTGTATTGCCAGCGCCTGTTCGGGGCGGTGAAGCCCGCTGGCTTGGTGATGAACCATGGCATTACGGCCAAATACACCGATGGTCGTCCGGTGGCGCGCGGTGCCGGTGACTTCATCGGGCGCTACGTCTTCCCCAATGGTGAGCTTCCCCACCTGGCCAGCGTGACCTGCTGCCTGAGCGACGCCGGCCTGGAAGTGGTCGACGTGGAAAACCTGCGTCTGCATTACGCGCGCACCTTGGCGTTTTGGAGTACTCGCCTGGAGGCGCAACTGGCGCAGGCGGCGCAGATGGTGCCAGAGCAGGTCTTGCGCATCTGGCGCTTGTATCTGGCGGGTTGTGCCTATGGTTTCAGCCGTGGCTGGATGGCCCTACACCAGGTTCTGGCAGTTAAACCCCGCGCCGATGGCAGCCACGACCTGCCATTGAGCCGTGCTGATCTATACCGTCAGTGAACGCCGCCCGCGCCGGCAGACCTAACCGCTGGCGGTGGCTTTGTTACCATGCCGGCTCTGCCTCATTGCGAGCCGTACATGCCTGCCTTTTTGCTGCGTTACCGCGTTGCCCTGATTGTCTTGCTGATCCTGCTGGGTTTGCTGGCGAGCATCTGGCTGGCCGGGCGTTATGCCGAGCAGCGTGCCTGGCAGGAGCGCAGCCTGGAGGCGCGCGGGCAGTTGCAGCTGTATGCGCAGTCGATCCACACCCTGGTCGAGCGCTTTCGCTCGGTGCCCGAGGTGCTGGCGCTGGACAGCGATATCAAGTCGCTGCTGCGTGCCCCGGATGACCGTTTGCTGCGCCGCAAACTCAACGAGCGTCTGGAGCAGCTCAATAGCGCCGCCGGCTCCAATGTGTTGTATCTGCTCAATACCCAGGGCGAAACGCTGGTGGCCAGTAACTGGCGCGACTGGAGCAGTTTTGTCGGCAACAACTACGCGTTTCGCCCGTATTTTCAGGATGCTGTGCGCCAGTCCTCCGGGCGTTATTTCGCGGTGGGCGTGACCACCGGCATCCCCGGTTATTTCCTTTCCCATGCGGTGCGTAATGAGCAGGGCGTGGTGCTCGGTGTGCTGGTGGTCAAGCTGGAGCTGGAAGAACTGCAGCGCGAATGGGTCAGCCAGCCGGGCGTGTTGCTGGTGGCCGACAGCTACTCGGTGGTGATCCTCAGCAACCGCCCGGCCTGGCGCTTTCTTGCCCTTGATGGGGTGAGCGAGCAAGCCCGCGCCGAGTTGGTGGAAGTGCGCAAATACGCCGAACAGGCGCTGAAGCCGTTAAGCAGTAAGTTGCGCCGGCAGATTGATAGCGATAGCCAATGGCGTTGGGTCGAAGGCCCGGATGGCCCGCGCGATTACCTCTGGCAGCGTCAGGCCCTCGGTGACGAAGGCTGGACCCTGCACCTGCTGCACGAGCCGAAAAGCCTGGTCAACAGTGTGCGCAGCTACCGCCTGGCCGCCGCCGGGGTGTGGATGACCCTGGCCTTTCTGCTGCTCTACCTGGCCCAGCGGCGCAAGAACCAGCGGTTGCAAGCGGGCATCCGTGAGCGCCTGGAGCGTGAGGTGGCGCTGCGCACCGCCGAATTGCGCCAAGCCCAGGAAGGCCTGGTGCATGCGGCGAAGATGGCCGCACTGGGGCAGATGTCCGCGGCCATGGCCCATGAAATCAACCAGCCGCTGACCGCCATGCAGATGCAGCTGGGCAGCTTGCGCCTGCTGCTCGACAGCGGCCGCCAGGACGATGTGCGTGAAGGCTTGCAGCGTATCGATGGCTTGCTGCAACGCATCGCCGGCCTTACCGGCCACCTGAAAACCTTCGCGCGCAAAAGCCCGGCCGGCCTCAGCGAACGGCTGCGCCTGAGTGATGTATTGGAGCAGGCGTTGCAACTGCTGGCGCCGCGCCTGCGCAGCGAGCAAGTACAGCTGCACAGTGAGATCGACACCGATGCGCGGGTGTTAGGTGATGCGATTCGCCTGGAGCAGGTGCTGCTCAATCTGCTCAACAACGCCCTGGATGCCATGGCATCTGTCGAGTCGCGGCAGCTGCATATCCGTATCGAGCAGCGGGACGGGCAGTGCCTGCTGAGCATCGCCGACAGCGGCGGCGGGATTGCCGCGGATGTGCTCGCGCATGTCTTCGAGCCATTCTTCACCACCAAGCCGGTGGGCAGCGGGTTGGGCCTCGGTTTGGCGGTGTCTTACGGCATTGTGCGCGAGCTGGGCGGCAGCCTGGAGGCGGCCAATGGCGAGCAGGGCGCGGTGTTTACCCTGCGCCTGCCGGCTGCGCCCAATGCGCGAGAGCTGGTAAATCGCTAGGGTGGGTTTGCGGCGCGGATAGGTGCTCGTTTAGCGCGCGCAATGCTCGTGCGCCTCGTAACCCACCAGACGATGGCGCGTGTGACGCAGCCGGTGGGTTTGCCGCCCCAGGCCCGGTGCAGAGCCGGGCAATCGCGACAGTCGGCTAACCCACCCTACGGGTTGTATTCAAGTGTGTGGTTTTACGGCGCTCATCCACCCTACACTGCCGCCGATTGATCAGGAGGGGATATGACTGGGCAGGTAATAGTCGTCGATGATGAAGTGGCGATCCGCGAGGCGGTGCAGCAGTGGCTGGAGCTGTCTGGTTTCAGCGTGCACAGCTGTGCGACGGCGCAGGCTGCGTTGGCGTTGGTCGACCGTGATTACCCCGGGATCATCATCAGCGATGTGCGCATGCCCGGCACCGATGGCCTGCAGCTGCTCGACAGCGTGCTGGAGCGCGACCGTGAGCTGCCGGTGATTCTGATCACCGGGCATGGCGACGTGCCGATGGCGGTACAGGCGCTGCGCCAGGGCGCGTACGACTTTATCGAAAAGCCGTTTACCCCGGAGCGTCTGCTCGACAGCGTGCGCCGCGCGTTGGACAAGCGCCGCCTGGTCTGCGAGAACCGCCAGCTGCGCCAGCAGTTTGCCCTCAAGGACCATATTGAGGCGCAGCTACTCGGCGTCTCGCGGCCGATGGAGACCCTGCGTCGGCAGATCCTCGAACTGGCCGGCACCTCGGTGAATATCCTCCTTCGCGGCGACACCGGCAGCGGCAAGGAGCGGGTTGCGCGCTGCCTACATGATTTCAGCAACCGCGCCGGCAAGCCGTTTGTCGCGCTGAACTGCGCGGCGATTCCCGAGCACCTGTTTGAGAGTGAGTTGTTCGGCCATGAAAGCGGCGCGTTTACCGGCGCCCAGGGCAAGCGCATCGGCCGTATCGAACATGCCGACGGCGGCACGCTGTTTCTCGATGAGGTGGAAAGCCTGCCGCTGGCGCAGCAGGTCAAACTGCTGCGCGTGTTGCAGGAAAAAACCCTGGAGCGCCTGGGCTCCAACCGCAGCATCCAGGTCGACCTGCGGGTGATCAGCGCGGTCAAGCCGGACCTGCTCGATGAGGTCAAAGCCGGGCGCTTCCGTGAGGATTTGTACTACCGCCTGAACGTCGCCACCTTGCGTATTCCGCCGCTGCGCGAACGCCGCGAGGACATTCCGTTGCTGTTTGAGCACTTCGCCCATCAGGCTGCGCAACGCCATGGCCGTGAAACCCCGGCCCTGGCACCCGCCGAATTGACCCGCCTGCTCGCGCATGACTGGCCGGGCAACGTACGTGAACTGATCAACGCCGCCGAGCGTCACGCCCTGGGCATCAGTGGCGGGGTAGAGCCTACGGACGCGCTGCCGGTGCAGTCGTTGGCCGAGCAGATGGAAACCTTCGAGGCGCAATGCCTGCACCGTGCCCTGCAGCACTGCCAGGGCAATATCGCCGAGGTCATGGCGCTGCTGCAGCTGCCACGCCGCACCCTCAACGAAAAGATGCAGCGCCATGGCCTGCTGCGCAGCAGCTATCGACCCGCCGGGAGCAGCGACGAGGATTGATAGGCCGTTGCCTGTAGTCAGGATGTAGGGCGGTTGACGCATCCCCCTGAGACATCGTCGGCGGAATTTCGCTTATCCAGGTTTTTGTAGTGGCGGATTTCCGCTTGTTATCACGGCTAGGTTGGCCGTGCCGCGCAATGTAACCGCTCTAGCGCGGGCTTTCCTTTCGCTGGCACGGCATCTGCTATAGCTCTTGCCAGCCGCGCACTCGAATGCGCTGGCACTCATAAGAAAGGCAAGAGATGAACCCTATGAACTGCCACGTTAAATCTGCACGTCCAGCTTCCCCGGCAGCACCATCCTCTCTCTTGTGCACGCGACCCCGGTCGTGTGCAGGCATTGCCTCTTTCCGTCACTCTGCGAACCCAGGCTCTGCACGGCCCTAGTGCCCTATAGCGTCTACAGTGAAAACCTCTGCATAAAGCCATAACAACGACGGAGTTTCTTCCATGCGAATGACCAAACGTTTTAGCCTATTTGCTGCTGCCGCAGCCTTTACCGCGAGCACCGCCGTACTCGCCGCACCGACCTTTATCAATATCCTTACCGGTGGCACCAGTGGTGTGTACTACCCGATTGGTGTGGGCCTGTCGCAGCTGTACAGCAACGGCATCGAAGGCTCCAAGACCTCGGTACAGGCGACCAAAGCCTCGGTGGAAAACCTCAACCTGCTGCAAGCCGGTCGTGGTGAGCTGGCGCTGGCCCTGGGTGATTCCGTGGCTGATGCCTGGAATGGTGTGGAAGAGGCTGGCTTCAAGGCGCCGCTGAAAAAACTGCGAGCGATTGCCGGCACTTACCCGAACTACATCCAGATCGTCGCCAGCAAGGAGTCCGGGATCAAGACCCTGGCTGACCTCAAGGGCAAGACCATCTCCGTCGGTGCACCGAAGTCCGGCACCGAGCTCAATGCTCGCGCCATCTTCAAGGCCGCCGGCCTGAGCTATGACGACATGGCCAAGGTTGAATTCCTTCCATATGCCGAGTCGGTTGAGCTGATCAAGAACCGTCAGCTGGATGCCACCCTGCAGTCTTCTGGCCTGGGCATGGCGGCTATTCGTGACCTGGCGGCCACTCTGCCAATCACCTTTGTCTCGGTACCGGCTGACGTGACCGCCAAGATCGGCAACGCGGCTTACCAGCCCGCGTCGATCCCAGCCGGCACCTATGACGGTCAGGATGCCGATGTGCCGACTGTAGCCATCACCAATATCCTGGTGAGCCATGAGGATGTGTCCGAAGAAGTGGCCTATCAGATGACCAAGCTGATGTTCGACAACCTGGAGCGTCTGGGTAACGCCCATTCCGCGGCCAAGGACATCAAGCTGGAAACGGCTGCGAAGAACCTGCCGATCCCGCTGCACCCAGGTGCTGAGCGCTTCTACAAAGAAGCCGGCGCGCTGTAAGGCTGTTGAAGGGTTGGCTGGGTAGGATGGGTCGGGCCGCGCAGGTTGAGCAACGCGATACCCATGCTGCACGGCTCAAGTCTGGAGAGACGCTTCAGCAACGTTTGATGGGTTACGCCGCTGCGCGGCTAACCCATCCTACCCAGGCTTCACTTTCAGTAGAGTTGTGAATAAAACCGCTGTGCGCGTCACGGCAAGTTTTGTTGGCGACTCTGTGCGATTGATGTTGTAACGAGGGCATCCGCCTCATGAGTGAGCAAAACCAAGGCCTTGCTGCCAACCCCGGCGATTGGCCAAAAGCGCTGTTTTATGTCGCGCTGCTGTTCTCCATTTTCCAGATCATCACCGCCGCCTTTCACCCGGTGTCGAGCCAGATTCTGCGTGCAATCCACGTGGGCTTTCTGTTGATGGTGGTGTTTCTCTGCTTTCCGCTGCGCGGCAAGGGTCAGCCCTGGCAGCCGATGGCTTGGCTATTGGGCCTGGCCGGCATGGCCACGGCGGCCTACCAGTGGTATTTCGAAGCCGATCTGATCCAGCGTTCCGGTGATTTGACCCAGAGCGATATGGCCATCGGCCTGCTGTTGATCGTCTTGGTCTTCGAGGCCGCGCGCCGTGTTATGGGCATCGCGCTGCCGCTGATCTGCGCACTGTTTCTGGTCTACGGCCTGTTCGGCCAGTACCTGCCGGGCGACCTGATGCACCGCGGTTATGACCTTGATCAGATCGTTAACCAACTGTCCTTCGGCACCGAAGGGCTGTACGGCACGCCGACCTATGTTTCGGCGACCTACATCTTCCTGTTTATCCTGTTTGGTGCGTTTCTCGAACAGGCCGGGATGATCAAGCTGTTCACCGATTTCGCCATGGGTCTGTTCGGCCACAAGCTCGGTGGCCCGGCCAAGGTCTCGGTGGTGTCGTCGGCACTGATGGGCACCATCACTGGATCGGGCGTGGCCAACGTGGTCACCACCGGCCAGTTCACCATCCCGCTGATGAAGCGCTTCGGCTACAAGCCGGCGTTTGCTGGTGGCGTTGAGGCGACGTCCTCGATGGGCAGCCAGATCATGCCGCCGATCATGGGCGCGGTAGCGTTCATCATGGCCGAGACCATCAACGTGCCGTTTTTTGAAGTAGCTAAGGCGGCGTTAGTACCGGCCTTGCTGTACTTCGGCTCGGTGTTCTGGATGGTCCATCTGGAAGCCAAACGCGCCAACCTGCGCGGGCTACCGAAGGACCAGTGCCCGAACCCTTGGGCGGCGATCAAGCAGCGCTGGTACCTGCTGATTCCGCTGCTGATTCTGATCTACCTGCTGTTCTCCGGGCGCACGCCGCTGTTCTCCGGGATGGTTGGTCTGGCGCTGACGGCCATCGTGATTCTCGGCTCGGCAATCATCCTGCGGGTGTCGTCCAAGGTCATGCGTTTTGCCTTCTGGATCGCCCTCGGCGTGCTCTGCGCCGGATTCTTCCAGCTGGGCATCGGCGTGGTGTTTGGCGTAGTGGCGCTGTTGGTGGCGATCTGCTGGTTTATCAAGGGCGGCCGCGACACCCTGACCATCTGCCTGCATGCGCTGGTGGAAGGTGCACGGCATGCGGTGCCAGTGGGCATTGCCTGCGCCCTGGTCGGGGTAATCATTGGCGTGGTCTCCCTGACGGGCGTGGCGTCGACCTTTGCCGGTTACATTCTGGCGATTGGTCAGGATAACCTGTTCCTCTCGCTGATCCTCACCATGCTCACCTGCCTGGTATTGGGCATGGGCATTCCGACCATTCCCAACTACATCATCACCAGCTCGATTGCCGCGCCAGCACTGCTGGAGCTGGGTGTGCCGCTGATTGTCTCGCACATGTTCGTGTTCTATTTCGGCATCATGGCCGACCTCACGCCGCCGGTGGCGCTGGCCTGTTTCGCAGCCGCACCGATCGCCAAGGAAAGCGGCCTGAAGATCAGCCTATGGGCGATTCGCATTGCCGTGGCCGGGTTTATCGTGCCGTTCATGGCGGTGTACGAGCCGGCGCTGATGCTGCAGGGCGATAGCCTGTTGGCGACGCTCTATGTGGTGTTCAAGGCCGCGCTGGCTATTGGCATCTGGGGCGCGATCTTCACTGGCTTCCTGCAGATCAAAATGCCGTGGTGGGAGCGTGCGCTGGGCTTTGCCGCCGGTGCCAGCCTGATTTTGGCGACACCGATGAGTGATGAGATCGGCTTTGCTCTGGCCGCCGTGTTTATCGCCCAGCACCTGTGGCGTGCACGTCATGCGCAGGTGGCGGCTGCATGATTGGCTTGTGCCTAGGCTTGGCGGGTGTGGTGTGGGCCGAAGTGCCCACGCCCGACTTCACCCTGGCCTGGAAGCACACCATCGAGAAAATTCGCTGGGAAGAGGACTACCGCGTCACGCCCGAGGGGTTGTTGCTCGGCGAGGCGCGGGTCAAGGGTTCCGGGGCCGGTATGGAGATTCCAGACGGCGCCGAACTGCGTGAGGGCAGCTGGCACTACCAGCGTCAGCTACCGCCTTTGCAACCACTGCGCTTGGGGCGAACCCCCGAAGCAGGGGACTACCAACTGTGTTTCAACCAGCGTTGCCACTCAATGAGTGAATGGCTCGGCCCGCCACAAGCGACCCAGCCGGCGTTGGAACTTTGGAGCTGTGAGCAAAGCTCCCCGGCCGTTTCGGCGGCAGGCCAGGACGACGGTTAACCCCGCGTCCGCTCCCGGGTCACAAGCCCTGGTGTGTTGTAGAGGAGAGCCCCCATTTGGCGTAGCCGGTGGGGGTTTTGTTTATGTGCGCGGCGCAAATGAACCGGCGTTACCCCGCTGTAAAGCGGCAGCGGCTTCTTAGTCGCTGCTGAGCGGGTCAGTGATGCCGTGACGCTCTTTGAGCTTTTGCACCCATTCGGCCTGGTTGCTGAGAAAAGCATCGAACTGCTTAATCACCTCTGGGTGTTTGATGCTCGACAGGAAGTAGTGATCATCCTGATAGGGCAGGTCGGGGTCGAACACCAGGGACTCATTCTTTCTACTGTTGTACAGCTGATGGCGGATCACTTGCGGATTGAGGTAAACGCCGTCAACCCGGTCACTCATCGCCATGGCCAGTAGCGAGTCGATCTGATTGGCCTGGATCAGAATGATCCGCCCGTTCTTGATGTCCTCCAGGTAGGGCCATGGCGTGAAGCCGCGCTGGGTACCCATGCGGTACAGCCGCGCCTTGCCCTTGCCGAGGTACTGCGGTTTGACCAGTACGCCGTCGATGGCCGGTGCTGCCGCCTGGCTATAATAGAGGGTGTGGCCCTGCTTCTGGTCGGCGTTCCAGCGCGGGTTATCCGGGTATTTGAAATTCACCCGGTCGTCGAGAAAGTCGCTGAGCAGGCGTCGCACTGGCAGTGGCTGGTAAACAAATACATGGCCCTGATACGCGGCAAAGGCGTCGAGCAGGTCACGGCCATAACCCAGGTATTGCCCATTCTGCACGTCTGAGTAAGGCATATATGGCTGCAGCTCGACGCCGACCTTGAAGGTCTCCGCCTGTGCCGACGACAGCAGCTGGAGCAACAGGCAAGCCAGCAAGGACAGCAGGAGTCTCATGGACGGCATCTCGCGCAGTGACCGGAAGGCCTTAGCCCAACGATAGCTAATTGCCTGGCCGAGGGGGAGCTTTACCGCTGAGAGAGCCCATTTGAACTATAAATTAGCATCTGAAAACACCGCGATAGGCCGCCAATACTGGCTATGCGCCGGCACGCAAAGGCCATGGCTGTTACCCTGTACCCCGCAGTCGCTGGCATGGCGGCTGTACGAGTAGGGCAATCCCGTCCTCGTGCGCGTAAAGCGTGCCACACGTCAAAGGAGTCCCCCATGGGTCAAAAACCTTCGTCTGACACGACCCCGCAACCAGAAGCGGCAACTCTGGAAGGCATCCCGGCTCCCACCGGCGATGCCAATTTGATCGACACGGACTACGTGATCGGTCAGGACAACATCAAAGGGCAGTTCTCATTTGCCCTGGATATCCACGGCAAAGTCTTCACCATCTCGGCGCTTACTGTGGTGCTGTTTGTAGTGCTGACCCTGGCCCTGCAAAATCAGGTCGAGCCGTTATTCAGTGCGTTGCGTGGGTGGCTTACCAGCAACCTGGCCTGGTTCTTTCTCGGCTCTGCCAACATCTTTGTGCTGCTTTGTCTGGGCTTGATCGTCTCGCCGCTGGGCAAGGTACGGATTGGCGGCATGCAGGCCACGCCTGATTACACCTACACCGGCTGGTTTTCCATGCTGTTCGCTGCGGGTATGGGCATCGGTCTGATGTTCTATGGCGTAGCCGAACCGATGTCGCACTTCTCGGCGGCGCTGGGTGGCGTCAGCGTGGGTGAGGATGGTGTGCGCACCGACTGGGCACCGTTGGGCGCGGCCGCTGGTGATACCGCAACCGCGGCGCGTATGGGCATGGCGGCGACCATCTTCCACTGGGGCCTGCACCCGTGGGCGATTTACGCGATTGTCGCGCTGGCGCTGGCGTTGTTCTCGTTCAACAAAGGCCTGCCGCTGTCGATTCGCTCGATTTTCTACCCGATTCTCGGTGAGCGGGTGTGGGGCTGGCCGGGGCATGTCATCGACATTCTGGCGGTATTCGCCACCCTGTTTGGCCTCGCTACGTCCCTCGGCCTGGGTGCCGAACAAGCAGCGGCAGGGCTGGACCAACTGTTCGGCATTGCCGCGACAGATGCCAGCAAGGTGTTGCTGATCATCGGCATTACCGCGATTGCCCTGCTGTCGGTACTGGCGGGTTTGGACAAGGGCGTTAAGCGTCTGTCCGAGATCAACATGGGCCTGGCCATCCTGTTGCTGCTGTTTGTGATCATCGCCGGCCCGACGCTGGCTATCCTGACGGGCTTCTTTGATAACCTCGGCGCTTACCTGCAATATCTGCCGGCGCTGTCCAACCCGATTGGCCGCGAAGACGCCAACTTCAGCCAGGGCTGGACGGCCTTCTACTGGGCCTGGTGGATCAGCTGGTCGCCGTTTGTGGGCATGTTTATCGCGCGAGTCAGCCGTGGTCGTACCGTGCGTGAATTCCTGATTGCCGTACTGCTGGTGCCGTCCCTGGTGTCGGTGCTGTGGATGACGGCCTTCGGTGGCACCGGTATCAGTCAGCTGGTCGGCGACGGCTTTACCGGCGTGCAGGATGCCGCGCTGGAGCTGAAACTGTTTGCCATGCTGGCCGAGCTGCCGTGGTCAGCAATTAGCTCGTTTATCGGCATCGTGCTGGTGATCGTGTTCTTCGTCACCTCGTCGGACTCCGGCTCCCTGGTCATCGACACCATCACCGCTGGCGGCAAGGTCAACGCGCCGGTGCCGCAGCGGGTGTTCTGGGTGATTATCGAAGGTGTGATTGCCATCGCCCTGCTGCTCGGCGGCGGGCTGGTGGCCTTGCAGGCTATGGCGGTATCGACCGGTTTACCGTTCACCATCGTGCTGTTGGTGGGCTGTATTTCGATCGTCAAAGGTTTGATGAGCGAACCGCGCTAAGCACGGTTGTTAAGCCGTACAAAAGCGCGCCTTCGGGCGCGTTTTTTGTGCGCGAGGGACACTGCAGCCTGATAGGCATAAATCAATTATCAGTGGTGATGGTTAAGTCTTGAGTGGCTTCGGCTTCTGCTTTCAAACGGTCGGCTTTACTGATGTATGCAGACTTACGTTTTGGCGCCAATTTGGCACTGGCTTTTTTGGCATGTGCTTGTAATAGCTGTTTGATTTTTTTGCGACGGTTCATGTGTTCTGCTCGGTGATAAATGTTTGAAAACTAGTCATACGTTTTTAGTAAGAGGCCGGCTCTGCCAGTCCCCGGAGCAATACCGGAGCGAAACCCGGATGCAGAGGCACATTCTCTTTGGTTACTTTCTTTTGTGCTCAGCAAGAGCAACGGAGCGACGTGCAGTAATAGCCGCAGGTTGGCCTGAAGAGTGAAGTGTAGCGAATCAAGTAACGCGCCCGATGGGGTGCAAGTAAATACACATCGACGGAATAGCCAAATGACGGGTATCGCGATGCTCAACCCATCCTACGACTGCTGCAGTCGCGGCTAAAGCTCCTCCCACCGCTCCTACAGATGTGCGGTCTCAACTCCACAATTGCCCAATCGGCGTATCCGCCGAATAGTGCGTTGCCACTTGCGCCTGCAGTAACTCAGCGGTGGCCAGGGCATCGGTCAGGGCGTGGTGCGCCTGGTAGGGCGGCAGGTTGTAACGCAGGCGGCTATCGGCCAGGCGAATGGACACCGGCTGGCGCCGCAGCAAGCGCTCCCACCAGTTCGGTTGGCGGTGCAGGCGGGCCTCCAGCTGCATGGTGTCGATCACCGGGAATTGCAGGCCTTCGCCCAGATGCTCACGCACCGCTTGATCGAGAAAGCTGCGCTCGATGCTGCGGTAGTGCACCACCATCACCTTGCCAGCCATCACCGTCAGCAGTTCGTCGAGAATCTGCCCCAGGCGCGGGGCATGGCGGATGTCGGAGTGTGTGATGTGGTGGAAGGTCACCGACTCGCTGCTCAATTCACTGGCCGGTTTGACCACCCAGTAACGTGCTTCGCCGCAGCGGATGCGCTGCAGGTTGAAGGGCAGCAGGCCAAGGCTGACGATGGCGTGCTGGTTGGCGTCGAGCCCAGTGGTTTCCACATCGAGGGCCAGCAGCGGCACCTGTTCCAGTGGGGTGTCGGCGGCGACGCAGCCTGCTTGGTAGAAGGCTTGCAGGCGCGGGTCTTTGGCGCTGGTAGCCAGCTCAGCAAAGCGCGCCGCCCAGTCCAGCGGCGCAGCGAGCGTACTCATAAGCTTTTGCCCGGCTGTGCGGGATAGCGGAAGCGCAGGAATTTCTGCGCGTTGCTGAGTATCTGAAAGGCTTCCTTGAGGTTATGGCGGTCACTGGCCGAGACTTTTTCCGGCTCGATGTAGTTGTTTGGCTCGCGGCCTTCCGCCAGCGCATTGGCCTGATGGCGGATGCGCACCAGGCTGAGAAATTCCAGGGCGTAGCGCAGTTGGCTGATCGCTTCGGGCTGTAGCAATTTGGTTTTGGCGATAGCGTCCAGGCGTTCCAGTGAGTTCTGCGCCTTGCTGCCGCAGGCCAGCGCGTGCACGCGGATCAGGTCGGTGAGCGGCGCTGTACCTCGGCCTTTGAGGTTGATGATGTGTTTCTGCTGGCCGTCGGTTTCCATCACGAAGGTGCGAAAGAAGCCCAGTGGCGGCGTGCGGTTCAGGGCGTTGCGCGCCAGGGCGGCGAGAAAGGCCGGGGCATTGCTGGCTTTTTCGGCGAGCAGTTCCTTGAGGTTTTCCGCCAGCTCGACCTCGCCGTGTACGCCGTCGAGGTCAAAGAAGATGCAGCTGTTAAGCAGGGTTTGCGGGTTGGGCCGGTCGATCCACTGGCTGAAATAGCCGCGCCATACCTTGAGTGGCTGCCGCCATTGGCGATTAGTGGCCATGATCCCGCCCTTGCAGTAGCTGTAGCCACAGGCGGCCAGGCCATCGCTGACGAATTTCGCCAGCTCGGCAAAGTAGCCGTCATGTAGGTCGGGGTCGAAGCGGTCATCGAGAATCAGCGCGTTATCCTGATCGGTCACCACCAGTTGTTCATCACGGGCCATCGAGCCGGCGGCGAGGAAGCAATAGGGCACCGGCGGCGGGCCGAGTTTCTGCTCCGCTAACTCCAGCAGGCGTTGGCTAAAGGCGCGGCCAATGCCAGCCATGGCGCTGCCGATCATGTGCGCGGTGGCATTTTCGTTGGCCATGCGCACGAAGGTGCCGCGCAAGTCCGGCAGCAGTCCCTGCAAGCCGGCGACATCCGGCTGATTGAAGATCGAGTTGACCAGGTAGAGGCTGCTTTGCGACTCGTAGCGGATGATATCGGAGAGGTTGATCATCCCCACCGGGCGCCGCCTTTGCACCACCGGCAGGTAGTGAATGTTATGGCGCAACATGCTCAACATGGCTTCGAAAACGCTGTCATCGGCCTGGATGGTGATGGGATCGGGCGACATCACCTGGCTGACCGGCGTGGCCGCATCCAGCCCAACGGCCAGCACACGGGTGCGCAGGTCGCGATCCGTTAGGATGCCGACCATGGCGGCGCCGGGCGCATCTCCGTCGAGCAGTACCAACGACGAAACGCTTTGCTCGGTCATCAGCTGTGCGGCCTGTTGCACCGGGGTGTCTTGGCTGGCGCAGACGGGCTGACGCGAGATCAGCGTGCGCACTTTGATCTGCATCAGGTCGCTGGCCTTGCCCTGGCTCTCCACAGCCGACTTGAGGCGTGACTGGCCTTCGGCCTCAACGAAATCGGCGAAGCTGTCGTGTTGCTCACACATCTGAGCGAACAGGGCGGCCGGAATAAAGTAGATCAGGCTGTCTTCAATCGCGCGGGCCGGGAAGCGCACCTTGTTGCTACGCAGCAGGCCGGCCTGGCCGAAGATATCGCCTTCACTCAGGCGGTTGTATAACTCGCCATTGCGCCGGTAGATTTCCACCGCGCCGCTGCGCACGTAATGCAGGTCATGGATGTCTGCGCCGTATAGGAGGATGTCGGTGCCGGCCTTGAAGTAGGCCACCTCGACCTGGCGGGCGATGGCGTCGAGGCTGTCCTCGGGCAGGGCATCAAAGGGCGGGTAGCGATTGAGGTGATCGCGGATCTCCAGGAGTTCGATCTGCATGGGTGCCTCGCGCGTTGTGGCACTACAGGATACGAGCATCGCGCGGTGATGTCCGCCTTGCTGGCCTAAGCAGGTCGGCCGGCGCGTCCGTTGAGTGCCGGCTAGGGTGAATTGGCGGGCAGATGACTAATCAGGGAGGGGTGATGCAAGAGTTAGGGCTTTGGTGGGTGTTGGCGCTGTTGCTGGTTGTGGCTGGCCTGGGGATTTATTACTACAACCGCCTGGTATTCAACCGCGCACGGGTGGCCGAGGCCTGGAGCGGCATTGATGTGCAGCTCAAGCGCCGCGCCAGCCTGATTCCGGCGCTGGTCGAGTGCGTGCGCCAGTACATGAACTATGAGCAGGGCACGCTGCAGGCGCTGGTGCAGGAGCGCCTGCGCGCGCTGCAGTTGGCCGATTCGCCGTTGGCTGAACGGGCGCCGGTGGAGGCGCATCTGAGCACGCAGCTGCGCCAGCTGTTTGCCCTGGTCGAGGACTACCCGGCGCTCAAGGCCGATGGCCAGTTTCTCGACCTGCAACGCACCATCACCGAGGTCGAGAACCATATCCAGATGGCCCGGCGTTATTACAACGGCGCGGTGCGCGAGTTGAATGTGCTGGTGGAATCGGTACCGAGCAACCTAGTGGCGCGGCCTTTTGCCTTCACCCCGGCGGAGTACTTCAGCCTGGATGACCCGCGTGACGCCCAGTCGCCAAACATGGAGTTTTGACATGCTGCGAGTGCTGCGTTTTGCCCTGTTGAGCCTGTGCCTGCTGCCGCTATGGACTGCTGCGGCCGAGGTAATTGAAGACTTTGCCGTGACCCTGCAGGTGCAGGCGGACGGCAACCTGCTGGTGACCGAGCGGATCACCGTGCAGGCCGAGGGTGAGCAGATCAAGCGCGGCATCTACCGCGATTTGCCGGTCAGTTACAGCTTGCCGCTGGGTTTGTTGCAGAGCAGCCCGATCACCCTGCTTGGGGTGAGCCGCGATGGTCAGGCGGAGCGGGCGCGGGTCGAGCAGAACGGTAGCTGGGTGCGTTATTACCTCGGCTCGGCGGACCACCTGCTGCAACCGGGGCGCTATCAATACGAGCTACGCTACCGCGTTGAGCGCCAGCTGTTGCACCACCTCAATACTGACGAGCTGTATTGGAACGTCACCGGCAATGGCTGGAGCTTCCCGATTCAGCACGCCTCGGTGGAGGTGCTGTTGCCGAGGGGCGCGCGGATCGGTCAGCGTGCCGCCTACACCGGTGGCTGGGGCAGCCAGGACAAGGCCTATGAAGTGGTCGAACAACGCGATGATTACCTGCGCCTGATAACCACGCAGTGCTTGGCGGCCTACCAGGGCCTGACGGTCGCTGTGGATTGGCAAGCCGGGTTGGTTACTCGGCCGGGCATGGTCGAACGAGGCGGTGCCTTGTTGCGCGATAACCTCGGCCTGTGTCTGGGTGCGCTGCTGTTAGTCGGTCTGCTGGTGTTCTACCTGCGCGCCTGGGATCGGGTTGGCCGCGACCCTGAGAAAGGCCTGATCATTCCGCTGTTCGAGGCCCCGCAGGGCATGAGTGCGGTGCAGGCCGGCTACCTCTGGCATCGCGGTTTGCAGGGGGCTTATCAGGATGCGCGGGCGTTTAGTGTGTGGCTCACCGATATGGCCATCCGCAAGCACCTGCATATCGAAGACAAGCCGCGCGACGGTGGTTTTACCCTGGCCCGTGGTACGGGTGAGCGTGCTGATTTCAGCGAGGCAGATCGCGAACTGCGTAAACGCCTGTTCCCGGCCAATAAGGAAGGCATCGCCCTGGAAATTGGCAGTGA
The DNA here is from genome assembly GCF_034653255.1 of Pseudomonas spirodelae. NCBI lineage: Bacteria > Pseudomonadati > Pseudomonadota > Gammaproteobacteria > Pseudomonadales > Pseudomonadaceae > Pseudomonas > Pseudomonas spirodelae. Next base: position 96,694 of record NZ_JAYEET010000036.1, on the reverse strand, counting down.
CTATGAGCCGCGCCTGGCTGACGCCGTAGCCGGACTGAAAACCCAGCTGAAAAAACAGGGCAAGGCCTGGTTCAGCAATAACCGGGGTATCTGGACCTGGGGCTTGGTGTGGGCGATTGTCGGCTGCCTGATCATGGTGCTAACCGGCGCGCGCAGCGAAGACGATATGACCACCGACTTGGCGGGTGTGGTGTTCTCCGTGGGTTTTGGCGTGCCGTCGCTGTTTGTGCTGTACATGGCCTGGCATCAGCCCAGCGTGGGTAAGCAGATCGGCCTGGGCCTGGTGGGGCTGATGTTTTTTTGGCCGGTGCCGGTTGGCCTGTGGATGCTCAGCAATGCGGCGTCGGTGCCGGCCTTGCTGCTGCTCTGCGTGTATGTGTTGGTGGTGGTGTTGTTTTATTACCTGCTGCCGGCACCGTCGGTCGAAGGGCGGCGTTTGCTGGATCAGCTGGAAGGCTATCGCGACTACCTGCAATTGGCGGAGAGCGATGTGCTGGCATTGGCCGGCAATGCCCCGGCGATGAGCATCGCGCTGTACGAGAAACACCTGCCCTATGCCATGGCCCTGGGCGTGGAAGACAAATGGAGCGCGCGCTTTAGCGCAGCGCTGGCCAGCGGCCTGATCGACCCGGCGCAGCGTGACTATCAACCCGACTGGTATCACAGCCGCAGCAGCTTTAGCACACCGCTGGCGATGAGCGCGGCCCTGGCTGCTGGGCTAAGCAGCGCCACGGCACTGGCCTCATCACCACCGTCGAGCAGTTCTTCAGGCGGTGGTGGTTCATCCGGCGGCGGCTCGTCAGGTGGTGGCGGTGGTGGCGGGGGCGGCGGCGGTTGGTAGAGCCCGCTTCGGCTTGGCGGCGCATGCTGTTGTAGGAGCGGGCTTGCCCGCGACTCGCACGCATGGATTAGGCATCCTCGCCGCTCCTACAGGTTTTGGCTGCTGTCGCGACGCTAGGGCTTGCGCGTTTCCTGCAGTTTGGCCAGCAAGGCTTCGCTTTTCGCCAGTTGCTCGGCTTCGCTGAGCTGTGGGTTTTCCAGCACGCTGTCGAGCTGCTCGATCAGTTCGCTCTGTCGGTTGATCCGCTCATCCAGTTTTTCCAGCTTGCGCTGGTTGTGCCAGCTCCACAGCGCCAGGGCGCAGGCGGCCAGCACAACGGCGGCCAGCACGATTATCGTCACGGTGTTCATCGCAGCTCCAGAGTTTTGCGCATCAGCATGCGCGGCAAAATAACAGCGCCGCGCGTCACCGTCTGTGCCTGCTGCACAGAAAATCCCTGGCGGGCAAAGAACGCCTGCGCCACCAGGCTGGCCTCGGTAAACAGTTCGCAGGCACCCGCCGCCTGCAGGCGTTGCTCCGCTGCGGCATACAAGGCGCTGGCCACACCCTGGCGGGCATAAGCGGGCGCGCAGTACAGCAGGTCGATATGCCCATCCAGGCTAAAGCCGATAAAACCGGCGATAACCAGGCCATCTTCGGCGATAACAAGCTCAAGTGAAGCAAAGCGTGTTTGCCAGGCAGACATATCCGCAGCCGCCGGAGCCCAGGCCTGACGCTGCGCTGCGTCGTAGTGCTGGGCGGTCAGCTGGCTGACCGAAGCCTGAAACAGCGCGACCAGGGCAGGCAGATCGTGCGGTTGGTAGGACCGCAGGTTGAGTGCTGCGGGCAGGGGAGCGTTCATTCGGGTTACCTGCAATAGTTGCCTGGCAGGTTAGCGCCGGGTGCGGGTCAGGTAAATCGCTGCTAGCGCCAGTTGCAGGCGCTAGCAGCCACCGCATCGTGGGCATGCAGGCTTTCGGCGTGCACCACGCGCAGGTGAAAGGCGCTTAGCTCGGGCTGTAGCAGCAGGGCGCTATGGAGGCGGCGCGCGGCGTCTTCGCAGAACATCAGATTTTGCCCGTTGACCAGGGCGAAGGCCTGCTCGTCGGCGCGCTTGACGGCGGTTTGCACGGCGGTGCCGAGGGCCTGTTCGGCGGCGTCGATCAGCTCAATCAGTGGCAACCCCGCGCAGTCGCTGTGCAGACGTACCTGCAGGGTGGCGTAGCTGCGCTGGCTGTGCGGTGTGGCGACGATGCCCTGTGGTGAACCGAGCCAGGCCAGCAGTTGCGCGTGATCCAGCGGTTGGTCGGCGAAGTCCTCGATAAAGCGCTGCTGAATCAGCTGGCGCGCCAATGCGGCGGAGCAGGGGCAGGTCGATGAATAGGCCACTTCTACCTGTAGTTCCACGTGAAACCCCCATGAATCCTGGCGTGCACGCACTTCGAAGGGGTAGGGCTTCCAGCCGGCGAGAGGGCTGACCAACGCCGGACGGCTAAGTAGCGCCTCACCGCGCAAGGTGATGGAGGCCTGCTGCGACATGCCCTGATGGCTGTCGAGAAACTCGCCCAGCAGTTGCTGCAGCGTCGCCGGGCTCAGCGCGTTGTGCTCCAGCGCATGCAGCGCCAGGTACAGGCGTGACATATGGATACCGCGAGCATTGCCATCATCCAGGCTGACCCCAGCATCGGCGCGGGCATTGATGCGCTGGCCGGCCAGGTTGATTGGCAGCGCTATGCCCTGCATGCCAACCCAGTCCAGAGCCTGTGCGTGGGCAGGTATTTGCGCGGCTATGTCCGGCAAGGTCAGTGCGTTCATCGGAAATCTGCCGCTTGGTTGTGGGCTTGAATGTTATGTTATAACAAGTAAATTACAAAACCAGCGAATCCTGACGATGATCGAAACACCGCTCACCCACGCCGAGCTGCTCGCCCAGTCGGCGGATGACTACATGAATGCCGCGCAGCAGCAGTTTTTCCGCACGCTGCTGCTCAACCAGCGCGGCGAACTGCAAACGCGGATTGCCGAAGAGTTCGAAGGCCTGCGCGAGCGCGAAACCAGCAGCGACCCCGCCGACATTGGTAGCGCTGAAGAGCAGCGCCAGTGGCAACTGCGCCTGCTGGAGCGGGAAAAGAAGCTGCTCGACAAGATCGACGAAGCACTCGACCGCCTGGCCCATGGCGAATATGGCTGGTGCCGCGAGACCGGCGAGCCGATCGGGCTTAAGCGCCTGCTGCTGCGGCCCACCGCAAGCCTGTGCATCGAAGCCAAAGAGCGCCAGGAACAACGCGAAAAACACCTGCGACATACCGAACAATGATGGAGCCTGAAACCATGACCAATCGCCTTCCCGTAACCGTGCTGTCCGGCTTTCTCGGTGCCGGTAAAAGCACCCTGCTTAACGCCATTCTGAAAAACCGCCAGGGCCTGAAAGTGGCGGTAATCGTCAACGATATGAGCGAGATCAATATCGATGGCAGCGAAGTTCAGCGTGATGTCAGCCTGAACCGCGCCGATGAAAAACTTGTAGAGATGAGCAACGGCTGCATCTGCTGCACCCTGCGCGAAGACCTGTTGGAAGAAGTCGGTCGTCTGGCCCGAGATGGCCGCTTCGATTACTTGCTGATCGAATCCACTGGGATCAGCGAACCGCTGCCGGTGGCCGAGACCTTCACCTTCCGGGGTGAAGACGGCCAGAGCCTGGCCGATGTGGCACGCTTGGACTGCATGGTGACGGTGGTCGACGGGGTGAATTTCCTACGCGATTTCCACGAGGCCGAGAGCCTGGCCAGCCGTGGCGAAACTCTGGGTGAAGAAGATGAGCGCTCAATCACCGACCTGCTGATCGAGCAGGTGGAATTCGCCGATGTGCTGCTGATCAGCAAGATCGACCTGATCAGCAGCCATGAGCGCGAAGAGCTGATGGCCATCCTCAAGGGCCTGAATACCCACGCCGAAATCGTGCCGATGGCCATGGGCGCGGTGCCGCTGGAAAAGATCCTCAACACCGGCCGTTTCGACTTCGAGCGCGCCGCCCAGGCCCCGGGTTGGCTCAAGGAGCTGCGCGGTGAGCATGTGCCGGAAACCGAGGAATACGGCATCGCCTCCAGCGCCTACCGCGCGCGTAAACCGCTGCATCCCGAGCGTTTCTTCAATTTCATCAACCGCGAATGGAGCAACGGCCGCCTGCTGCGCAGCAAGGGTTTCTTCTGGCTGGCCAGCAAGTATCAGGAGGCCGGCAGCTGGTCCCAGGCGGGTGGTTTGATGCGTCACGGCTTTGCCGGGCGCTGGTGGCGTTTTGTGCCGAAAAGCCAGTGGCCAGAGGACGAGGAAGGCCTGCAGGCGATCATGAAAAACTGGCAAGCGCAGACCGGCGACTGCCGCCAGGAGCTGGTGTTTATCGGCCAGAACATCGACTTCGTGCAACTGACCGCAGAGCTGGATGCCTGCCTGCTGACCGATGCGGAAATGGCCCTTGGCGTGGACGCCTGGCGAGCGCTACCCGACCCGTTTGGCCCCTGGCATGAGCAGGCCGCCTGATGCTGGCGCCTGTGCTGCGCCAGCCATTGCAGCAGGTCAGCAGCGAGCAGATTGAGGTGCTCGGCGAGGTGCTGCGCGAGGAGGTCAACTTGGCCGTATGGCAACGCCAGCTGCCGGTGCAGATCAGCGATTTCGCCAACGCTTTGTTGGCTCAGGGCGAGCCGCTGGGGCACTCCATGGTGCTGGAGCTGGCCAGCCCGGAGAGTGAGCCGCACCTCAGTGGCTTGGTCGATGGTTACAGCGATCTGCCGGGGCAGGTGGCCTTTTTGCAGGATGTTAGCTGGCTGGTCAGCGCCTTTACTTGCCTGTTCGACGCCAAACGCATCGGCCTGCGCCTGCGCATTCTCGACAAGGCCATGTGCCCGCGCTTTCACGTTGATCATGTGCCGGTACGGCTGATCACCAGCTACGCCGGGGTGGGCAGTGAGTGGCTGGCGGAAGGCGGTATGGCGCGCCGTCGTCTTGGCGATCCGGCTGCCGAGCCCAACGATGCTGTGCTGATCAAGCGCGCCGATACCGGCCATGTGCTGCTGGCCAAGGGCGAGAAATGGATTGGTAACGAGGGCGGTGGCTTGATCCACCGTTCACCGCAGCCGCCGGCAGGTGAGCGGCGCTTGTTGCTGACGCTGGATTGGTTGGCCTGAATTCAGGCAAAAAAATAGGCTGCGAATAAAGCAGCCTTAAGTACCAGAAAGGCACACCGGCGCGTGACCCGGTATGCAGGGGAGGGGTACTCAAGGCCACTAGAACATAGACAGGGTGACGCTTTGATGACGGCTAGCGCGCCATCCACACGCCCTTGCTCTGCTTTTCGCAGAAGAGCTTGAGGTAATTGGCATCGCTGGCCACGCCGTAATAATGCACATCCTGCTTGTAAGGCGTGCCGCCCACCGTGGAATTTCGGCACACGCCGAAGGCCCCCATCGGGCACTGTTCGACAAACTCCACGGCCACCTTCTGGCCCTTTAGCTGCGGCTGGCAGAAGCCGGTGCGGAACAGGTTGGGCGGAATACTGCGGTTCTGCTGGCAGACCTTCACATCCAGGCGCTCAGCCTGGCTATGCACCACACAGGCTTCGCCCCAGGCCAGGCCGGACAGTGAAAACAGGCTCAGCAGCCAAAAAGCGCGCATCAATTGACCCTCCAAAAATATGCCGGCGACTCTAGCACGCTGTTTTTAATCAGTCTGCGTAGGGCCGCATCCTCCGGTGCTGTAGGCCGTTAGAATGGCTACAACCGAAATCTACTTCCTGATGGACAGTGGCACGCGCCGATCATGCTGAAAAATATCCCCACCCATCTGATTGCCGGGCCGCTCGGTGCCGGCAAAACCAGCCTGATCCGAAATCTGCTCGCGCAGCGGCCGACGCATGAACGCTGGGCGGTGCTGATCAATGAGTTCGGTCTGATCGGTCTGGACGCCGTGCTGCTGAGCACTGACGACGATGGCGTGGCCCTGGGCGAAGTAGCGGGCGGCTGCCTGTGCTGCGTTAACGGCGTGCCGTTTCAGGTTGGCCTTGGCCGCCTGTTGCGCAAAGCCAAACCGGATCGCCTGCTGATCGAACCCTCCGGCCTCGGCCATCCGCTGCAATTACTCGCACAGTTGCGCGAAGCGCCCTGGGCTGGCGTGCTGGCGGTACAAGAGCCGCTGCTGGTGCTCGACGCTCATGTGCTGGCGGCAGGTGTTGCGTTGCCGGACAGCCAGCAGGTAACCCTGAGCAGCGCGGGCTTGTTGCTGCTGAACAAGGCCGAAGGGCTGGATGATGCAACCAAGGCGCGCATCCAAACGCAGCTGCCGGCACGCCCGATTTACTGGACCCGTCAGGGCGCACTGCCACTGGCAGCGCTGCCTGGCTTTAGCGCCCAGGCCGAGAGCGGCGGCGCGCTGGATAATCTGCCCACGGCAGCTGCGCCATTGCCGCAGCTGTGGCGCAGTCCGAATGAGCCAATCTGCCAGATTCAGCAACAGGTCGAAGGCTGGAGCATCGGCTGGCGCTGGCATCCCAGCCAGCAGTTTGAGCTGCTGCGCGTCCAGCAGTGGCTAAGCGGCCTGCCCTGGCGCCGCGCCAAGCTGGTGCTGCACAGCAGCGCCGGCTGGCTATCCGCCAACGCCCTGAACGGCCAGGCCCTGCACTGGCAAACCAGCGAATGGCGCAAGGACTCGCGGCTGGAGCTGATCTTTAGCGAGGCGCAGGATGTGCCGGCGCTGCAGGCTGCGTTTGCGCAATGCGTGCTGCCCTGAGGCGAAAGGCCAGTGGGTGTTGATAAACTGCGACCACTTTTTTCTGGATAGCGCCCATGCAATTGCTTCCCTGGTCCCATGACTGCTCGGCGGGCTTCACCCTGCGCGGTTGGCATACGCCGCCTTCGGGCAAGCCGCTGCTGCATTTTTTGCACGGCAATGGTTATTGCGGGCGGGTTTATACGCCCTTGTTGCAACGGCTCAGCGAAGACTTCGACCTGTGGCTGTGCGACGTACAGGGCCATGGCGAGAGTGATCATGGCGGGCGCTTTCATGGTTGGAACCGCAGTGCCGAGCTGGCGCTGGAGGCGTTTGCGCTGGGGCGTGAGCGCTATGGCGATGTGCCGGTGTTTGCCGTGGGCCATAGTTTTGGCGGGGTACTGAGCAGCCTGATGCTGGCCCAGCAACCGCAGCTGTTCCAGCGTGCGGTGTTGCTCGATCCGGTGTTATTCAGCCCGGCGATGATCGGGGTGATGGCGTTGTCCGATGTGGTCGGTTTGAGCCGGCGCACCACTCTCGCCAGCAAGGCGCTCAAGCGGCGCAGCAGTTGGCCAGACCGCGCGGCTGCACACGCGGCGTTGCACGGCCGGGGGATGTTTCGTGGCTGGACCGAAGAAGCCTTTGCCGCCTATATCCAGCACGCCTTGAAAGACGGCGAACAGGGCGTCGAGCTGAAATGCCGGCCGAGCCGCGAAGCGGATATTTTCAGCTCATACCCCAAGCGCTTGTGGCCCTCGCTGGGCAACGTGACAACGCCGACTCAGGTGCTGTACGGGCAGCACAGTTACCCCTTTGTGGCTAAGTCGGTGGCGCGCTGGTGTGCCAGCAATGGCCATGTCAGTGCCCATGTGGTGCCGGGCGGGCATTGTTTTATGCAAGAGCAACCGGCCGACAGCGCCGCTCGCGTGGTGCACTTTTTATTGCAGCGTGATTAGTCATCAGTCGCGGCGAGGATAAGCGCTCTTAGTGGCGCGGCGTGTTGTCATCGGCGTCGTGCCGCTGGCTGCGCCATTGCTGCATTTCGATCACCTGGGCACTGGGCGCGGGCGGTTCGCGAAATGGATGCGGGGCCAGTTCGATCCGTCCCAATTGCTTGCCGAACAAGGTGATGCTGCCGATATGCCGTTGCTCGCCGGTCACTGTGAACTCGAAGCCATACACCCGTGCCAGGCGTTTGCGGCCCCGTGCATCGGGCAATAGCGCGAGCCGACGCAGCGCGACATTTTCATCAAGCAACTCGATGTCGGCCTTGGCGCAGTGCTGCTTTACCAGCGCCAGCGCGTGTTCACGCAGGCCATGGGCGTGCCACAGCCAGGCGCAGACAGTGGCGAACAGCATCACGAGAAACACATCGAAGAGGTCGATCATGCAGGCTCCGGCAGCAGCAGGCTAATGGCTTAGCCTTCTGCTTGGTTAAGCGCCTGATAGCGCTGTTGCAGTTCATGGCGAATCTGCCGGCGTTGCAGGCCTTGGCGCTGGCGGCGCAGGCCGTCCGGGGTGTCGGGGGTTAAGGCCGGAATAACCACGGGCTTACCCTGCTCATCCATCGCAACCATGGTGAAAAAGCAGCTGTTGGTATGGCGTACCGAACGCTCGCGGATATTTTCCGTGATCACTTTGATGCCAATTTCCATCGAGGTGCGGCCGGTGTAGTTGACCGAGGCGAGGAAGGTCACCAGCTCACCGACATGGATCGGCTCGCGGAAAATCACTTGATCCACCGACAAGGTCACCACGTAGCAACCGGCATAGCGGCTGGCGCAGGCGTAAGCGACTTCATCGAGGTATTTGAGCAGGGTGCCGCCGTGAACATTGCCAGAGAAATTGGCCATGTCCGGGGTCATCAGGACGGTCATCGACAGCTGGGCGGTTCCGGCTTGCATAGGGCACTCTGTGGCGGGCTGATGGAGCGTGTAGGCGCTGTGACGCGCTGCACGCCCGTCACGGTACTGGTTGCGACAAACCATAAGCAAGCGCCTTGCCGCGCAACGGCTGCTTGGCACCGCTGCGGCTTAGGGCATTGTGGTTTCCAGCGCCTGCGCAGGTGGCAGGTAAGCGGTATGCTCGGCATAGCCACGCGGTTCGCCAATCTGACGGCTATTCAGGCCTGCAGTTGCAGGCTGTGCTCCAGCTCGCCGGGCCTGCAAGCGAGACCTGGCGAAAGCCCAAGCCGTGCGCCTGCACCCGCGGTTTCCTGCGGGTGGGCGCAGTGTGTTGGCGATATGTAAATGCAGCCGACACCGGCGGATACCGGTTTGCTGCTGATCAGGCGTGGGTCAGGTACCAACGCCAGTCCTGTTCGCCGACTTCGCCCATAAACTGGCGGAACTCGGCCCACTTGATCGCCAGAAACACCTTGAGGAACTCCTCGCCCAGCGCCTGTTTGGCCCAGGCCGAATTTTCCAGGGCGCGCAGGGCGGTGAGCCAGTCGGTCGGCAGGGTTTCGCGGGCTTGCTCGTAGCCGTTGCCGATGATTCCTTCCCCCGGGTCGATCTGGTTGGTGATGCCGTGGTAAATGCCGGAAAGGATGGCCGCCGCTGCCAGGTATGGGTTGGCGTCGGCACCACAGATGCGATGCTCAACGTGCCGACTCTTGGCTGGGCCGCCCGGCACGCGGAACGACACGGTGCGGTTGTTCACCCCCCAGCTCTTGGCCAGCGGCGCGTAGCTGTTGGCCTGGAAGCGGCGGTAGGAGTTGGCGTTGGGGCAGAAAATCGCCAGGGCATCATTCAGCGTGGCCATCATGCCGCCGATGGCGTGCTTGAGCAGCGGCGTGCCATGTGGGTGTTCCGAGGCCATCAGATTGTTGCCGTCGGCGTCGGCCAGGCTGACGTGCATGTGCATCCCGCTACCGGCCTGATCGCCGAACGGCTTGGCCATAAAACAGGCCTGCAGGCCGTGCTTATTGGCTACGCCTTTGACTAGGCGTTTGTAGCGCACGCCTTCATCGATCGCCTGCAGCGCGTCGAAGCGGTGTTCCAGGGTCAGCTCGACCTGGCCCGGGGCGTATTCGGAAATCGCCGTGCGCACCGGCAGCCCCTGCACTTCGCAGGCGCTGTAGAGGTCATCGAGGAACGGCTGCAACTGCTCTAGCTCGTACACGCCGTAGACCTGAGGCGCTTGCGGGCGCACGCCGTTGGCTTGTAGCGCCGGTTGTGGGCGACCGTTGGCGTCGCACTGTTTATCCAGCAGGTAGAACTCCAGCTCCACCGCCATTACCGGGTGGTAGCCGTCGCCCTTCAGCCGGTCGATGGCGCGGATCAGCACATGCCGTGGATCGGCCGGTGCGGCCGGCAGGCCCTGTGTCGGGTGCATGCTCACCTGCAGCTGGCCGGTCGGCGTGGTGCGCCAGGGTTGCAGGGTCAGGCTACCGGGCAGCGGGTAGGTCCAGCAGTCGGCGTCGGCGACTTCCCAGACTAGGCCGCTTTCCTCCACGTCCTCGCCCTGGATGGTCAGCGCCAGGATCGAGCTGGGCAGCGGTCGGCCGTTCTCGTAGATGGCCAGCAGTTCGTCACGATGCAGCAACTTGCCGCGTGGGATGCCGTTGGCGTCGATCAGCATCAGCTCAATCAGACGCACTTCGGGGTGGGCTGCGAGGAAGTCATGGGCTTCCTGAATATCGGCGCATTGCATGGCGGTGTCCTGGGTAGGATGGGTTAGCCGCGAAGCGGCGTAACCCATCGATGCACTCTGATGGGTATCGCTGCGCTCAACCCATCCTACGGTATCTGTCGGCGGGGTTACTCGCGGGCGCCGGGGATGGCCAGTAGCTCAGTGAGAGCCTGGTCGAGCATGCCGATCAGCTGGTCCACATCCGCCGCCGTGGTGCTCGGGCAGCACAGGGTCATGTTGTGGAACGGGGTGATAAGGATGCCGCGGTTGATCAGATAGAGGTGCAGGGCCATCTGCAGTTCGTCGTGGAACGCCGCCTCGGCCTCGGCGCCGGTCTTCGGCGATACCGGGCAGAACTGGAATTCGCTGCGCGCGCCCAGTTCGGTCACCGACCACTTGAGGTCGTGCTTGCTGATCAGCGTGCGGAAGCCATCGGCCAGGCGTTTGGCCAGCGGCAGCATGTGTGCGTAGGCGGCCGGGGTCATCACCTGTTCCAGGTTGGCGCGCATGCAGTGCATGGCCAGGGCATTGGCCGACAGGGTGGTGCCCATGCCGCTGTGGCCGTGGCCGTGGCTGTTCTCGCTGGCTTTTTTGCGTGCTGCGGTCATGGCCTCGGCCATCGCCGCGCTGCAACCGAAGATGCCGCACGGCACGCCGCCGGCAATCGGCTTGCCGACCACGAAGAAGTCCGGGTCGAGGTTCCACAATTTTGTGCAGCCACCCATATCGGTGGAGATGGTGTGGGTCTCGTCGATGATCAGCAGCGCGCCGTACTTGCGGGTCAGCTCGCGGCACTGCTGCATAAAGCCCGGCTCGGGCAGGACCATGCCGATATTGGTCATCGCCGGCTCGCAGAGCAGGGCGCAGACATCGCCCTGGGCCAGCGCGGCTTCCAGCGCCGCCACATCGTTGAACGGGATCGAGCGGCTGTACTCGGTCAGGTCATAGGCTTGGCCGAGCAGGCCAGAACGTGGCACGGTTTCGCCGTCGATGCAGCGCACCATCACGTCGTCCACGGTGCCGTGGTAGCAGCCGTCGAACACCAGTAATGTCTTGCGCTGGGTGATCGCGCGGGCCCAGCGCAGCACGTAGCGGTTAGAATCCGTGGCGGTGGCGGTGACCTGCCAGAACGGCAGGCCGAAGCGCGCGGCCAGCAGCTCGCCGCAGACCACCGCGTCTTCACCCGGCAGCATGGTGGTCAGGCCGTTGTTGCCTTGCTCGGCGATGGCCTTGGCAATCGGGTCCGGCGAGTGGCCGAACATGGTGCCGGTGTCGCCCAGGCAAAAATCGATGTATTCGTGGCCGTCGACATCATAGAAGCGTGCGCCCTTGGCGCGTTCGACGAACAGCGGCACCGGCGTCGACCAGTCGGCCATCCAGTGCATCGGCACGCCGCCGTACAGTGAGTTGCGCGCGCGCTCGGCCAGGGCCACGGATTTCGGGTTGCGCGCAATAAAACGTTCGCGCTCGCGCTGGGCAAAGGTTGCTACGGCGGATGGGCTGATACCACTGGCAGTCATGTTGAACACCTCGTTCGAATATCCGCACATGCTATTTTGTGATCACAGAAAACTCAAGCGTTGGTTTGATCGGGCTTTATTGCTAGATTAACGCCACATTTGTGATCACAGGATGTTGAGCAATGGTCTTTGAACAACAAGTTGCGCTGATCAGCGGTGCGGGCAGTGAGTCGGGTATCGGCTTGGCGATTGCTCGTCGCCTGGGCCGTGCCGGTGCGCGCGTGCTGCTGACCGCCAGCAGTGCGCGGGTCGAGCAACGCGCTGCTGAACTCTGTGCAGAAGGTATAGACGCACGGGCCAAGGCGGCGGACCTGACCGATGAACAGCAGGTCGCCGAATTGCTCGACTGGGCGCAGGCGCAGTGGGGGCAGATCGATATTCTGGTGAACAACGCCGGCATGGCCATGCAAGGCAGCCCCGAGCCGTTCGCCGAGCTGGCGGATATGGACCTGGCGACCTGGAACCTATCCATCGCGCGCAACCTCGGCACTGCCTTTCTGCTCACCCGCGCGGTGCTGCCGGGCATGCGTGCGCGTGGCTACGGGCGCATCGTCAATATCAGCTCGACCACCGGCACCCGCGGCAGCAACCCTGGCGAGGCGGCCTACAGCGCCGCCAAGGCCGGCATGCTCGGCCTGAGCATGGGCCTGGCGCTGGAAGTGGCCAAGCAGGGCATCACGGTCAACAGCGTGGCGCCGGGTTGGATTGCTACGGGTTCCAGCACCGAGGAAGAGCGCCATGCCGCCGAGTACACACCGATGCGCCGCGCCGGACGACCTGAGGAAGTAGCGGCGGCGGTGGCCTTTTTGGCATCGCGCGAGGCCAGCTATATCACCGGCGAAGTGATCGTGGTCGACGGTGGTAACTGCCTAATCGAAAACAAAGCCCCCTGAGCGCCTCTGCGTCGGTCAGGCGTTGTTGCAGGGGTACTCGAAAATGCTCATTGACTGCAGTCAACTGCGCTTTTCAAGCACCCCTGCGCCTAGCCTGCCTCTAGCAGAGCCACTCAGACCATTTTCTAAACATCGGAGAACCCCATGCATAATTGCTCGCTAACCCTCGCCCAACTTCCCGCACCCCCGGCACAAGGATGCTGCTGAACCATGGCCGACAACCTGCAAGATCAACTCTACCAACGTATTCGTGAAGGCCTGCTGGCTGGGCGTTTTCAGCCCGGCGAGCGCTTGAAAATCCGCGACTTGGCCGCCGAATGGGGCACCAGCCCGATGCCGGTACGCGCCGCCTTGCAGCGCTTGGTTGCCGAAGGCGCATTGGAAGGCGAGCCGCAGCGCTCGGTGCGCGTACCGCCAATGACCCGCGAGCGCTACCAGCAGATCTTTCAGGTGCGCCTAGCCCTCGAAGGCCTGGCCGTTGAACTGGCCACGCCACGGCTGACCCCTGCTGACCTGACCGAGCTGCGCGGTTGTGTGGCGCGTATGGATCAGGCCATTGAGCAGCGCCAGGTGCAGGCTTATCTGGATGCCAACAGCCAGTTCCACCTGCACCTTTACAGCGCCTGCGGTAACCCAGTGTTGCTGCGCAGCATCGAGTCGCTGTGGCTGCAGGTGGGGCCGTTCTTCAATCGACTGTTCACCGAAGCTGACCTGTCGCTGCGCCTCAACGACTTCCATGAAGACGCCTTCAGTGCCATCGAAGCGGGCGACGGAAAAGCAGCGCGTGAGGCCATGGAGCAAGACCTGAACTACTTCGCACGCTTTCTGCTTAACCTGCTGGATCTGGAGCAAACCGCCAAGCGGCCTGAGCGCGCTTGACGGGCGGCGTGACGCCTTAGCTTTCCAACCACACGTCGCGTACCCAGTGCCAGACCGACTCCCATGTTTCGTCTTCGTTGATTTCGGTGGTGTCGGCTTCCCACAGCAGCACGGTGCCGTCTTCTTCGACCACGTAGTAGTTGCCGTGGTCTTCGCACAGCGGCACGAACTCGCGCGGTACGCCGAGGGACCAGGCGGTGGCGGCGACTTCCGGTAGGTAGGTGTGCGATTGCGGGTCCGCGGCGGTCACGGGCTCCAGGCGGCCGTAGATCACGTCGCTGACTTGCAGCAGGTATTCGCGCAGGGCGTAGGGCAGGTGGATAAGGATCTGTTCCTGGATCTCCACCAGTACTTCTTCTTCCGGAAGTTCCAGCGGCACTGGCACGGGTTCGTTGAGTTCGCGCAGTTGTTCGATGACTTCTTCCACGGGCGTTGTCTCTTTTGCAGGTAATACGGGAGCGTCTTATACCCTAGACGGGTCTAAGCAAAAAGCTGGCAAAGTGCTATCGTCCAGCTCAGGTGGTCGTCAATTTTTAACGTCACTCAATGGTCTTGCCATGAAAAGCCCAACGCAAGCGTCTGAAGACGGCGTCATCAGTGAGGAGCAGCGGCTGCAGTTGCTGACTGCGGCAGGCAAACGTAATCGCCTTTTCATTATTGGCGTTGCCGGGTTGCTCGGCACCCTTATGCTTATTTCGGCCGGGCTGAATGTCTACAGCCTGTTCAGCGTCGATGATGCTCCGCGTATTGAGGCACTGGAGCAGCAGGTTTTAACGCTTGAGCAGCGCTTGTCGGTGCAGCAAACCGCCCTGAGTAATCAGGAAGCGTTGCTGGCCAGTCAGCAAGCCTCGCAGCTAACCGGTTTGTTCGAGCGCGCAGAAAACCCTGACAGCATCGTTCAAGTGAGCAAGGTGTTGCAGGCTCAAGAGCGTGACTATCAGCAGGTGATGCAAGGTTTGAAGGTGGGCATGCGCGACCTGGCCAATATGCTGCCCGGCTCACGTAGCTGGCTGGCGGATTACCAGGAAGTGATTGATCGGGCGCAGCTCAACAGCCGTAAGCGCAGTGAAGAGATTCAGGCCTGGAGCGATAAGGCCTTGCAACCGATCCCGGCGGCCAAGCCGCCGGGCACACCTGTTGATCCGGGCTAAGCGTTAGCCCATATGGAAGAAGGCCAGCTTGTTACCATCGTGGTCGCGGAAATAAGCGCCATAGAAGCCAGGCATGCGCTCGCCGGGTTCGCCTTCGCTGGTTGCGCCGAGTTCGATGGCCTTGGCATATAGCGCGTCGACCCCTTCGCGGGAACCGCCGGGCAAGGCGATCATGTTGCCGTTACCCGGGTTAGGTGCTTGCTTGTCATAGGGCACGCATACGGCAAACATCGGCTGACCCTGGGCGACGCCATAGAAGGCGGCGCGGCCGATATCCATGACGATTTTGGCACCCATTTCGGCCAGCAGCGGGGTGTAGAAGGCTTTGGCTTTTTCCATATCGGCGGTGCCGACCATTGCGTATCCGATCATTGCTCAATCCTCGTGGTGGTGATGCTCAGGCAGTGCTCAGCTTGCGCTCAGAGTGAATCCGGCGCTAGCCCATCTGTTTGCTGAATGAGCGTGCAGAAAAAACCCGGGCATGCCCGGGTTTTCGGTGTTGCAGTCGGTATTAGCCGTTCTGGCGGATACCCGCGACCAGCCACGGCTGGTTATCACCGGCCGCACGCTCCAGGCGCCAGCTTTCGCTGAACGCTTCGCCCTGGTCGAAGCGCGACGTTTTGGCCACGCCGGTGAAGGTCAGAGTGGCGACGGTTTTGTCGCTGAGGTCATCGACGCCATCCAGCTGCACGTCGAGATCGTCGACATAGGTGGACTGGAAGCCATCACCCAAGTCAGCACGTTCGCGGCTGAGGAACTCCAGCAGCTGCGGAGTGACGAATTCGGCGATCTTGTCCATTTCGTTAGCATCCCAGTGCTGCTGCAAGCTGAGGAAGTGCTCACGACCGGCGCTGACAAAGCTCTGCTCGTTAAACCAGGCTGGCGCATTGATCACCGGCTTGATCGCCGCAGCGGCGCTGCTACCACCAAAGATCGAGGCAGGGGCTGCAGGCATTTCACGCTGCATCGGCGCACCGTTGGCGGTCACAGGACCGGCCTGACGACGACGGGCGGCGAGGAAGCGGAACAGCAGGAAGGCGATCAAACCGAAGATCAGCATGTCCATGATCTGCAGGCCTTCAAAGCCGTCACCCATAAACATCGACGCCAGCAAACCACCCGCTGCGATACCGGCCAATGGGCCTAACCAGCGCGATGCGCCGCTGGCTGCAGCCGGTTGACGACCTGCAGCTGCCGGAGCAGCCGATTGCTGGGCTGGCGCTTGACGTGCTTGATGGCTTGGCGCGGAGCCGAAGGATTTGCTGCCGCCAAAGCGCTTGGCTTCGGCGTCGAAGCTCATGGTCAGGCCGACGCTGAGGCACATGGCCAGGGCAATGCTAAGGAAACGCTGCATGATTGGCTGTCTCTTGGTTATTGGATCTACGCGCGGCATCTTGCCCGGCGTGGTTAGCGCTGGCTAGCCATAGAATGTTTCCGGCTTTTGCCTTGCTGCGCTGAAGTGACGAATGAGCTGTGGCGAAACCGCAAGCGCAACCCAGGGGCTGCGCTTGTAAGGCTTGAGATACAGGGCGTTAGCGCCAGTTGTACAACTCTTTCTCCGACAGCTGATGCATCAGGCTGGCTTGGGCCTGGAAGGCTTGCATCGAGGCCCAAATACGCCCGTTCAGTTCGTTTTGCCCGGCCAGCTCGCCCAGCACCACGGTGCTTTCATGTTGCATGGCGGCTAGCACTTCATCAGGGAAGCGCTTGAGCAGGGTGCCCTGCTGTTTCAACTGATCCAGGGCCAGGGCGTTGTTGTAGACGTAATCGTCGAGCATGTCCTGGTTCGCCGCGCGGGTGGCTTCCGTGAGGATCGCCTGCAGATCAGCCGGCAGGCTATCGAAGGCCTTCTGGTTGATCAGCAGTTCCAGCACCGCCTGCGGCTCCTGCCAGCCTGGGTAGTAGTAGAACTTGGCCGCCTTGTGCAGGCCAAAGGCCAGGTCGTTATAGGGGCTGACCCAGTCGGTGGCGTCGATCGCGTTGGTTTGCAGGGCGGTGAACACTTCGCCACCGGGCAGGTTGACGGTGGTGGCGCCGAGCTTGCTCAGCACTTCGCCGCCGAGGCCGGGCATGCGGATCTTCAGGCCTTTGAGGTCATCCAGCGAGTTGATTTCCTTGTTGTACCAGCCGCCCATCTGCATGCCGGTGTTGCCCACGGCCAGCGGCTTCACGCCGTGCGGGGCATAGGCTTCCTCCCACAATGCCTGACCGCCACCTTTGCTTAACCAGGCGTTCATTTCTGGCGTCGACAGGCCGAATGGAACCGCTGTAAAGAACTGTGCAGCCGGTACTTTGCCCTTCCAGTAATACGCCGCGCCATGGCCCAGCTCGGCGGTGCCGCGCGACACCGCGTCAAACACCTCCAGCGGCGGCACCAGCTCGCCACCGGCATACACCTTGATGGTCAGGCGGCCATTGCTCATGGTCTTGACCCGCTCGGCCAAGCGCTCGGCTGACGTGCCTAGGCCGGGGTAGTTCTTCGGCCAGGCGGTGACCATCTTCCACTGGAAGTTTTCTGCGGCAGGCGACCCGGCGGCAGCTGTGGTTGCTGCTGCCTGCGAGGTGGCGGCTTCTTCCTTGCAACCGCTCAGGCCAAGGGCGGCGAGCAGGGCGCTGGCGAGCAGCAGGGGGCGGCGGATCATTGGGGTTCCTTATGAATTGAATGGACGGTTGGTCACAGCGCTTCCAGCTTGGCGTAGCTGAGCATCAGCCACTTACTGCCTTCGCTCTCGAAATTAACCTGCACCCGCGCCTGCGCGCCGGAGCCTTCGAAATTGAGGATGGTGCCTTCGCCAAACAGCGAATGCTGCACGCGCTGGCCGAGGTTGAAGCCGGTGTCCGGCACGGCGCTGCCAGCGAACATATTGTCGCCGCCCATATTGCGGCTCACCGCGCCAAACGGCCGGCTGACGCTGTTGCTCAGGCGCACTTCCTGAATCAGCTGCGGCGGAATCTCACGGACAAAGCGCGACACCTTGTTGTAGGTCTCGCTGCCGTACAGGCGGCGAGTTTCGGCGTAGGTGATCACCAGCTTGCGCATGGCCCGGGTGATGCCGACATAGGCCAGACGGCGTTCTTCTTCCAGACGGCCAGGCTCTTCCAGGCTCATCTTATGCGGGAACAGGCCTTCTTCCATGCCCACCAGAAACACCTGGGGGAACTCCAGGCCTTTGGCGCTGTGCAGGGTCATCAGCTGTACGCTGTCTTCGTTTTCTGCGGCCTGGGTGTCGCCGGCTTCCAGCGAGGCATGGCTGAGGAAGGCCTGCAGCGGGCTCAGCTCGTCGTCTTCGTTGTTCTCGAAGGTGCGCGCGGCGCTGACCAGCTCCTCAAGGTTTTCGATGCGCGCCTGGGCTTTTTCGCCTTTTTCGGCCTGGTGATAAGCAATCAACCCACTCTGCTCGATCACCGTCTGGGTCATCAGGTGCAGGGACATGTCCAGCGCTTTGGCTGACAGGTTGTTGATCAATTCGATAAACCCGGCCAAGGCACCCGAGGCGCGGGCTGGCAGGGCTTTGGCGGCGACCATCAGGTTGATGGCGCCCCACATCGACACATCATGGGCGCGGGCGTATTCGCGGATCGCCTCGACGCTTTTTTCACCGATGCCGCGCGCCGGCACGTTGATCACCCGCTCCAGCGCCGCATCGTTGCCACGGCCATCGAGCAGACGCAGGTAGGCCATGGCGTTTTTGATCTCAGCACGTTCAAAGAAGCGTTGGCCGCCGTAGATGCGGTAAGGAATCTTCTCGCGCAGCAGGGCCTCTTCGAGCACCCGCGACTGAGCGTTGGAGCGGTAGAGAATGGCAATTTCGCTGCGCTTGAGGCCGTCCTTGCGCAACGCGTCCTCGATGGTTTCCACCACATAACGCGCTTCGTCGTGCTCGTTGAACGCGGCATACAGGTTGATCGGCTCGCCGTCGCCAACATCGGTACGCAGCTCTTTGCCGAGCCGGCCCTGGTTGTTGGCGATCAGCGCGTTGGCGGCGTTGAGGATGTTCGCGGTGGAGCGGTAGTTCTGCTCCAGGCGGATGATTTCCGCCCCGGCGAAATCGCTGTCGAACTGCTGAATGTTCTCGATTTTAGCCCCGCGCCAGCCGTAGATCGACTGATCATCGTCGCCGACCACCATCAGGCTTTCGCCGCCTTTGGCGAGAAAGCGCAGCCAGGCGTACTGCACAGCGTTGGTGTCCTGGAATTCGTCGACCAGGATATGCCGGAAGCGCCGCTGGTAATGCTCCAGCAGGCCCGGCTTGTCGCGCCACAGGTCGAGGGCGCGCAGCAGCAGTTCGGAGAAGTCGATCACCCCGGCGCGCGCGCAAGCCGCCTCGTAGCCTTCATAGATCTTCAGCATGGTGGCGAGGAACAGGTCGCCGCCGGGCTGGATATTCTTCGGCCGCAGGCCTTCATCCTTCTGCCCGTTGATAAACCACTGCGCCTGCTTGGGCGGCCAGCGCTGCTCGTCGAGGCCGAGGTCGCGGATCACCCGCTTAACGATGCGCTGTTGGTCGTCGGAATCGAGGATCTGGAAGTTTTCCGCCAGGCCGGCTTCCTGCCAGTGCGCGCGCAACAGGCGATGGGCCAGGCCGTGGAAAGTGCCGACCCACATACCAGCCGGGTTCTGCCCGAGCACATCTTCGATGCGATGGCGCATCTCGGCGGCGGCCTTATTGGTAAAGGTCACCGACAGGATGCTGTGTGGCGAGACGTCCAGCCGCTGAATCAGAAAGGCAATGCGGTGCACCAGCACGCGGGTTTTGCCGGAGCCGGCACCGGCCAGCACCAATTGATGACCAGGCGGCGTGGTAACCGCATGGTGTTGGGCTGGGTTGAGGGAGGTGAGTCGCTGATCAAGGTCATTTTGCATCGCGGCATTCTAGGGGGCGCAGCTGGGCAGGGCAAACCAGGCTGTTGCGTCGATTATTTTGGACGACTGGTGAGTCAGCTCAGCGGGCGCAGTCGGGCTATGGCCGGACGCGGTAAAAGTCAGCTATTTACCCTGTGAGTGAACGCACATCTGGCTTGGGCGATGCGTCTAGCTCGGGTATGCTGCGCCGATATTTAGGCAACCATTATAAGAAAATCGCCTATGACTTCGGCTATTCCATTAACTGATTTAAATGGCTTAACAGCGATTTCCGGCCCGGAAGTGACTCAGCTGTTTGCCACTGATATTGCTGCCGAGCGCACCCGCATGCTCTACCAGGGCTCGCGGGTGCCAACTCTGTTTATGCTGCTCAGCGGCATGGCGTGCACGTTTCTGTTGTGGGGTGTGCTGCCGCCGTTGTTGCTCGTGGGCTGGTCGGTCTGGCTGGTGATTCTGGCCATGCTGCGACTGGTGCAGGTGCGTGCGTTCAACCATGCCTTGCCCAGCCGCCAGGCCGAGCGCTATTGGCGACGCCTATTCCTGTTGGGGGCCGGGGCGTCCGGGTTGACCCTAGCGTTTGCTGCCATTGCCCTGGTGCCTGCCGATGTGTTTTACCTGCAGGCCTTGGTCTACGGCCTGATTGCGGCGGCGATTCTCTCGGCTAGCGTGGCTTACGCCATCAGTTTTTCGGCTTTTCTGACCTTTGCGTTGCCCTGCCTGCTGCCCTCGATGGGCTATCTGCTGTTTAGCAACAATGCGCTGCAACAGGGCTGGGGCCTGCTCGCCAGTATCCTGCTGCTGACCTTGCTGGTGCTCGCTTGGCAGGTCAACCGCCTGGTACAGCGCAGCTTGCTGCAGAGCTTCCATAATCAGGCGTTGATCAGCAACCTGGAACACGCCAAGCGCCAGGCCGAGGGGCTCAACAGCGAGCTGGTGCATGAAGTGGAGCAGCGCCGCCGCGCCGAGCGTGAGTTGCGCCATGCCCATGATGACCTGGAAATGCGCGTGGCTGAGCGCACGCTTGAGTTGGATGAAACCACCTACGCGCTGAGCAAGAGCCGCGCACGCCTGACCCTGGCCATTGAGGCCAGCGAGCTGGGCTTGTGGGACTGGGACCTGCAGAGCGATAAGGTGCACCACTCGCGCCTCAAGGAAATTTTCGGCCTGGAGCCGCAGGATGTGCAGGTGATGCTGCGCGACCTCAAGCCGCGTCTGCACCCGGACGATCTGCCGGTGCTGCGCCGCGCACTGGTCGAACACATGAAGGGGCGCAGTGACGATTACCAGGTCGAATACCGCATCAAACATGCACAAGGCCATTGGGTGTGGATCGCCGACCGTGGCCGCGCTGTTGAGCGCGACGCCAAGGGGCGCGTGCTGCGCATGCTGGGTACGCGCAGCGACATCACCGCGCGCAAGCTGCACGAACAGCAGCAGCAACTGGCTGCCACGGTGTTCGAAGCCGCCAGTGAAGGCATCGTGATTCTCGACCCTGACTACCGCCTGCTATCGGTCAATCAGGCCTTCAGCGAAGTCACCGGGTATCGCCAGGACGAGGTGGTCGGCAAAAGCGCGATCAGCTTGATGAACAGTGGCGATAGCCGCCGGCAATACCAGATGATCCGCCTGGAGCTAGAGAGCCGTGGTTCCTGGCGCGGTGAGCTGATTGAAACGCGCAAGAACGGCGAGTTGTATCCGCAGTGGCTGCAACTCAATGTGGTGCGCGATGCGCGCGGCAGTGTCAGTCATATCGTCGGTTTCTTCGCAGACCTGTCCTCGCGGCGCGAGGCCGAGGAGCGCCTGCGCTATCTGTCGCACTATGACGAGTTGACGGGCCTGGCCAATCGCAGCCTGTTCAAGCAGCGGTTGCATGAGGCCAGCCAGCGTGCGCGGCAGAATGGGCGCAGCATCGCCTTGCTGCACATCGATCTGGACCGTTTCAAACTGCTCAACGACAGCCTCGGTCATGAAGTGGCGGACCAGCTGCTCCGGCAGGTCAGTCGCCGCCTGACTCAGGCGGTGCCGGAGGCCGACACCCTGGCGCGCCTGTCGGGTGATGAGTTTGCCATTCTCATCGACGCCTACGGCAGCCTCTCTAGCCTGGCGCGCCTGGCCAGTCGTCTGCTCAGTAAACTGCGTGTGCCCATGACGGTGGGCGGCCATGAGCTGGTGGTCAGTGCCTCGCTGGGGATCAGTCTGCTGCCAGACAACGCGCGGGAAATTTCCGCGTTGATCAGTCAGGCCAATATGGCCACGCAGCATGCCAAGCATCTGGGGGGTAACACCTTCCAGTTCTTCACCGACAACCTGCAGGCCTGCACCTTGGAGCGCCTGCAGCTGGAAAATCAGTTGCGCAAAGGCATCCAGGAAGGCCAGTTGGAGGTGTTCTACCAGCCCAAACTAGGCCTGGCGGATGACAGCCTGCATGCCGCCGAAGCCTTGGTGCGCTGGCGTCATCCGCAGCTGGGGCTGGTGCCGCCGAGCGACTTTATCGGCCTTGCCGAAGAAACCGGGTTAATTGGTGCGATTGGCGAGTTCGTCTTGCGTCAGGCGTGTAAACAAGCCTGTGCATGGCGCGATGAAGGCTTGGCGCAGATTCGCGTGTCGGTGAACCTTTCGGTGCATCAGGTGCGTCAAGGCAACCTGCTAAGCCTGGTGCGTCAGGTGCTAAAGGAAACCGGGTTGGACCCGCAGTTTCTCGAGCTGGAACTGACCGAAAGTCAGCTGCTGGATAACGTCGAAAGCGTGATCAGCACCTTCCAGCAGCTGCGCGATTTGGGGGTCAAACTGGCGATTGACGACTTCGGCACCGGCTACTCCTCGCTGAGCTACCTAAAGCGCTTCCCGGTGGATTACGTGAAGATCGACCAAACCTTTATCCGCGACCTCACACCCGGCAGCGAAGACGCCGCGATCACCCGCGCGATCATCGCCATGGTCCACAGCCTGGAACTCAAGGTGGTCGCCGAAGGTGTGGAAACCCAGGCGCAGCTGGACTTTCTTAAAAGCCACCAGTGCGATGAGGTTCAGGGCTACCTGATCAGCAAGCCCGTGCCAGCCGAGCAGTTTGCGCAGTTGCTGCGTGAGCAGGACGATGGTGTTTGAAGACCGGTTAACTGCCTACTTTGGCTAGGCGTTAAAAATAGTCTGATAGAAAGTGGTGATTAAGCGGGGCGCTATGGCCAAGTCGATAAAGCCGCTGTTCCTGCAGCGGACAAGCGGCCGATTTTCTCAAGCCACAAATAATACTGTTGAGGCTTAGGCGTCATTCGACGGTAAACCCGCTGCAAACAAGACCCGAAGGCCTGTTCGCAGCAGGTGATGCTTACAGGCTTTCGAGCTCAGGGTTGAGGCGTTCCAGCACGCGCTTGCCTTGTCTGGCGTTGTCCAGCTTGGCGAGATCACTGAGGCGCACACTTTCGGTAGGCTCAATGCTCAGCACGATGCCACTGACTTTTTCCATCAGGACGTCCTCGAGCAGGTCGCAGCTGTTATCCATGCTCTTCGGTAGGTCCTTGCTGTCACGCTGGCAGTTCTTCACGGTGCGCTCGACCATCTTTGCGTAGTGCTCGCTGCGCTGGCTGTCGGCACTACCGGCGGTTGGGTCTAGCGGTGTGTTGTAGCGCTGGTAGAGCGCAATGCTGCGTTCGAGCATGCCGCGGTCCTGCAGGCTAACGCGAACGTTGGCGAGTTCGGCCCGCTCGATGCTCTCGGCCAACTCTTGCAGCTTGGCAATGAGACGGTATGGGTTGTCCTCGCCGTCAAGATCGTCCTCCAGGCGTTTCAGCTTGCGGTTGAGATCACGCTGTTTGCTCAGGCTGTAGCTCATACGGCTGTCGAACAGTTCCGGCAAAGCGATGGCAATTTCGGCTTCTACGGTTCCGGCATCGTCGTCGACGTCAACGAATAGCTCCATATCAAAAGGCTTAAGCGTTGCCAGCCCGCTGCTGAGTGCGGGTTCGAAGCTGTGACTTGCGCGCGCCAGTTCGCGATCAATATTTCTGCTGGCCAATGCACCCAGGCCGCGCAAACCGTTGATGGCTGTCGTGTCGGCCTCTATACCTTTGAGTTGCAGGCGCAGGCGGCTTTGGTTTTCATCACTGATGCGCTCGCTGATGATCAGCTCGGCGGCGCGCAGGGCGGGCTCATTCTTGCCCAGTTCCAGCTCCACATCGCGAATGCTGACGCTGCCCCCGAAAGGGCTGGCAGAGACTGAGCGCCAGCTGAGTTTTTCATCCAGCGAGACTTCATACACCCAGTCTTCCAAGTGCTTCTGAGCCTGCTTGCTGCTGTAGGCGCTCAGGCCAAAATAGCCGGCGGCCAGGATTACCGTGGCACTAGCACCGACGATCAGAGGAAGGTGCTTGTTCATACATCATCTCCTTGCAGCTCGGCGCGCTCTGGCCAGGCTTGCTTGACCAGTTCTTTGGCCTGTTCCGGGGTCCACTCGGGATCACCGATTTCGTGACGCAGTAGCTTTAGCGGGTCGCGCAAGTCGGCGCATTCACTTTCGCTACAGATCTGCAGGGTGTTAGCGGTGATCAGGGTCAGCGGAAGCTGTTGATCATCCTGGCGACTAGTGTCCAGTTGAGCTTTACCTTTGACAAGGAACCAACCTTTGTCGGCGTCCTGTTCGCTCTCCTCCGTGTTGAGAACGGCCTGGTAGGGATAGTCGATAGCCCAACCGCCCTCGGTCTTGCCGCTGATGTAAACAATCTGGCTGTAGTCGCTGGCGCCACCTTTCAGCATACGGGTATAGCTGCCGCCATCGAAGGGCGAGTAACTGGCGTCGCGGCTGATGCGCTGGTAAAGCTCTTGGGGCTTGCGGGTTTCTCGGCGCAGTTGGCGATACAGCTGCAACTGCTGTTCAGCTTGCTGGCCAAGCAGTTCGCGTTGGCGCTGTTCTTCGGCCTGCCGCTGTAGTTCAGCTTGGCGCAGTTGCTCGGCTTCTTTACGTTCGAAGGCGAACAGGTGGTTTTCGGCGCGCTGGGGGTTGTACTCCCACTGTTTGCTGCGGTAGTTGCGCCCTAGGTTGATTTCATACATCCAGTAATCACGCTTGCCTTCATGCAGCCCTTGCTGCAAATCGCGCAGGGCGTAAAAGCGAATGTCGTTGATTGCAGGCGCGCTCTGGTCCAGGCGGGTGGTGGCCAGGTCAATGGTCCTGCGTATGTTTTCCAAGTCGCGGAACAGCTCGCGGTTCTCGGTGAGCGCGACAAGTGCGGTGCTGCCCGCGCTCCAGTTATTCCGGTAGCTGGTGTAACCCACACGCAGCAGGTAATGAACCTTGCTGGCGGGTTCGCTGTGCAGCAGCAGTAACAGGTTTTTGCGTTCGTCGAAGCCGACGATGGGCAGGCTGGGGGCTTTGCCGCTGAACTCTAAGCCGGCCAGGTAGCTGCCATTGAACTGATGCAGCAGTGCGCCGTCACGACGGTTGATCGTCAGCGTGCCAGTACCTTGGGCGTAGCCGTCTGGGCCGCAGTTAATTGTCTTGGACGTGGCGCTGACGTTTTCCACACCGTCTTCGAGGGCGAAGGCTAGGCGGAAGCGACAGCCGTTCTGGTCGGCGATTTCGCTGAGGAAGTTGGCCTTGGCCAGTACGTCGCGCTGCAAAGGTGGTTGCCAGCCAGATACGGTGAAATCCACCGAGAGCGGTGCTGGCACAACAGGCGCAGCAGGCGGCACTTTTGCAGGCTCTGGGGGGGGAGTGGCTGCAACTGCCGCGGCGGGTGCAGTGGCCGCCGCGACCACCGCTTCGGCCGCACCTTCGCTGACAGTATTGGGCACTGCTGCTGGCGGGGCGGAAGGTACGCTAGAAGTCGCAGGGACTTGGCCTGCAGCCTGAGGGCTGGCTGCCGGTGCAGTGGCGAGCGCGGCTGCAGGTACTGACGCAGCAGGTGCAGGGGCCGGGGCAGCCACAACCGCCTGCCAGTTACCGGCCTGGGTTGCGCTGCCGCTGGCAAGGCGCTGACCCTGGCTATCGACGGTGTGCCAGCTGAGTTGGCTGGCATTGGCGCACTGGGTGCCGATCAAACCGCCCAGTTTGGGTAGCAGGCGTTGTACCGCCTCAGTGCTGGCGGCCGCCGTAAAGGCGAAGCGCAGTTGCAAGTGAGGGCTGCACCAAGGCTGACCGTCGGCATGGTCGACAAAGACCTCGACGTTTTCTGCTTTCGAATAGGCCAGGCGATGGCTGGCGGCCTCTGCCGTTACCGCCAACGTGAGCAAGCTCAGGGTTAGTAGACTTCTCATACGCAGCTTCATTAGATCAGCTCCCAGGCACCGTCAGCCGCCTGGCAGGCTTTGACTGTCTGCTGTTCGCTGCTGCCCTTGGCCGTTACGTCGTAGTTGAGCGTGCGGCAGGTGGCTTGGGCGGTGACTTGCTGTTCAAGCGGTACGGCATCGAGATCGATAGCGTCGAGGTCGATACCCTTGCTTGAGGCAGTGGCTAAGTCGAGGCTGTCGAGGTCGGTAGCAACATCAGCCACCGCAGTGCCTGCGCTGGTTTGCGCCGGGCGGGCTTTGACCTGCTCGACCAGTGGGGCATAGACGTAGCCGATGGTGACACCACGACGGCCAACCATGATCCAGTCGTTATCGGTACGGCCGATGGCGGTAAAGGTGGTATCGACCGGCAGCCCAGCGACTTTCTCGGCGTTAAGATTAGGAGCATTGCGCACGTTGGCCGACTTCACCGCACGGTAAGGTTGGTTGATCAGCGTCATATTGGCTACGGGCTGCACCTTGGGGCTGCGTTTTACGGCCACTTGGCGCTGCACAGTCTCGGTTTTGACCGGTGTGATGGTGGCGGTGGCGCCGCTATGGGCAGAGGTCCACTGGCTGCTCTGGCCGTCCTGAGCGTTTTGCAGGGCCTGCTGGGTCTGCTGGGCAAGCGCTTCGCGGTCGCGAGTATCTAGCTTGGCGCCGATGGTCTTGCCTAAATATCCGCCCGCTAGAGCGCCGGCAATCATAGCGGCGGTACGACCACTGCCATTACCGACCTGGCTGCCGATTAGCACGCCAGCCGTGACACCAACCAAAGTGCCGATGTTTTCCTTGTTGACCCACTGGTTCTCGGAGAGGTTGGCGCAGCCTGCAGCAAGAACGATGGCGCTGCCGAGCAGCAGCACACTGGTTTTTTTGACGAAGCCCATTGGACAGATCCCTAGGTAATTTCGAGTCGAAGCCATTTGACTCAGGGACACTAGAGGTACGACCAAATTGGGTTGTAGAAGCAACTCTTCCCTGAGTGCGTCGATTACACATAAAGATTGATGGCATAACAATGGCTTAGAGACGATATATGGCGTTTTTGTCTTGTTCGGGCTGGATTTTCGTATCGATACTCGGCAGCTGTTTCAGCTTTCTGCGCACCTGACTGCAGTTACCGTGAAGGTCTTGTAAGCATTTCCAGGGTAGAAAAATGGCATTACTAAACTGCTTTGCAGGATGGTGCTTATGCATGAAAAGATGCTGCGTTTTTGTCAGGCAGTACTTGTAGGCGAGAGCGCTAATAAAGGTCTGCTACCCACTCATTTCGCTGCCTGTTCTGTGAGACCCACCTGCTGATGCTGCCCAAACGTCGCCCAGCCAATACCACCTTGATCCTATTGGCCTCGCTCTACTGCGCTCAGGGATTACCCTCGGGGCTGCTGGCGCATTCGTTACCCGTGCTGTTGCGTCAGCACGGTGTTGATCTGGCGTTGATCGGTCTGCTCAAGTTGCTGGCGTTGCCTTGGCTGCTCAAAGTGCTCTGGGCGCCGTGGGTGGATCGCTTGGCGTCGCCGCGGCTGGGTCATCGCCGGGGGTGGATTCTGCCGTTGCAGATGGCTGTTATTGCCATCGTCACGGGCTTGGCGCTGATCAATCCCGAGCGGCTGTTCGACAGCTACTTTTTGCCGCTGATTGGCCTGTTACTGCTGGTCAATCTGGCCGCCTCGACCCAGGACATTGCTACCGATGGCCTGGCTGTGAGGCTGTTGCCGGAGCGTTGGCGCGGGCTGGGTAACAGTTTGCAGGTCGGTGGTTATAAGGTCGGCATGCTGGTCAGCGGCAGCGGTCTATTACTGGCGATGGATACCTTGGGTTGGCACCTCAGTCTGGGGCTGGTCGCGGCGCTGCTGGTGCTGATGACTGTGCCGATCTGGCGCTTTAACGAGCGGCGCGAACTGCCGTTTCAGCCCGCGCAGGCAGAGCCGGCCGGGCCAGGCCTATTACTGCGGCATTATCGCGGCTTGTTGCTGCAGCCCGGCATGCTGTTCTGGCTGGCGGTGCTGCTGAGCTTCAAGCTGGGTGATGCGCTGGGTTCACCAATGATCAAGCCGATGCTGGTGGATCAGGGCTGGAGTAATGCCGAGTTGGGCCAGCTGACCTTGATCAGTAGCTTGGTTGGCATCGCTGGTGCGTTTATCGGGGGGCTGCTGTATGCACGGATCGGCGCGCTGCGTGCGCTGCTCGGGTTCGGACTGTTGCAGGCTGTTGGGATTGCGGCCATGGCCCTACTGGTAAATGCCGGTGGCAACAGTGCGCTGGTGTACTCCGTGGCGTTGTTCGAGCAAGCCGCGGATGGCATGTCTACGGTTGCCTTGTTCGCGGTCATGATGCACCAGTGCCGGCCCGAGCATGAGGGCGCCGACTTTACCTTGCAGGCCAGTGTGCAGCTGTTGCTGGCCGGCCTGGTGGGCGCAACCAGTGGTTTGCTGGCCACGTTATTGGGTTATCAGACGTTGTTTGTATGTGCCGGGAGCTTGGGGCTGTTGGCATTGCCGCTGGTGCTGCTGTATTTCCGCCGGGCGCGGCCAGCGGTTGCAGCTCAGGTTCAGTAAGCCATCACGGCAATGACCGTGATGGCGGGTGATGGGTATCGCTGCGCTCAACCATCCTACGGGCTAAAACCGTTGGGCTATTCCATCCACTGCCGTTCGTGGCGTTCGAGCAGGTTGCTGGCTTGTTCCGGGCCGTCGCTGCCGGCGGGGTAAGGGCGCGGGCTCTGGTAGTGCTGGTGCCAGCCCTTGATGATCGGATCGACCCAGTTCCATGCGGCTTCAACTTCGTCGCGGCGCATAAACAGTGTTGAGTCGCCTTCGATCACATCCAGCAGCAAGCGTTCGTAGGCGTCCCAGCGGCGCTGCTTGTGGAAGGCGTCGGCCAGATTGAGGTCGAGTTCCACGGGTTGCAGGTGCATGCCTTTGCCGGGGCTTTTGCCCATCAGTTGCAGGCTGATGCGTTCTTCCGGTTGCAAGCGGATCAGCAGGCGATTGGCTTCGCCTTCGCCGAACAGTTGGTGCGGCACCGGCTTGAATTGGATCAGGATCTCCGACGTTTTGTGCCCCAGGCGCTTGCCGGTGCGCAGGTAGAACGGCACGCCGGCCCAGCGCCAGTTGTCGATCTCGGCCTGCACGGCAACGAAGGTTTCGGTATCGCTGTCGTTATCGACGTTCTTTTCGAAGTAGTAGGCCGGCACTTCCTGGCCGCCGATTTTGCCGGCGGTGTATTGGCCGCGCACGGTCTTGTCCTGCACGTCCAGGCCGGTGATGGGTTTCAGCGCTTCGAGGATTTTCACCTTTTCGTTGCGTACTGCTTCGGCGTCGAAGCGCACGGGCGCCTCCATGGCCACCAGGCAGAGCAACTGCAGCAGGTGGTTCTGCACCATATCGCGCATGGCCCCGGCTTTTTCGTAGTAGGCGCCGCGGTTTTCTACGCCGAGGGTTTCACACACGCTGATCTGCACATGGTCGATATGCCCGGTGCGCCAGATCGGCTCGAACAGCGCGTTGGCAAAGCGCAGCGCCATCAGGTTTTGCACGGTCTCCTTGCCCAGGTAGTGATCAATGCGGAACACCCGCGACTCATCGAACACCGCACCGATGGCCGCGTTGATTGCCTGGGCTGACTGCAGTGAGTGGCCGATGGGCTTTTCCAGCACGATGCGCGCCTTGGGCCCGGCCAGACGGGCGACCTTCAGGTGCGAGGCGATGTCTTCGAACAGGTCGGGCGCGGTGGCCAGGTAGTAAATGCGCACGCGCTCAGGGTCTTCACCCAGGCGTTTGCCCAGGCGGCCGAAGTCGGCGCTCTGGCTGGCGTCCATCGCAAAGTAGTCGAGGCGTGCAGCAAAGCTGGCCCAGGTCTCGTTGTCGAAGTCGTTACGCGCCACTTGAGCGCGGCAATGGCGCTCAGCCAGGGCTTGATAAGCGCTACGGCTGTGGGCGCTGCGGGCCAGGGCAAGAATACGTGTATCGACGTGCAGACGACCGGCGCGGTGCAGGTGGTAGAGCGCTGGCAGCAGTTTATGCAGGGCCAGATCGCCGGTGCCGCCAAACACCAGCATGTCGCAGGGAATGCTCAAGGTGGGAACTCCGACTTGGTTTAGCAGTGCGGGAGAGGCGGTCATGTAGTATAACTACAAGACCACTACAACCGTCGTACGCCGATCATAACCGAGTCAATACTCAGATGCGGCGTGCTTGATGGATTCGTTAGCCAAATGTCGAGCCTAAACCTGTGAACCTGTTGCAACACATTGCCCAGTCGCGCGATCTACTTCGCAAATCAGAACTCAAAGTCGCTGAACATGTTCTGCTCGACCCTGCGTCAGTCATGCACAGCTCCATGGCCGAATTGGCGCACAGTGTTGGCATCAGCGAGCCGACTATCGTGCGCTTCTGCCGGGCGATTGGCTGCACCGGCTTTCAGGACCTGAAACTCAAGCTGGCGCAGAGCCTGGCGGCCGGTGCCAGCTTTGGTCAGTTTGCGATTCATGAAGATGACTCGGTCGCCGACTTCAGCCTGAAGATTTTTGACACCACCCTGCACACCCTGATCGAGGTGCGCGAGAAGCTCGACACCCAGGCGCTGCAAAAGGCCATTGCGGCTATCGCTAACGCCCAGCGCGTGGAGTTTTACGGTTTTGGTGCGTCCGGCGCGGTGGCGGCGGATGCGCAGCACAAGTTCTTCCGTCTGCTGCTGACGGCCGCGGCTTATTCCGACCCGCATATGCAGGCGATGAGTGCGGTGACCTTGAAGCCGACTGACGTGGCGATTTGCATCTCGCAGTCCGGGCGCTCCAAGGATTTGCTTATCACCGCCAACCTGGTGCGTGAGACCGGCGCGACGCTGATCACCCTGTGCCCAAGCCAAACCCCGCTGGCCGATTTGGCCACGGTCAACCTGGCCATCGACGTGCAGGAAGACACCGAGATCTATACCCCGCTGACCTCGCGTATCGCCCACCTGGTGGTGATCGACGTACTCGCCATGGGCGTCGCCATGGCCCGCGGCCCAGGCTTGGTTAACCACCTCAAGAGCGTCAAACGCAGCTTGCGCAGCCTGCGCCTGTCGCCGAAGTCGCATAAAAGCAACGAAGACTGAGTGACCGCTTTTTAGAATGTAAACCAGACGGCATGTTGGGCCCAGCGTGCTGTCGAATAAACCGGGCCAAGGAGAAGCACATGGCATTTACCACCCTAACGTTCAAAAATCCCCTGACTGGACAAATGAAGCTGGCGCCAGTTGGCTTTAGCTGGACGACATTATTTTTTGGATTTTTTCCGGCGCTGTTTCGCGGTGACTTGAAATGGGCGGCTATCCAATTTGTACTGGCTGTCATGACGGCAGGGCTGAGCAATCTCGTATTTTGTTTTATGTATAACGGCCTTTTCATTAAGGACTTAATCGGCGCCGGTTATCAGGCTGCGGCTGGCTCGGGCAATTTAGACTTTGCGTCCGCCAAGGTAGGTATGCAAATTCCAGTATTACCCGCTTGAGTTAGTAGTGCTTGAGTCAGACAGTGGCGCCTTTATAGGCGCCATTTTTATATGCAGTTCTTATTCATTTGTTCTTCACTGCATCGTTGCCAAACCGTCATATCCAGAGTCGATGCTGGTACTCCCTTATTCAGCTTGGGAGTTGCCCCTATGTCTGGCTATCTGGATAAACCGCAGGCTCATGAAACTAGCGACGCCAAAGCACGGCGCAAGATCCTCGATCAACGCCGCATGGAATACCGGCGCGCCATCGAGGCGCATGCCGAGCAGCGCCGCTTACAGCAGCAGTGGGTGGATTACCCCGAGCTGATTGCCGCTAACTACCTGGCTGGGAAGCAGGCGACGGCTCAGCGAAACGCTCCGCCAGGGCGTTGATCAGGCTGCGTTGATCGCGCACGAAGGCGAAAAACGCCTGGGCCACCGGTGACAGGTACTTGCCGCGCGGGTGCACCAGGCACCAGCTGCGCAGCAGCGGCAGCTCGGCCACTGGCAGCTCACGCAGGGCGCCGCACTCCAACTCGCGGCGCACCGCGTGGCGCGGCAGCAGCGCCAGGCCGAGGCCGGCGATCACCCCTTCACACTGTCCTTCTATAGAGCCGACTTCCAGGGTCTGGGCGAAGTGCGCACGCTTCTGGTGGCAATACTCTTCGCAGGCCTGGCGGGTGCCGGAGCCGGCCTCGCGGATCAGCAGCGGGAAGGGTGTGAGGTCTGGCAGGCTTAAGGCGCCCTGGTTGCACAGGGGGTGATCGGGCGGCGCCACGGCGATGATCGGGTTGTTCAGGAACGGCAGAAACTCCAGATTCATATCTGTGGGCACCCGCGACATGATCAGCAAATCATCGCGATTGGCGTTCAGGCGCTTGATCGCCTGGCTGTGATTGGTGACCACTAGCTGTAAGTTAACTTCCGGGTATTGACGGCGAAAAGCGGCGAACAGGTGAGGAATGAAGTACTTGGCGCTGGATTCTACCGCCAGGCTCAATTGCCCTTGCAGTGAACCCTGCAGGTCGGACAGCTGCATGTCGAAGCTTTCCAGGCGGCCAAAAATATCCGCGCTGGCGCGTTGCAGGGCTTCGGCCGCTTCGGTCAGGTAGAGCTTCTTGCCGACGTAATCAAACAGTGGCTGGCCGATCAGCTCCTCCAGTTGGCGGATCTGCAGGCTGACGGCGGGCTGAGTCAGGGCCATCTCCTCGGCTGCGCGGCTGTAAGACAGGTGGCTGCACACTGAGCGGAATACCCGAAGCTGACGAAATGTCATACGCAGCAAAGACTTACGCACACTTATTACCCATATGGCTGGTGGTTCTGCGGCCAACTATAAGTCTTGGCTAATACTAAACCCAATAAATATTGATTTTGGTTATTCACCTGCTCGGCGTAGTTTGAGCGCCTGACCGCCGTTGCTGTTGCGGTCACACGTAGACCGCTTTGTCGGTTGCCTGTTCACGTGATCGAGGATGCTGGCTCGTGATCAAGAAAATCCTGATAGCCAACCGCGGTGAGATTGCCGTACGCATTGTGCGAGCCTGTGCCGAAATGAATATTCGTTCGGTCGCGGTGTATTCCGATGCCGACCGCCATGCCCTGCATGTCAAACGTGCAGACGAGGCGCATGGCATTGGTGAGGACCCTCTGGCGGGTTATCTGAACCCGCGCAAGTTGGTCAACCTGGCCGTGGAAACCGGCTGCGACGCGCTGCACCCGGGTTATGGCTTTCTCTCCGAGAACGCTGAACTGGCGGAAATCTGCGCCGAGCGCGGGATCAAGTTTATCGGCCCGAGCGCCGAAGTGATCCGCCGCATGGGTGACAAGACTGAAGCGCGGCGCAGCATGATCAAGGCCGGTGTGCCGGTGACGCCGGGCACCGAAGGCAACGTGGCGGATATCGCCGAAGCCCTGCGTGAGGGTGATCGCATCGGTTATCCGGTGATGCTCAAGGCCACTTCCGGCGGCGGCGGTCGCGGCATTCGTCGGTGCAACAGCCGCGAAGAGCTCGAACAAGCCTTCCCGCGGGTGATTTCCGAAGCCACCAAGGCCTTTGGTTCGGCGGAAGTGTTCCTGGAAAAATGCATCGTTAATCCCAAGCACATCGAGGCGCAGATCCTCGGTGACAGTTTCGGCAATGTGGTGCACCTGTTCGAGCGTGATTGCTCGATCCAGCGGCGTAACCAGAAACTCATTGAAATTGCCCCCAGCCCGCAGCTGACCCCCGAGCAGCGCGCCTATATCGGCGACCTGTCGGTGCGTGCGGCCAAGGCGGTGGGTTACGAGAACGCCGGCACCGTGGAGTTCCTGCTCGCCGAGGGCGAGGTGTACTTCATGGAGATGAACACGCGGGTGCAGGTGGAGCACACCATCACCGAGGAAATCACCGGCATCGACATCGTCCGCGAGCAGATCCGCATCGCCTCGGGCCTGGAACTGTCGATCAAGCAGGAAGACA
This sequence comes from Pseudomonas spirodelae, assembly GCF_034653255.1. Lineage (NCBI taxonomy): Bacteria > Pseudomonadati > Pseudomonadota > Gammaproteobacteria > Pseudomonadales > Pseudomonadaceae > Pseudomonas > Pseudomonas spirodelae. The sequence continues at coordinate 62,975 of NZ_JAYEET010000036.1, read as the reverse complement.
TCATCCACCGCGGCTTCGCTCTGCAGTTCCGCATCAATGCCGAAGACCCGAAAAACAACTTTCTACCTTCGTTCGGCAAGATCACCCGCTACTACGCGCCCGGCGGTCCCGGCGTGCGTACCGACACGGCGATCTACACCGGTTACACCATTCCGCCGTATTACGACTCCATGTGCCTGAAGCTGGTGGTCTGGGCGCTGACCTGGGAAGAAGCCCTGGCTCGCGGCCTGCGCGCCCTGGATGACATGCGCGTGCAAGGGGTGAAAACCACCGCCGCCTATTACCAGGAAATTCTGCGTAACCCGGAGTTTCGCAGCGGTCAGTTCAACACCAGTTTCGTCGAGGCGCACCCTGAGCTGACCGAGTACTCGATCAAGCGCAACCCGTCGCACCTGGCCATCGCCATCGCCACCGCCATTGCTGCCCACGCCGGCCTGTAAGGGAAGGATCAGAACATGAGCAAGCCCGTTACTCACAAAAAAATCACCGTCACCGACACCGTCCTGCGCGATGCCCACCAGTCGTTACTCGCCACGCGCATGCGCACCGAGGACATGCTGCCGATCTGCGACAAGCTCGATCAGGTTGGCTACTGGTCGCTGGAAGTCTGGGGCGGTGCGACCTTCGACGCCTGCATTCGCTTCCTTAAGGAAGACCCCTGGGAGCGCCTGCGCAAACTCAAGGCGGCGCTGCCCAACACCCGGCTGCAGATGCTCCTGCGCGGGCAGAACCTGCTCGGCTACCGCCACTACAGCGACGACGTGGTCAAAGCCTTCGTGGCCAAGGCGGCAGTCAACGGTATCGACGTGTTCCGCATCTTCGATGCGATGAACGACGTGCGTAATCTGCGCGTCTCGATCGAGGCGGTGAAAGCCGCCGGCAAGCATGCCCAGGGCACTCTGAGTTACACCGTCAGCCCGGTGCATACGGTTGAGGCCTACGTGAAGCAGGCCAAGGCCATGCAAGCCATGGGCATCGACTCGGTGGCGATCAAGGACATGGCCGGCCTGCTCACGCCCTATGCGGCCTTTGAGCTGGTCAAGGCGCTGAAGGCCGAGGTCGATCTGCCGGTGTTTATCCACAGCCACGACACCGCTGGCATGGGCGCGATGTGCCAGATGAAGGCGATTGAAGCCGGTGCCGATCATATCGACACCGCCATCTCCAGCATGGCCTGGGGCACCAGCCATCCGGGCACCGAGTCGATGGTCGCGGCGCTCAAGGGCAGCCCGTACGACACCGGTTTGGACCTGGCGCTGTTGCAGGACATCGGCCTGTACTTCCATGCCGTGCGCAAGAAGTACCACCAGTTTGAAAGCGAGTTCACCACCGTCGACACCCGCGTGCAGGTCAATCAGGTGCCGGGCGGGATGATGTCCAACCTGGCCAACCAGCTCAAAGAGCAGGGCGCGCTGAATCGCATCAACGAAGTGTTCGCGGAAATCCCGCGGGTGCGTGAAGACCTCGGCTTCCCGCCGCTGGTCACGCCGACCTCACAAATTGTCGGCACCCAGGCGGTGTTCAACGTGCTGGCTGGCGAGCGCTACAAGACCATCACCAACGAGGTGAAACTCTACCTGCAGGGCCGTTATGGCCTGGCGCCGGGCAAGATCAACGAGCAGCTGCGCAAGCAGGCGATCGGCAGTGAAGACGTGATCGACGTGCGCCCGGCGGACCTGCTCAAGCCGGAAATGGCCAAGCTGCGTGAGGAAGTCGGCAGCCTGGCGCACTCCGAAGAAGACGTGCTGACCTATGCCATGTTCCCGGATATCGGGCGCAAATTCCTCGAAGAGCGCGCTGCTGGCACCTTGAGCCCGGAAGTGCTGCTGCCGATCCCGGAAGCAGGCGGTGTGGCCCCGGCCAGTGGCGAAGGCGTACCGACCGAGTTTGTAGTGGATGTGCACGGCGAAAGCTACCGCGTCGATATCACCGGTGTCGGGGTGAAGAGCGACGGCAAGCGCCACTTCTACCTGTCCATCGACGGCATGCCAGAAGAAGTGGTGTTCGAGCCGCTTAACGATTTTGTCGCCGGCAGCGGCAACAAGCGTAAGCAGGCCAGCGCGCCGGGTGATGTCAGCACCAGCATGCCGGGCAATATCGTCGAGGTGCTGGTCAAGGTCGGCGACACGGTCAAGGCCGGCCAGGCGGTGCTGATCAGCGAAGCGATGAAGATGGAAACCGAAGTGCAGGCGCCGATTGCCGGTACCGTGAAAGCGGTGCATGTGGCCAAAGGCGACCGGGTCAATCCGGGTGATGTGCTGGTGGAAATCGACGGTTAACCTCAGAAGCCCCGGCTGTTTGAACAGGCATTTGAATGGCTTTTTTGGGGCTTCTTTTTACATCGCTGGCGCTGCTGTTGAGCAGCGTTGGTAAGGGTTTTAGGCCGCGTGCCTGAGTCCCGAGGGAGCCTTAGGGCTCCCTTTTTTTCGGTTATGCCCCGTTACGCTCAGCAAGGCTCTGTAGCCTGGTTGGGCGCAAACTGCGAGTATCAGCACGCTTGCGGAGGGGCATGACCTTTTATGCAGGAGATAGGACGCGTCTGGCGTCTATCTGCAGGTAAATCGGCAGAGGTATGCACTGTGAGTCTGGATCCGGTTGTGCTGTTTTTTGTCTTCGGGCTGGTGGCTGGCCTGCTGAAAAGTGAACTGAAACTGCCGCCAGCCTTGTATGAAACCCTGTCGATCCTGTTGCTGCTGGCGATTGGACTGCACGGTGGCGTGGAGTTGGCCGAGCAAGCCAGCTGGCAACTGCTCGGCCAGGCGGGTTTGGTGCTGGGGCTGGGCGTGGTCTTACCGCTGCTGGCGTTTGCTGTGTTGCGCGGCCTGGGCTTTGACCGGGTCAATGCGGCGGCCGTGGCGGCGCACTATGGTTCGGTCAGTGCCGGTACCTTTGCCGTGGTGGTGGCCTACATGCTGGCCAAGGGCATCGAGTTCGAAAGCTATATGCCGCTGTTTGTGGCGATTCTGGAGATCCCGGCGATTCTGGTCGGCATCCTCCTGGCCAAGGGGCTGGCGCGCGATACCGACTGGGGCGAACTGGGTCGGGAGATCTTCCTGGGCAAGAGCATCATGTTGCTGCTCGGCGGTCTGATCATTGGCGCAATCGCCGGCAAAGAGGGCATCAAGCCGCTGGAGCCGCTCTACACCAGCATGTTCAAGCCCGTGCTGGCGTTCTTTTTGTTGGAAATGGGTCTGATTGCCTCCGGGCAACTCGGTGCGCTGAAACAGTTTGGTCTGCGCCTGCTGGGTTTTGCCCTGCTGATGCCGCTGCTGGGCGCGCTGATCGGCGCGTTGCTCGGGCGCTTTATGGGGCTGTCGCTGGGCGGTACGGCCGTGTTGGCGACCTTGGCTGCGTCGGCCTCGTATATTGCGGTGCCGGCGGCGCTGCGTCTGGCCTTGCCACAAGCCAATCCGTCACTGTCGCTGACCGCTTCACTGGGCATCACCTTTCCCTTCAACATTCTGCTGGGCATCCCGCTGTACCTGATGCTGGCCGAACAGCTTATTGCCTGGGGGTTCTGATATGAACGCACATGTGCGCACCCTGCTGACCGTGATTTGTGAAGCGGCGCTGGAGAAAAAACTGGAGGCTGACCTGCCTGCTCTTGGGGCGCCCGGCTGGACCATTTCCGATGCGCGTGGCCGCGGTGGCCGTGGCGTGCGCAGTGCGGGCTGGGAAGCCGAGGGCAATATCCGCCTGGAGGTCATCTGTGCGCGGGATGTGGCTGAGCGTATTGCCGACCATCTGCAGGCTCGCTACTACAAGAATTTCGCCATGGTCTGCTACCTCACTCAGGTTGAAGTGCTGCGCCCGGAAAAATTCTAGCGGTGTGATCAGCCGCCTCAGGCAAGCGTCTACCTGCCATCGTCCGAGGTGCGCTCGGGCCTTGTGGTGAGCCTGAGCATGCAAGCGCTGTTGAATGAAATTCTTGAGCAAGTCCGCCCACTGATTGGTCAGGGCAAAGTAGCCGACTACATTCCGGCGCTGGCCGATGTGCCTGCACAGCAACTCGGTATCGCGGTGTACAGCAATGACGGCGAGCTGTATTGCGCCGGCGATGCGGATACGGCGTTTTCTGTGCAGAGCATCTCCAAAGTCTTCAGCCTGGTGCAGGCCATTCAGCATTCCGGCGAGGCTATTTGGCAGCGCCTGGGCCATGAGCCCTCGGGTCAGCCGTTTAACTCGTTGGTGCAGCTGGAGCTTGAGCGGGGTCGCCCGCGCAATCCGTTTATCAATGCTGGTGCGCTGGTGATTTGCGATATCAACCAGTCGCGCTTTGCCGCGCCCGTGCCGTCGATGTGTGATTTTGTTCGGCGTCTGGCCGGTAACCCTGAGGTGCTGGTGGACAGTCGGGTCGCCGACTCGGAATACCAGCACCGTGCGCGCAACGCCGCGGCGGCATACCTGATGCAATCCTTCGGCAACTTCCATAACGATGTGGAGGCAGTGCTGCGCAGCTATTTCAGTTACTGCGCGCTGCGCATGAGTTGTGCTGATTTGGCGCGGGCGTTCGGTTTTCTGGCCAACGGTGGCTTTTGCAAACACAGTGGCGCGCAGATTATTACGGCGCGGCAGAGCAAACAGGTCAACGCGATCATGGCCACCAGTGGCCTGTATGACGAGGCGGGTAACTTTGCTTACCGCGTCGGCTTGCCGGGCAAAAGTGGCGTTGGCGGCGGTATCGTCGCGGTGGTGCCGGGGCGTTTTAGCGTGTGCGTGTGGTCGCCGGAACTGAATGCCGCCGGTAACTCGCTTGCAGGCATTAAAGCGCTGGAGTTGCTCAGCGAGCGGATTGGTTGGTCGGTGTTCTAGGCGGGGCTGACTCGGATCTGCTGCGAGTGTGCAAATCGTAGGGTGGGTTAGCGGCGCAACCACTGTCAGGTCGACGCTTGATGCTTGTGCGCCGCGTAACCCACCAGGCGGTATCAGCCTCTCTGGTGGGTTACGGCGCTGTCAAAGTTGAGTTAACCGACAGTGATGCATCAGCGCCTAACCCACCCTACGTTTCTCTGAGTGCTAGCCGGCGATCAGTTCCTTGGCCGCCTGACGGTGGTCGGCGATCAGCTGCGCCACGTCCAGGCCTTCGATCTGTCCGTCGATTACCCGCCACTGGCCGCCGATCATCATTCGATCTGCCTTATCAGCGCCGCACAGCAGCAATGCCGAGATTGGATCGTGGCTGCCGGAGAAGCGCAGCTCATCCAGCTTGAAGAAGGCCAGGTCAGCCTGCTTGCCCACCGCCAATTCACCGATATCGCTGCGCCCCAGCAGCTTGGCTGAATCCTTGCTGGCCCAGCCCAGGACCAGTTCCGGGGTGATCTTCTCGGCCCCGTAACGCAGGCGCTGGATATACAGAGCCTGGCGCGCTTCGAGAATCATATTCGAGGCATCGTTGGACGCCGAACCGTCGACGCCGAGGCCGATGGGCGCGCCGGCCGCTTGCAGGTCGAGGGTCGGGCAGATGCCGGAGGCCAGGCGCATGTTCGAGCTGGGGCAATGGCAGATGCCGGTGCCGGCCGCGCCGAGGCGCTCGATTTCATCCGGGTTGAAGTGGATGCCGTGGGCCAGCCAGGTGCGCGAACTGAGCCAGCCGACGCTGTCCAGGTAATCCACGGTGCGCAGGCCGAAGCGCTGCAGGCAGAAGTCTTCTTCGTCCAAGGTTTCGGCCAGGTGGGTGTGCAGGCGCACGTCCAGCTCTTCGGCCAGTTCAGCGCTCTGGCGCATGATGTCCTGGGTCACCGAGAACGGTGAGCAGGGCGCCAGGGCGATCTGGATTTGCGCGCCGTCGCCGCGCTGGTGGTACTGATGAATCAGCCGTTGGCTGTCGGCCAAGATCACCTCGCCCTGCTGCACGGTTTGCTGCGGCGGTAGGCCGCCATCGGCTTCGCCCAAACTCATCGAGCCGCGGGTGAGCATGGCGCGCATGCCCAGTTCGCGCACGGCTTCGACTTGCACGTCGATGGCGTTTTCCAGGCCGCCGGGGAACAGGTAATGGTGATCCGCCGCCGTGCTGCAACCGGACAGCAGCAGTTCGGCCAGCGCGACCTTACTGGCCAGTGCGAGCTTCTCGGGAGTCAAGCGCGCCCACACCGGATACAGGGTTTTCAGCCAGGGGAACAACGGCTGGTTGACCACCGGGCCCCAGGCGCGGGTCAGGGTTTGGTAGAAGTGATGGTGGGTGTTGATCAACCCCGGCAGGACCACATGCTCACGGGCATCGAAGGTCTGATCGCAGGGCTTGCTCGGCTGTTGGCCTGCTTTAAGCAGTTCACTGATGACGCCGTTTTCAATCACCAGGCCGCCGGCGGCGTCGAGGGTGTTGGCGGTGAAAATCGCGAGGGGGTTTTTGATCCAGATACGGGTAGCAGCCATTGAGTTGGCTCCTCTGAAGGTGGGTTCAGGTTAGCCAGCTCAGTGTTTACCCTGTCTGCTGATCCAGGTGCGCGCGTGGCTCATCGGCCGGCGTGGCGCAGACGATAGCGCCATCATTTATCGGCGGCAAGACCAGGCTCAGAATTTCTGACCAGAAGGTCAGCGAGCGAAGAACCTGTTTACGATCTTGCGAGCTAGAGCCATGCAAGGCGCTACGTTAGTAACAGCCTTTGGCTGGTCAAAGCGGCAAGGAAGCGGAGTGTACGAGCTGTACATGAGCATTACTCGTTTCACTCGCCCTACGGGCCGCGCTAAAGCGCGTTAGCCGCAAGCGGCTTCCGACCGGGCTGGCGCACCAGCCGGTTTTTAACGCAGTAGGGCCGACGCGCAGCAGACCGTAAGCAGATTCTCAGAACAGTTTTCGGTATTGGATAAACCCCGAGCGCTCGGCGATGCGTTCATACAGCAGCATGGCGCGGCTATTGCTCTCATGAGTCAGCCAGTAGGTGCGTGAGCAGCCTGCGGCCTTAGCCTGCTGGTAGACGTGCTCGATCAGCTTGCGACCGGTGCCGCTGCTGCGCACATCCTTGGCGATAAACAGGTCCTGCAGGTAGCAATAGTCGCCAACCGTCCAGGTCGAGCGGTGGTAGATCCAGTGCACCAGGCCAATGGCTTTGCCCTCGTGCCAGGCCAGCGCGGCATGCATCGGCTCGGCCGGGTCGAGAAAGCGCTGCCAGGTGATGTCGGTGGTCGCTGCGTTAATCTCGGTCATGTAGAAACGTTGATAGCCCTGCCACAGCGGCAGCCAGGCGGCCTGATCAGCGGCGCTGATCGGGCGGATTTCGACGGGAATGCGAATCGGCATGGCATTGGCTCCTCGATGGGGTAAAGCCCTTAGAACCTATTTACGATCTGCTGCGCGTCGGCTCTACTGCGTTAAAAACCGGCTCGGAATGCTCATGTACAGCTCGTACACTCCGCTTCCTCGCCAGTTTTTGTCTTGTATGGCTCTAGCTCGCGAGATCATAAACAGGTTCTTGCAGCCTAGCTGCAAGGGCCCAAGCTTCAATCGGCGCGTTCACCACAGACATCCAGGGCAAACCAGTGTTCCACTTCGGCTTGACTCAGGCCCGCGCCGAGCAGGGCGAACAGTTTACCCAGTGCGGCTTCGCGGGTCATACCGCCCGCAGAGATCAGCCCCGCACTGGCCAGTTGACTGCCGGCGGCATACACGCCGAATTCGACATGGCCGTGGGGGCATTGGCTGATGGCCGCGAGTACCACGCCGCGCGCATGTGCAGCCTTGAGCACACCGAGCAGCTCGGCATCATCCGCCGGCCCGGTGCCGCTGCCGTAGCATTCCAGCAGCAAACCTTGTACGCCGCTGTCGAGCAGGGCGCGTACATGGCTGGCCTGGATGCCGGGGTAAAACGGCAGTACGGCCAGGTTGACCGGCTGACGCGGCTGGTGATAGTCGATGCTGGCCGGGATGCTTTCGGCGCGGGCGCTCTGGCGTTGGCGCGGCAGCACGTGGAAGGCGTCGAAGGCGTCGCTGCGCAGCTTGCTGACCCGCGCGCCATGCAGCAGCGCGCCATTGAAATACAGGTGCACGCCCGGCGTGACGCCGGCTTGCAGTGCGCGCATGGCGCCGAACAGGTTGCCCCAGGCATCGCTGCCTTCGGCGCCGGCCGGCAGCATCGAACCGCTGAGCATCACCGGAACCGGCAGACCGAGCAGGAGAAAGCTCAGGGCGGCGGCGCTGTAGGCCAGGGTGTCGGTGCCGTGCAGCAGCAATACGCCGTCGCAACCGTCTTGCTCGATGCCGGCGCGAATCGCCGCGACCATCGCCAGCCAGTTGTGCTGGTTCATATTGGCGCTGTCGATGGGCGGCAACAGCTCGGCAAACGACCATTGCGGCAGCGGTTGGGCTTCCAGCGCTTGCTGGCTGCGCAAGCGCGCTTCGAAGCCGGACGCGGGGGCCAGGCCATCGGCGCTCATCTGCATGCCGATGGTGCCGCCGGTGTACAGCGCCAGGAGTTTTTTACAGCCCATCAGGGGTCTCCGTTTTCATTGTTCTTATAAGAAAACAGGGGGCTAAGCCCCCTGTTTTTCACAGCCTGCGCAGCGTGTTAGCGCTGGTGCACGCTGTTGCCGATTTCGGCTTGTTTGGCCGGCGCCGTCGCGGTGTGCGCGTTAGCCGCCCAAACGGCTGGGTCGAGGTCCAGGTCGGCGAAGTTTTCCGCGTCCAGTACCGGCGACTCCACGCCTGCCTTGATCTGGCTGTCGTAGTCGCGCATCAGGCGCAGGCCGACCTTGAACAGCAGCGCCAGGGCCACCAGGTTGCAAATGGCCAGCAGACCCATGGTGACATCCGCAAAGGCGAATACGGTGCCCAAATCCTGTACCGAGCCCCACAGTACCAGAGCGATGACCAGTACGCGGTAGACCAGCACCGGCGTGCGCTTCTTGCTGAAGAAGCCCAGGGCGTTCTCGCCGAGGTAGTAGTTGTAGATCAGGGTGGTGAAGACGAACAGCAGCAGGGCGACGGTGACGAAAATCCGGCCCCATTCGCCGACCACGCTGGCTACGGCCGTCTGGGTCAGGACGACACCGGCGATGTCCATGCCTGGCTGATAGACGCCCGACAGCAGGATGATCAGCGCGGTGCAGCTGCACAGGATGATGGTGTCGATAAACACGCTGAGCGACTGCACGATGCCCTGTGCAACTGGGTGCTTGACCTCGGCCACGGCGGCGACGTTCGGCGCACTGCCCAAGCCGGCTTCGTTGGAGAACAGGCCGCGCTTCACGCCCATGATGATCGCCGCGCCAATACCACCGGCAAACGCCGGCTCCAGGCCGAAGGCGCTGTTGAAGATCAGTTGCAGCGTTGCGGGGATCGCCTCAACGTTGCTGCCAATCACGAATACCGCCATGGCGATGTACGAGAAGGCCATTACGGGCACCAGCACGTCGGCGAATTTGGCGATGCGCTTGATGCCGCCGAAGATGATCAGGCCTATGACCACAGTGAGGATCAGGCCGCTGACATAAGTCGGCATGCCAAAGGTGTCATGCATCGAGCTGGCGACGGTGTAGGACTGCACCGCGTTGAAGCCGAAGCCGAAGGTCACCAGCAGCAGGATCGACACCACAATGCCCAACCAGCGCTGGCCGAGGCCGTGCTGGATGTAGAAGGCCGGGCCACCGCGGTAGGTGCCGTCGTCTTCGCGGCGCTTGTACAGCTGCGCGATGGAGCATTCGAAGTAGCTGGTGGCCATGCCGACCAGGGCTACGACCCACATCCAGAAGATTGCGCCCGGGCCGCCGAGCATGATCGCCACCGAGACCCCGGCGATGTTGCCGGCACCCACGCGGCCAGCGACTGAAAGCATCAGGGCCTGGAACGAGCTGAGCTGGCCGGGCTGGCGCTGGAAGGCTTCGGCGAAGATGCGGAACATGCTGCCAAAGTAACGAAACTGGACGAAACGCGAGGCGATGGTGAAGTACAGACCCAGGCCGATCAGCATTACGATCAGGAGCTTGCTCCAGATCAGGTCGTTGAGAATATCGAGCATGGCAGGGCAGTCTCTCTTGTTGTTGTGTGAGGGGAAATTGCTAGGGACGGAATAGTTCAGCAGGCGCGTTCGTCATGCAATTTCGCAGGTGGCGGCGAGATGACGCGAGTTGATGCTAGAATCGCGTCGCTCGCATCACCGGAAAATCCACCATGTCCGACCATCTAGGGCTCAATCTCAAGCTGTTGTGCAGCCATTACCGGTCGATTGCCGAGGTGTGCCGCAAGCTGGCTATTAACCGTGCCCAGTTCAACAAATACCTCAGCGGGCAGAGTCGTCCGACGGCCTACAACCTCAAGCGCATTTGTGATTTTTTCGGGGTTGAGGGCTACGAGCTGAGCTTGCCGAGTGAGCAGTTTGCCGACCTGATCGGCGCGCGCAGCGGCAGTCAGGAAACGCGGGTGGTCACCGATCCGTTGCTGGAGTTGTTCCAGCCCCTCGGCGCGCATTCAAGCAGCCTGTCGCGTTACTGCGGCTACTACTTTGAATACGCCAACTGCATGTCGGTGCCGGGGCAGATTCTGCTGTCGCTGGTGCACCTGCGCGAGGAGCGCGGCAGCTACCTGTTTGAGCGTCAGGAGCGTCAGGAACCGTCGCGCGCCGACAATGGCAAGGCCGAGGATTGGGTGCGCTGCCGCTACTTGGGCGCGGCCTTCTATCTGCAGGATCGGCTGTTTCTGATCGACTACGAGTCGCTGACCGGCAACGAGATGAGCCAGACCATCCTGATCCCCAGTTTCAAGAGCCGCATCAGCCGCCTCAACGGCCTGAAAACCGGGGTCTCCAGCGGCGACTTACGCACCCCGGCCTGCACGCGGGTGGTCTGGGAGTTTCTCGGCAATGACATCAACCGAGTCAACGCCTACCGCCAGGTGATGCTCTACAGCCCGGATGATCCGCGCATCGACGCTGATATTCGGCAGCGCTTGAGTGGTGCGCAGATCCGTAACGGCCTGTTCGAGATCGAGTAAGGCGCAGCCGCTCAGCTCAAGCGTGCCGCCAGGGCTTGGTCTGCGGCGACAGGGCTGCCACTGAGGCCTTTATGCACGCCCTCGCGATCAACGGCCGTGCGGTTCTGGCTGAGCTTCCATTGGCCCTCAAGGCGTTGGATCGGCAGGGCGAAGCCGACAATGGCGCGCAGCATCGTGTCGATATAGTCCGTGGGCGCATCACTGACCGCCCAGGGCTGCTCGCGCCCGGCCTCATGCTGAGCACTGAGACGGCTGACTAACTGCAGCAGCCCCTCGCTGTCTTCAATCAGCTGCGCCTGACCACGCGCGTGCACGGCGATGTAGTTCCAGGTGGGCACGGCTTTGCCGTGTTCGGCCTTGCTCGGATACCACGCGGGGCTGATGTAGGCCTGTGGCCCCTGGAAGATGGCTAGTGTTTCGCCTTGCAGCAGCTCACGCCAGTGTGGGTTGGCCCGGGCAAAGTGGCCGTAGAGGGTGCCGAATTCGCCCTCGTCGGCGGCCAGCAGGAGCGGCAGGTGGCTGGCCTGTAGGCCATTTGCGCCCTGGTTTACCAGCGTTGCCAGTGGACAGGCGTTGATCTGCTGATGCAGCAGGGCGAGGTCGTTTTGGCGGAACGCGGGTGGCGTGTACATGGCGTGACTCCGGCGGCGAGGCCCCATCCTAGCGCGCAGTGCTGGGCCGGATAAGCGCCAGTTGCGGCGACTTTGACCAGCACAGTCTGCGTCGCGCCTTGGCTTGGCCGCCGTCAGCTCTGACGCAGGTCGCTAGCCAAGGGCGCTTTTATTCATGCGGCACATCTTTATCGAGCAGGTCATTGCCTGGGTCGGATTGGATTTCCGCGTCCACTTTCTGCTCCAGGTGTTTGTCTGGCGAGACATCCAGCACGCCATCCGCTTGCTCAGCGCGGCTTGCCGGGCGCTCTTCTTTGGCTGAACGGCTTGCAACCGGCGGGCTGCCGGCAGGCTTGGCATCCAGCGCGCTAAACAGCGCGGTGTTGACCTCGGGATCGAAGCGCAACCGATAGATCGGCTCCGGCAAGGTGAAGCCCTGTGCTTGCAGCGCACGCATGGCAGCGCGAATGGCCAGGCTACGGGCTTTGGCAAAATTGGTTTGGCGTTGATCGATCCAGGCGTAGAAGGTCAGCACGATGTTGGAGTCGCCCACCGTGTTGATCAGCGCGTCGGGCTCGGGCTCTTGCAGGATAAAGTCGAGGCTGCTGACGGCGTCCAGGCCCGCCTGCATCGCGGCCACCGGGTCATCGTCGGCATCCACGCCGAGTTCGAACTCAAAGCGCCGTTCCGGGTTGGTCGAGTAATTGAGGATGATGCCCTTGAACACCGCCGCATTGGGGATGCGCATATGGTTGCCGTCGAGGGTCATTAAAATCGTGGCGCGCGAGGTCAGGCGCACGACGATGCCCTCGATGTCATTGATGATCACGTGATCCTTGGCGCGGAAAGGCTGGCGCAGGCTGAGCATCACGCTGGAGATGTAATTCTCCACCGTATCGCGCACGGCAAAACCGATTGCCAGGCCGATGACGCCGGCGCCGCCGAGAATGGTGGTGATAACCGCTGCAGCGCCCAATAAATTCAGCGCGAGGATAATCCCCAGTAACAGGATGACCACGCGCGTGGCCTGGGCCATCAGGTCAGCGAGAAAGGGATTGGGCGCTATTTTCCGCCATAAAAACTGCCGGCCGGCGATGAAGTTGCCCAGCAGGACAAAGGCGGTTAAAACCAGTAGCGCCAGGCCAATCAGCGGCAATGCTTTTATAAAATTCACGCTTTGCGTGCGTAGGCGCTCAATCACCGGCCGCACGTTGTCGGCCACGGCCAGGGTTCTGTTCATCTCGTCGGTTACCGTGACCACCCCGGCGAGCCGGCCTGCCAAGCGCTGGGCTTGCTGCGCCGCCATTTCATTAGCCACCTCGCCCCGCAGAATGACCACGCCGCCACCGACATACACAGTGACGCCGCGCAGCGGCTCCAGTTCGGCAAAAATATTCTCGATGCGCGCCTGAATCGTCTCATCGCTCTGCGTCGCCTCTGCTTCGATAGCCGCCGTGGCGACGGGCTCGGAAAGGCTCGCGTTTTCGCTTTGCGCCCAGGCAGCGTGGCCCGGCAATAAAACAGTCAGCAGTGCTAATGCCAGCAGCATATTGCGCGAGGGCTGGGTTGAGAACGTCATCGCAGGCGGCTCCGAAATAAGGCGACAGTAAAAACACTAGCCTACACGGATGCGCCAAACGCTGACTGACCCCGTGCGCGGTGGGTCGAGGTGGCGGCGGCAAGCCAATAGCACAACGCCCCGTGAACACGAGGCTCACGGGGCGTTGTGGAGGGCAGCGTTGGTCGCTTTACTGCGGGTTGTCGCTGTTATAGATGGTCTGATCCAGCTCGTTCTCGCTGCGGCCGACCAGGGTGGTGGTCATCAGGTCGCCGGCGACGTTAACCGTGGTGCGCGCCATGTCGAGGATGCGATCAATGCCAGCGATCAGCGCTACGCCTTCCAGCGGCAGGCCGACCGAGGTCAGCACCAAACCGAGCATGATCAGCCCGGCGCCCGGTACACCGGCAGTGCCCACCGACGCCAGGGTGGCGGTGAGGATAATCATCAGGTACTGCGCGCCATTCAGCTCAACCCCGAAGGCCTGGGCAATAAACAGGGCCAGCACACCTTGGTAGATGGCCGTGCCATCCATATTGATGGTGGCGCCTACCGGCAGCACGAAGCCCGCTACACCTTGCGATACACCAAGGTTTTTACGCGCGCATTCAATCGATACCGGCAGAGTGCCAGCGCTGCTGGAGGTGCTGAAGGCCACGGCCAGCGCGGGCGCCACGCCCTTGAAAAAGCGCAGCGGGCTGAGGCGCGCGAGCAATGCCAGCAGGCCGCCATAGACCAGCAGCATGTGGGCGATGCTGGCCAGATAAATGACCCCGATTACCTCGGCCAACGGCAGCAACACTTCGATGCCATGGGAGGCCACCACGCCGGCGATCAGCGCGAACACGCCAATGGGCGCACAGCGCATCACCAGGTCGGTGAGCTTGTAGAACACCTCGGCCAGGCTGTTGAATAGCTTGACGGTCGGCGCCGCCTTTTCGCCAATCAGGTTCATGCTCACGCCCAGGGCAATGGCGAACACAATGATCTGCAGGATATTGCCTTCGGCAAAGGCGGCGACCGGATTGGTGGGTACCAGGCCGACCAGAATCTGTACCAGCGAGGGGGCCTGCTTGGCTTCCTGAACGCCGCTGGCGACCATGTTCATGCCTTCGCCGGGGCTGAACAGGGCGCCGAAGAGCAGGCCGATGCTCACCGCAAAGGCGGTGGTGAGCAGGTAGATGCCGATGGTTTTAACGCTGATGCGGCCGAGCTTGGCGCTGTCGCTCATGGCGGTAATACCGGCCACCAGGGAGACGAATACCAGCGGCACGATGAGCATCTTGATTGCGTTGAGGAACAGCGTACCAATCGGCGCGAGCAGCAGGGCGTTGCTCTTGAACAGCACGCCGGTGAGCACGCCAAGGCCGAGGCCGATAAGGATTTGTTGCCACAGCGGCATGCGCCCTAGGAAGCCTAGGGAGAAGGTGGTGCTCTGACTCATGGTGGTTACCCGGATTGTCGTTGTTGTGGGGCCGTCTGCTACGGCCTTGAGCGATGCCGTCCGGCTGGCTGGGGCGTAAAGGCCTGATCTATGGCCAAAAAAACGCGCCGCATCCTTACGGATGCGGCGCGTTGTGGTGCTCTGTGTGTCAGGTGGTTAGCGATACCTGTGGTGCAATGGTCACAGGTTTTGCTGGCTGTGGCGACTGTTGCGTTGTGCCGGGCAGGTTTTGGCTATAGAACACCGGCACGCTAGGCCACAGGCGGCGCGGCGGATGAATAGCGAGAAAGCCGATGGGTGCAGGTTGCTGATGCATGACGATGCTCCTGGCTCAAGGCTTTAGCGGGACGAGACGTGGGGCAATCATGTTTTCCGGGCGCAGGATGTCGGCCAGTTCGGCGTCGCCCAGCAGCTTCTCTTCACGCACCAACTCCAGCACGCTGCGACCACTTTCCAGCGCCACCTTGGCGATGCGCGTGGCGTTTTCGTAGCCGATGTAGGGGTTGAGTGCGGTGATTAGGCCGATGGAGTTTTCCATCAGTTCGCGGCAGCGCGCTTCGTTGGCCGTGATACCGTCGATGCACAGCTCACGCAGCATATCCATGGCGCGGGTCAGCAGGCGGATCGAGTCGAAGATCTTGTAGGCGATCAGCGGCTCCATCACGTTGAGCTGCAGCTGGCCCCCTTCGGCCGCCATGGTCAGCGCCAGGTCGTTGCCGATCACTTCAAACGCGACTTGGTTGACCGCTTCCGGGATCACCGGGTTGACCTTGCCGGGCATGATCGAGCTGCCTGGCTGGCGCGCCGGCAAGTTGATCTCGTTGATCCCGGTGCGTGGGCCGCTGGAGAGCAGGCGCAGGTCGTTGCACATCTTCGACATTTTCACCGCGGTGCGCTTGAGCATGCCGGAGAACAGCACGAACGCGCCCATGTCCGAGGTGGCTTCAATCAGGTCAGCGGCCGGGGTCAGCGGCTGGCCGCTGATGATCGCCAAGCGCTTAACGGCCAGCAGCTGGTACTGCGGGTCGGCGTTAATGCCGGTGCCAATCGCGGTGCCACCCAGGTTGACTTCGGTGAGCAGGGTTGGCGCCAGCAGCTTGAGGTGCTGCAGGTCTTCGCCGAGGGTGGTGGCGAAGGCGCGGAATTCCTGGCCGAGGGTCATCGGCACGGCGTCTTGCAGCTGGGTGCGACCCATCTTCAACACGTGGTTGAACTCCAGGTGCTTTTTCGACAGCGACTGGATCAGCTTATCCAGTGCGGTCAGCAGGCTTTCGTGGCCGAGCAACAGGCCGAGACGAATGGCAGTGGGATAGGCGTCGTTGGTCGACTGCGCCATGTTCACGTCGTTGTTCGGGTGCAGCTGCTTGTAGTCACCTTTCTCGAAACCCATGGCTTCCAGGGCGATGTTGGCGATCACCTCGTTGGCATTCATGTTGGTCGAGGTGCCGGCGCCGCCTTGAATCATGTCGACCACGAACTGATCGTGGAACTCGCCCTGAATGATGCGTGCGCAAGCGGTGCTAATGGCCGTGTGCTTGGCGGCAGACAGGTGGCCCAGCTCGCGGTTGGCGTCGGCTGCTGCCTGCTTGACCATGGCCAGCGCAATCACCAGTTTCGGGTAGTGCGACAGCGTCACGCCGGACAGGCGGAAGTTCTGCACGGCGCGCAGGGTCTGAATGCCGTAATAGGCCTCAGCGGGAACGTCGAGGGTGCCGAGCAGGTCTTTTTCAAGGCGGGTTGATGCAGCAGCGGACATGATGGTTACTATCTCTGGATGTGCGGTATAGGCCGCGATGCCCCGTAGGTTAGGGGCTGTAGCCTGATGCTGGCCAATGCTGTTAATCGCTGGGTCATGCATAATCGGCATAATGTAGGTGTGACTCTTAGGCGTGCTCGGCGCATGAGCAGCCTAAAACTAGATACCTGAGGCCGCGCAGCGGTTATCGAGAAAATCCCCTGAATTAGCAAGCGTTTACGCGATTAAATCTGGATGGCGGAATGAGCGATGAATCTAGAAAGTAAATGGCTGGAAGATTTTGTCACCCTGGCGGCCACCCGCAGCTTTTCCCAGGCGGCGCAAAAGCGCTTCGTCACCCAGCCGGCCTTTAGTCGGCGGATTCGTAGCCTGGAGAGCATGCTCGGGTTGACCCTGGTGGACCGCAGCTGCACGCCGATCGAGTTGACTGAGTCCGGTCAGCTGTTTCTGGTGACGGCGCGCAGCATCGTCGAGCAGCTGGGTGAGGTGGTGCGCCATCTGCACAACCTCGAAGGCCAGCAGGGTGAGGTGATGCAGATTGCCGCCGCGCACTCGCTGACCCTGGGCTTTTTCCCCCAGTGGATCGCCCGCCTGCGGCGGGAAGGGCTGCCGCTGAACACCCGCTTGGTCGCCACCAACGTCGGCGAAGCGGTGCATGCGCTGCGTGACGGCGCCTGCGATTTGATTCTGGCCTTTTACGACCCGGACGCAGCCCTGCAAATGGACCCGGAGATTTTCCCCTCACTGCACCTGGGCCGTACGGAAATGCTGCCGGTGTGTGCGGTGAGCGAAGACGGTACGCCGCTGTTCGACCTCGACAATGGTCAGAGCGTGCCGCTGCTGGCCTACAGTGCCGGCGCGTTTCTCGGTCGCTCGGTGAATCTGTTGCTGCGTCAGCGCGCGCTGCGTTCCACCACCGTGTATGAAACGGCAATGGCCGACAGCCTGAAAAGCATGGCCTTGCAGGGCATGGGCGTGGCGTGGGTGCCGCGCTTGTCGGTCAGTGGCGAGCTGGCCCGTGGTGAGCTGGTGGTGTGCGGTAATGAGCAGTGGCAGGTGCCGCTGGAAATCCGCCTGTACCGCTGCGCCTTGGTGCGCAAGGCGTCGGTACGCCTGCTCTGGCGCAAGCTGGAAACCGGCGAGGTCGGTGGTTAACGCCGTGTGTTGAAGATCGTCGGCGCAGCCGATTAGCCGCTGCGCCGTGATGACCTCAGGTGCCGGACTTAATGGTGTTCCAGGCGCGGGTGCGTACGCGCTCAACCTTTTGCGGCAGCGGCTGCAGTACGTAAAGGGTCTTTTGTGCGGCGGCGGTTGGCGTCAGGCCAGGGTTGTCGCGGATTTCTGCGCCCACCAATGGCATGGCGGCTTTGTTCGGGTTGGGGTAGCCGAGGAAATCGCTGATCGGCGCGACGACTTTGGGGTCAAGCAGGTTGTTGAGGAACTCGTGGGCCTCGGCAACGTTCTGCGCGCTTTTCGGAATGGCGAAGGAGTCGTACCACAACGGTGCGCCTTCTTTCGGCAAGCGCCAGTCGACCACCACGCCGTTGCCAGCCTCTTTGGCGCGGTTGGCGAACTGGTAGAAGCTGCCTGAGTAACCGATGGCCACGCAGATGTTGCCGTTGGCGATATCGGTCATGTACTTGGCGGAGTGGAAGTAGGCGATGTTGGGGCGAATTTTCAGCATCAGCTCGGTGGCTTTTTTGTAGTCATCCGGGTTTGTGCTATTCGGGTCCAGGCCCAGGTAGTGCAGGGCAATCGGCAGAATGTCGCCGGGCGAGTCGAGCATGGCCACGCCGCACTGCTTGAGCTTGCTGATGTTCTCTTCCTTGAAGATCAGGTCCCAGCTGTTAACCGGTGCATCGGCGCCCAGCGCTTCTTTGACTTTGTCTACGTTGAAGCCGATCAGCACGGTGCCGTACATATAGGGTACGGCGTACTGGTTACCGGGGTCGTTGGCGGTCATCAGTTCGAGCAGGCCGGGGTCGAGGTTCTGCCAATTCGGCAGCTTGCTCTTGTCCAGCTTCTGGAATACCCCGGCTTTGATTTCGTTCTCAAGGAATGTGTTGGTCGGCACCACCAGGTCGTACCCCGAGTTGCCGGTCAGCAGCTTGGCTTCCAGACCTTCGTTGGTGTCGAAGATGTCCCAGGTCAGTTTGATGCCGGTGTTGGCGGCAAAGTCCTTGGGCACCGAGGGCAGCATGTAGTCAGCCCAGTTGTATACGCGCAGTTCACGTTGCGGCGTTGCGGTTTCGGCCTGCGCGGCGCTGGCCAATAGCGTTGCACCGCAGATGGCGGTGGCGAGTAGGTGTTTGATTGTTTTCATCGTTCTTCACCTTGAGCAATTAAAAGAGGGCTTACGCGCCCTCGAAACCTTCCAGAACATTCACTGCATTCACGCCGATGGCTTCGACGGCATAGCCGCCTTCCATGACAAACAGGGTCGGCTTGCCAAGGGCGGCGATGCGCTTGCCCATGGCCAGGTAGTCCGGACTGTCGAGTTTGAACTGGGAAATCGGGTCGTCCTTGAAGGTGTCCACGCCCAGCGACACCACAATCACCTCGGCATCAAATTCGGCGATGCGTTGGCAGGCCTCATCCAGCGCCGCGCTCCACACTGCCCAAGGGCTGCCCATGGCCAGCGGGTAGTTGAAGTTGCAGCCTTCACCGGCGCCTTCGCCGCACTCATCGGCATAGCCGAGGAAGAACGGGAACTCCTCGGCCGGGTCGCCGTGGATCGAGGCGAACAGCACGTCATTGCGGGTATAGAAGATGTCCTGGGTGCCGTTGCCGTGGTGGTAGTCGACATCGAGGATAGCCACGCGTTGTTTGCCCTGGTCGATAAAGGCCTGGGCGGCGATGGCGGCATTGTTCAGGTAGCAGTAACCGCCCATCAGCTCGCCGGCGGCGTGGTGGCCCGGCGGCCGGCACAGGGCGAAGGCGCTGTGTGCGCCGTTTGCGATGGTTTGCTGGGCACTGAGTGCTACTTGTGCGGCGCTGTAGGCGGCCTGCCAGGTACCAGCGGTAATCGGCGCGCCACCGTCGAAGCTGTAATAACCCAGCTGGCCGTGCAGGTCCTTGGGGATGACCGCGCGCAGGGTGCGGGCTGGCCAGGTAAAGGGCAGGAGGTCGCCCGTGCCGTTCTGTGCCTGCCAGCGGCTCCAGGCACCCTGAAAGAAGTCCAGATAAGCGGCGCTGTGAATACGCTCAATTGGCGCACGGCCGAAATCCTGCGGTGGGTGCACCTCGCCAAGCTGGCGAGCCTCAACCCGCTGCAGGATATGGTCGGCGCGTTGTGGCTTCTCGAAACAGGGCATCAGCTGGCCATCGATCAGCTCGCAGCTGCCGTGGTGCAGGTGATGGTCGTCGCTGTAAAAGGTCAGCATGCAGGTGGCTCCCAGGCTTGTTGTTCTAGTCACCATTGTTCGCCGCTCGTGGGTTGTGAAAAAACGCTGACAACGGCCAAAAGGGGATCGAAGTGGCCAAGTTACGCGGCCGCCTTGGCATTTCGTGGGAGGCACTTTAGCGGCGAGCTGTTTGATCGTGGTTGTTGCGGCTAAAGCCCCTCCCACAAATCCCTATCACTGCGCGGCTCAGAGTCAGGCGCGGAAACGGCTTGGTGGCACACCGCTCCAGCGCTGGAAGGCATGGCGGAAGCTGGCGGTTTCGCTGAAACCGAGGTGTTCGGCGATGCGGCAGATTGGCCAGTCTTCCTCGCTTAACAAGGTTTTTGCCCGCTCGAAGCGCAGCTCATCAAGCAGTTCCTGATAGTGCGTGCCTTGCGCCTGCAGGTGCCGGCGCAGAGTGCGCGGCGAGCAATGCATCTGCTGCGACAGCTGTTCTAAGCCGGGCGGTGCTGTGACTTGTTCCGCCAGCAATTGGCGGATGCGCCCGAGCCAGGCCTGGCGGGTGGTGAACTCGGTATTCTGCTTGCGGCAACGGCTGAGCATTTCCCGGTGAGTGACCGCGTCGGCCAATGGCAAAGGCTGCTGTAGCAGATGCGCGGGGAAGGCGAACGCGTTGCGCGCGGCATTGAACTGCAGGGGGCAGGCGAAACTGTGCGGGTAACGGTCGCTGTAATGCGGCTCGCTGTAGCAAAACTGCGCGGCACTCAGCTGCAGCGGCTGGCCGAGTAGGTCATCACTGATCAGTTTGAGCGAGGCCAGGCACATCTCCAGGTTGAACATCTCCAGCTCAGGGCTGTGCTGGTAATCGCTGGCGCAGACCCAGGCCAGTTCGCCTTCGATGCACAAGTCCAGCTTGAAGTAGGTGCCGAGCAGTGCTGGGTACTGCAGCATAAGTCGCCAGGCGTCACCAAAGGTGGCACTCGACAGGGCGGCGTAACCGACCATGCCGTAGGCTGATACATGCATGCGCCGGCCCAGCTCCAGGCCCAGATCACTGCGCAGGTGCAGGGCATTGGCACAGACTTGCAACTCCTGGGTGCGGGTGATGCGTGTATCGGCGCACGCCAGATCACTGGCTGCAATGGCGCTGCTAGCCAGCAGTTGCTCGGTTAGCTCGGGTTGCTCGGCAAAGATCTCGAGAATTTGTGAGACCACATGCAGGGTGGTCAGGTGGGCATGCAACATCAGTACGACCGTAGCGGTTCAGAATGCTCAGAACGACGCAAGAATTATGCCGTGGACTGGCAGTGGCCCGTGGGGCAGGCCACTGCCGGGGAAGGCCTAGCGGTTGCGCAGGAACGCGTTGATAAAATCGCCCTGGTTGGGGGCTTTTTCATGGGTGGTAAACACCAGGTTTGCATCCTTCTCGCGCAACTTTAACGCGTCAGCAAAGCTGCACTGCACGCTGCTCAGCTGTTTGGCTTGGGTTTTGTAATCAGCATTGTCTTCGCACAGGTACGCGATCTGCCGCACGACTTCACCGCAGAAGCTCGGCACGCTGAGGCGTTTGAGTTTCTCGTCATCAAGCGCCTGCCAGTCAACCTGGGTGTGCAGCGTCGTGCCGCAGGTTTTTGAGGCGTGCTGATCGATCTGTTGCAATTGCGCGGTGAAGTCGGCCACGCGTTGTTCACGGTCAAAGCGGCTCAGCTGCTCCTGAACGCCTTGTTTTTTCTGCTGCTCATAGAGCGCCAATAGGCTGGCCGGCTTGGCTGTCTTGCTCTTGTCTGCATCGAAGCCCAGCTCGAAACCGTCGGTATTCGGCAGGTAGAGTTTGACGCGCTCGCCACCCCAGTCTTGGCGTTTGACCAGCATGTTGTAAGCGCTGCCATTGAGGGTGGTGCTGTAGTCGCGGTCATCGTTACCGCGGTCCTTGAGGGTGGTGAGGATGACCACTTCATCGAGGGGGTGATTGATGCCGCTGACCTGAACCAGGGCCTGCGTGTTGTCGCTGCTGGGTGCCACGATGACGCTGATACCGTTGCCGGCATCGAAGGCCTGCGGGTACTTGGCCAGTTCCAGCGCGCTGGCGTTGAGGGTGAGCAGTGATGCGCTGAGTAGCAGTGACAGCCTTGTCATGGTGGCGTCCTTGTTGGATGAAAAGGGCGCCCAGTATAGCCAGAGTCGTGCTGTCGATTTGTGCGCGGAGTCTGCTCGTGCTGCCTGCAAACGGCTGGTTTGGTGCCCTGTGATGGGGCTCGGCGTGTGCTTCGACAAACGGTTGGCAGGGGTGCGCGCCTGCTGGGGCTTTACGGTATACTGCGCGGCCTTTGGCCGGTCGCACCGGCCGGAATTCGCACACAAGCCACGCCGGTTTTCCCGCGTGGCTTGTTGGTTTTTGCCGCGCCTGCGGGCGCATTTTGAGAAGAGGCACGACGATGAGCGCACTGGTTGGCGTGATCATGGGCTCCAAGTCCGATTGGTCCACCCTTAGCCACACCGCCGAGATGCTGGATAAGCTAGGCATTCCGTACGAAGTGAAGGTGGTTTCCGCCCACCGCACCCCGGACCTGCTGTTCCAGTATGCCGAGCAAGCAGACGAGCGTGGCATTCAGGTGATCATCGCCGGTGCCGGCGGCGCGGCGCACCTGCCGGGCATGTGTGCGGCCAAGACCCACCTGCCGGTACTCGGTGTGCCAGTGCAAAGCGCTGTGCTCTCGGGTGTCGACTCGCTGCTGTCGATCGTGCAGATGCCAGCCGGTATTCCGGTTGCCACTCTCGCTATCGGCAAGGCCGGTGCGGTGAACGCTGCGCTGCTCGCGGCGAGCATTCTCGGTCACCAGCACCCGCAGTTCCACGCGGCGCTCAAGCAGTTCCGTCAGGATCAGACCGAAACCGTATTGGACAACCCGGACCCGCGTGAGGCCTAACCCATGAAGATCGGCATAATCGGTGGCGGCCAACTGGGCCGTATGATGGCGCTGGCAGGTACCCCACTAGGGATGAACTTCGCCTTCCTCGACCCCGCGCCGGACGCCTGCGCGCAAGCGTTGGGTGAGCATATCCGCGCCGATTATGGCGATCAGGATCATCTGCGCCAGCTGGCTGACGAAGTCGACCTGGTGACCTTCGAGTTCGAGAGCGTTCCGGCCGAAACCGTGGCCTTCCTCTCCCAGTTCGTCCCGGTCTACCCGAGCGCCGAAGCCTTGCGCATCGCCCGCGATCGCTGGTTTGAAAAGTCCATGTTCAAGGACCTGGGCATTCCCACCCCGGACTTCGCCGATATCCAGTCGCAAGCCGACCTGGATGCTGCTGTCGCGGCTATCGGTTTACCAGCGGTGATGAAGACCCGCACCCTGGGTTACGACGGCAAGGGCCAGAAGGTTCTGCGTAAGCCTGAGGACGTCACCGGCGCCTTTGCCGAACTGGGCAGCGTGCCGTGCATTCTTGAAGGTTTCGTCCCCTTCACCGGTGAAGTGTCGCTGGTCGCCGTGCGTGCCCGCGATGGTGAAACGCGCTTCTACCCGTTGGTGCACAACCGCCACGACAGCGGCGTGCTGGCCTTGTCGATCGCCAGCACCGATCACCCGTTGCAGGCGCTGGCAGAAGATTACGTCGGCCGCGTGCTGAGCAAGCTCGACTACGTTGGTGTGCTGGCGTTCGAGTTCTTTGAAGTCGATGGTGGCCTGAAAGCCAACGAAATCGCCCCGCGCGTACACAACTCCGGGCATTGGACCATCGAAGGCGCCGAGTGCAGCCAGTTCGAGAACCACCTGCGCGCCGTCGCCGGCCTGCCGCTGGGCTCGACCGCCAAGGTTGGCGAGAGTGCGATGCTCAACTTCCTCGGCAGCGTACCGCCGGTTGAGCAGGTTATCGCCATCGATGGCTGCCGCTTGCACCACTACGGCAAGGCCTTCAAGGCCGGGCGCAAGGTTGGCCACGCCACCCTGCGCTGCGCGGATCGCGCCACCCTGGACAAGCAAATTGCTGCTGTCGAGGCGTTGATCACCAAGGGCTGAGTCCGTCTGGCGCCGCCAGTGCGGCGGCGTCAGATGGAACCTTGGCGGATGATTTACGTCTGATTGCCTAACGCCATTATTGGCATCCCTGCAACAGACGTGGAGTACAGCGCCATGAGCATTCTCGGCATTATCTTTATCGGCCTGATCGTCGGCTTGATCGCGCGCTTTATCAAACCTGGCAACGACAGCATGGGCTGGATCATGACCATCCTGCTGGGTGTCTGCGGCTCAATCGCTGCGACCTATGGCGGCCAGGCGTTGGGGGTATACAAAGTCGGTGAGTCTGCCGGCTTTATCGGCGCGGTGATCGGTGCAGTGGTGTTGCTGGTAATCTACGGCGCAGTCAAAAAGGGCTGATGCCCTTTCACTCCGCCGCCCTGTGAGCCCATCGATGCGTTATCTGTTGTTACCCTTGCTGCTTGTCAGCACCTTGGCCTGTGCCGAGCTGCCGGAAACCGATTGGCTGGAGCTGATGCCGCCGCAAGATCGGGCGGCACTGGAAGCCATGCCGGAGATCGACCATCAGGGCGCCGAGCAAGACAGCGCGTTCTATAACCCCGGCGGTCTCAAACAGCAAGATAACAACCTACCGGTGGTGATGTACTCGACCAGCACCGTCGCCGCCCTGAATGGCAAAACGCTGCGCCTTGGCGGCTACCCCGTGCCGCTGGAAACCGACCGAGAAGGCCGCAGTACGTTGTTCTTTCTGGTGCCCTATCCCGGCGCTTGCATCCACGTCCCGCCACCCCCCCCGAACCAGCTGGTACTCGTTCGCTACCCCCAAGGCATTGAGTTGGACGACATCTACGCACCGCTGTGGGTCAGCGGCACGCTGAAGGTCGAACAGGTCAACAATGAACTGGCGGACGCCGCGTATGCCATGCAGGCGGATGCAGTCAGAGTGGTCACCGATGACGACCTATAAGCCTGGAGTTTCATCCATGAAAGCTGCCTGCCTACTGCTGTTGTGTCTGATCTCCGCCAGCGCCCTGGCCCTTGAAACCGGTGAGCGCCTAGCGCCCTGGACCCTATTGGACCAGCACGACCAGGCCTACACCCTCGACAATCAACTGCAGGTGCTGCTGGTGGCCCAAAGCATGGACGCCGCCAAACTGGTCGACGCCGCCCTGCAAGACAAGCCCAAGGGCTACCTGGAACAGCGCCACGCGGTTTTTCTCGCCGATATCAGCCGCATGCCCAAGGTGATAGCCACCTTGTTCGCCCTCCCCAAAATGCGCGACTACAACTACCGCATCCTCCTCGACCGCGACGCCCGCATCACCCCGCGTTACCCGGTAGACGCCACCAGCGTGCTGTGGCTCGACCTGCGAGACGGCAAGCTGCAGGGGCAGCGCAGCTTTACCGATGCCAGCGAGTTGACGCAGGCGCTTGAAGCTGTAGCGCCGCAGTAAGCGCGGGTGGCCTTTGGCGTGTCATGTAGGCGATTGCTTTAGCGCTGCAGTGGTTCAGCCCAGATACTGACGTTGAGCTGATGCTGTGCGCCTGCGGCCAGTAGGCGGATGTCGTCCATGACATTGGCGTGTTCGATGCACAGCATGCTTTGCCAGGCATCGGCGGAAAATTGTGAGAGGCGTTGTGCCTTGTCGATCCAGGGGTTCCACAGCACCGCAGATTGCGAGCCGTGGCTATGCAGTTGGATGCGCCGCTGCCAGGCGGGGTCGAGGATGCTCAGTGATGCGGGTGTGTCCAGGTAGATGCGGTCGGTTTCGCCGTTGAACTGCAGTGGCCCTTCTTGCTGGCGAGTCTGCCAGTCTTCCAGGGTTTCAATGTAGCGGCAGCCGTGCAGGCCCTCGACGCTGACCTGACGAATATCGCTGACGGCAAAATAGCTGTGCAGCGCCTGGCTGATGGCCAGCGGTGTGTCGCTCAGGTTGCGGCTAGTGAGTTCGAGGTGCAGGCGGCCATCCAGGCGAATACGCAGGTGCAGTTCAGCTGCGTGGGGCCAGTCAGTCAGCGGCTGATCTGCAGTGTTGAAGACAAAGTCGAGGCAGATGCCGTTATCGTCGCTATCAATCCCCTGTAGCTGCCAGTCGAGGCCTCGTACCAGGCCGTGGGCGGGTGCGTGTGCAGGTTGGCAGTGCATGCTCTGTACGGCTTGTGGATTGCGTTGCAGGCTGCCAAACCATGGCCAGCAAACGGGCACGCCGCCGCGTACGCCCTGGCCGCGCTTATAAGCGGCTCGCTCACTGAGCCAGATCAGCGGTGGTTGATCATCCTCCTGGTAGCTGAGGATCTGCGCGCCTTGCTGGCTGATCAGTAGTTCGGTACCCGCGTAGCGCGCGCGCCAGCCGGTCAGCTCATCCAGTTCGAGGCGTTCAACGTGGGACCTGGCCATTGGCATACTCGCATTAGAAGAAATAAAGACGGCTATTGGAGCCCAGCTTGCGCGCAGAAAGCAAAACGCCCGTCAGCGACGGGCGTTTTGTGGTGGCGCATAGATTACTTACCGTAGACCTGCTCTGGCAGCCAGGTGATCAACCCTGGGAACTGGTAGGCGAGCACGAGCAGAAAGATCTGGATCAGGATAAATGGCAGCACACCCTTATAGATGGTGCTGGTTGGTACGGAGGCCGGGGTGACGCCACGCAGGTAGAACAGCGCGAAGCCGAACGGTGGGGTAAGGAAGGAGGTCTGCAGGTTCAGCGCGATCATCACGCCCAGCCAGACTGGGTCCAGGCCCATGGCCAGCAATACCGGGCCGACAATCGGCACCACCACAAAGGTGATCTCGATAAAGTCGAGGATAAAGCCGAGCAGGAAGATCACCACCATCACCAGGAAGAACGCGCCGAGCACGCCGCCGGGTAATTGGGCGAATACATCTTCGATCATCGCCTCGCCGCCGAAGCCGCGGAACACCAGAGAAAACAGCGACGCACCAATCAGGATCATAAAGACCATGGCGCTGATTTCCGTGGTGCCAGAGGCCACTTCACGCAGTTGGCCGAAGTTCAGCTTGCCCTTGCAGAACGCCAGCACCATTGCGCCCAATGCGCCCAGAGCGGCGGCTTCGGTCGGGGTGGCGTAACCGGCGAGGATCGAGCCGAGTACCGCACCGATCAGCAGCAGTGGCGGTACCAATGCGTTGATCAGCTTGCCCCACTCAATCGGCCCCAGCTCCTCCTGCGGCAAGGCGGGCAGCTTTTTCGGCTGGAAGATCGCGACACCGATGATGTACACAATATACAGCCCCACCAGCAGCAAGCCGGGCAGCAGCGCACCGACAAACAGGTCGCCCACCGAGACGGTCTTCGGCGAGAAAATACCCATCTTCAGCTGGGCTTGGGAGTAGGCGCTGGACATCACATCACCCAGCAGTACCAGCACGATAGACGGTGGAATGATCTGCCCTAATGTGCCGGTAGCCGCCAGGGTGCCGGTGGCAATCGCCGGGTCATAACCGCGCCGCAGCATGGTTGGCAGGGCCAGCAGGCCCATGGTTACTACGGTGGCGCCGACAATGCCGGTACTGGCGGCGAGCAGGGCGCCTACCACGCAGACGGAAATGGCCAGGCCGCCGCGCAAGGTGCCGAATAGCCGCGACATGGACTCCAGCAGGTCTTCGGCGACCCTGGACTTCTCCAGCATCACGCCCATAAACACGAACAGCGGCACCGCCAGCATCGTCTGGTTGTTCATGATGCCGAACAGCCGGTTGGGCAGCGCGCTCAGGTAGCTGCCATCGAAGGCGCCGATGAGGATGCCGATGCCGGCAAACAGCAGCGAGACGCCGCCGAGGGTGAAGGCTACCGGGTAGCCCGCCATCAAGGCTGCGCAGATGCTGATAAACAGCAGAATTGCCATTAATTCAGCCATGGGTCAGCTCCTCGGTAGGTAGGCGGCCGAGGAGGATATTGGCGAATTTGATCAAATCTGAAATGCCTTGCAAGACCAGGCTGATGATGAGGAGCAAGATGATGCTCTTCTGCAAATAGACGAATTTCAGGCCGCCAGATTCGCTGGAGCCTTCTAAGGTCGCCCACGAATTGCTGACGTAATCCCAGCTGGCCCAGCCCAGAAACAGGCAGACCGGCAGCAGAAATAACAGCGTGCCGAGGCTATCGACCAGGGCTTTACGGCGTGGGCTGAAGTTTTGATAGAAGATATCGACACGCACATGGCCGTTGCGCTGCAACACCCAGGCGGCGGCGCCCATAAAGACCAAGGCGTGGGCATACAGCACGGCTTCTTGCAGTGCGGTTGCACCGATGCCAAAACCGTAACGCAACACCACCACGATGGCGGTGCCGAGTACCAAAAACAGGGTCAGCCAGGCGCAGGCTTTACCTAAATTGGCATTGAGTGAATCGATCAGACGAGCAAGGCCGAGCAGCAGAGGCGGTTTGTCGGACATCATAAGTCCTTATGGTTATGAGCTGTTTAAGCAGGCGGGGCGGCGATTTTAGGCAGGCCCGGGTATGTGCGGCAATGGCCCTGCAACTTTAGTCGTATCCGCTAGGCTTGAGAGGTTCTTAGGCCTATTTTAGTCAAGCGTGGTGGGTCCGCAGTGATCCTGTGGTCAAACCAATACAACAATAAAGGAGCATTGCATGAAACGTCGTCAAATTCTCGCAGCAGCAGGCGTAGGCCTCGCAGCCACCGCCCTGGCTGGCTGCAAGCAAGAAGCTGAAACTGCTGGTAAGCCCCAGGCAGGCGCTGACACTGAAACGTTTAACTGGAAAATGGTCACGTCCTGGCCGAAGAATTTCCCTGGCGTGGGTGTGGGTGCCGAGCGTTTCGCCACGCTGGTCAATGAAATGAGTAATGGCCGCTTGAAGGTCAAGGTGTATGCCGCGGGTGAGCTGGTGCCGGCGCTGGAAGTGTTCGATGCGGTCAGTCGCGGTACGGCCGAGATGGGTCACGGTGCACCTTATTATTGGAAGGGCAAAGTCCCGGCCGCACAGTTTTTCTGCGCCCTGCCATTTGGCCCGAATGCCCAGGAAATGAACGCCTGGCTGCACAAGGGCGGTGGTATGCAGTTGTGGGAAGAAACCTACAAGCCTTTCGGTGTGCTGCCGATGGCTTGTGGTGCGACAGGCGTGCAGACCGCTGGTTGGTTCAATAAGGAAATCAACGGCGTTGACGACTTCAATGGCCTGAAGATGCGCACCCCAGGGCTGGGCGGCGAAGTGTTGACCAAGATGGGCGGCACCGTAGTTAACATGCCGGCGGGTGAAATCTTCACTGCGCTGCAAACCGGTGCGATTGATGCCACCGAGTGGATTGGCCCCTACAACGACCAGGCGCTGGGCCTGCACAAAGCCGCCAAGTACTACTACACCCCGGGCTGGCAAGAGCCGAACGTGACCTTCGAGCTGGATATCAACATCAAGGCCTGGGAAACCCTGCCGGCTGACTTGCAGGCCATCGTCCGTGCTGCTGCGCGCGATGTGAACGGTGACATGCTCGATGATTACAACGCCAAGAACATGGAAGCCATGGAGCAGCTCAAGAGTGAGGGCGTAGAGGTGCGCCGCCTGCCGGATGAAGTGTTGGCCAAACTTAAAGTGGTCGCCGCCGAAGTGGTCGACGCCAGCGCCGCAGCCGATCCAGTGGCGAGCAAGGTGTGGGCGCAGCAGAAGGCTTATCTGCAGCGTCTTTACGACTACGCCGAGTCGAACGAGAAGGATATTTACAACATTCGTGGCTGATTCTTAGCGCACAGCAAAACGCCGGCTTAATAGCCGGCGTTTTTGTTTGTCATCTGCGCTCAGCGCCGCGCCGGAACCGGACGGGTACGGCCACTGCCATCGATGGCGACAAACACGAACACCGCCTCGGTGACCTTGCGCCATTCACTGGACAGCGGGTCATCGCTCCACACTTCAACGAGCATCTGGATCGAGCTGCGGCCTACTTCCACGGTTTGCGTATAGAAGGACAATTGCGCACCCACCGCCACCGGCACCAGGAAGGCCATGCGGTCAATGGCCACGGTGGCCACGCGTCCGCCTGCCACTTTGCAGGCCATGGCAGTGCCGGCCAGGTCCATTTGCGAGACCAGCCAGCCGCCATAGATATCGCCAAAGCCGTTGGTTTCACGCGGCAGAGCAGTGATTTGCAAAGCCAGGTCGCCTTGCGGGATAGGGTCTTCCTGTTCGAAATCGTGCATCAGATAGGCTCACGGCGCGGTTGTTGTTATTGGCGCGGTGCGGGGCTTGGCGGTGGCGGCGAGTCAGGCTCTGCGGCTATCGCGGGGTCGCCCGCAGGCCCGCGGGACTGCGGGCGCAGCGAGTATAACGACTCAGCAGTCGCAGGGCGACCATCGCGCTTTGCTATTGGGTATCCGGTCTTTTCATCGGCGCGGATAAAACATCGTGTTGTTCATCTAACTGTCATATTGATTACATACAGTCGTCATGCGGCCTACAGATACTTGGCCCCGTTCAATCCAACACTAGTTTTTCAGGAGTAAGGCATGAAACTTAAGCGTTTGATGGCGGCCATGACTTTTGTCGCCGCTGGCGTGGCTACTGCCACTGCGGTTGCTGCTGTCGACCCGGCTCTGCCGAGCTACACCAAGACTTCCGGCGTATCGGGCAACTTGTCCAGCGTCGGTTCCGACTCCTTGGCCAACCTGATGACGCTGTGGGCTGAAGAGTTCAAAAAGGAATACCCGAACGTCAACATCCAGATTCAGGCTGCCGGCTCCTCTACCGCGCCACCTGCGTTGACTGAAGGCACCGCCAGCATGGGTCCGATGAGCCGTGCGATGAAGGATGCCGAGATCCAGGCGTTCGAAGAAAAGTACGGTTACAAGCCGACTGCCGTACCGGTGGCCATCGATGCCCTGGCGGTCTTCGTGCACAAAGACAACCCGATCAAGTCCCTGGACATGGCTCAGGTTGACGCCATCTTCTCCAGCACCCGTCTGTGCGGTGGCGCTACCGATATCAAAACCTGGGGCGATGTGGGCATGACTGGCGAGTGGGCGACCAAGCCGATCCAGCTGTTCGGTCGTAACTCGGTATCCGGTACCTACGGTTACTTCAAAGAAGAAGCCCTGTGCAAAGGTGACTTCAAGGCCAACGTCAACGAGCAGCCAGGTTCGGCTTCCGTGGTGCAGTCGATCTCCAGCACCATCAACGCCATCGGTTACTCGGGCATCGGCTACAAGACTTCCAGCGTGAAGACTGTGCCACTGTCGAAGAAAGGCGGCGAAGCTTTTGACGCCAACGAAGAAAATGCCCTGGCTGGCAAGTTCCCGCTGGCTCGCTTCTTCTATGTTTACGTTAACAAGGCTCCGAACAAGCCGCTGAGCCCGCTGGACGCTGAGTTCATCAAGCTGGTGCTGTCCAAGCAAGGCCAGGACGTTGTCGTAAAAGACGGCTACATCCCGTTGCCGAGCAAAGTGGCGGCGAAAACCATGAAGGAACTGGGTCTGTAAGGACCGCTTAACTGGCAAGGACGCCAACAAATGGTCGCAAACCCTTTTTAACGTCGCGCAGCGACGGCCCGAAGGGTGATCGCCAGGGATGGCAGACCATTAAGTAATTCGCACGCCCACCTTCGTTTACGACAGGTGGGCGTTGCTTTGTCAAAGCGCTGTAACTTTTCTGTCATACAGTGGCGTTAGAGTTGGCGCCTCGTATAGCGACAGAACTCACTATGGCGCGCTCATGGCTGCGCAGAGACGCTCTTACCTATGAATGACTTGGCTAGTGAAACCATGACCGCCACCTCCAAATCCCTTGGGCTGGACTTCAATACTCCGGCCTTGCAACGTAAGCGCCGTATCCGCGCGCTGAAAGATCGTTTCGCCCGCTGGGCGGTTTCCATCGGTGGTATGGCCGTGCTCGGCGCCATCACCCTGATCTTCTTCTACCTGGCCTATGTGGTGCTGCCAATGTTCCAGGGCGCCAGCCTGGACACTCGCAAGCCCGTGCAGGTTGCCTGGCTGAATGAAGCCGCCGCGCCGCTCTTGTTGACCCTGGAAGAGCAGAACCAGATGGCCATGCGCCTGGACCAGAGCGGTAAGGTGCAGTTCTTCGACGCGAAGAAGATGCAGCCGCTGAGCAGCGTGCAGCTGCCAATCCCGGCGGATGTGCGGATTGCTTCAGTCGGCCAGGACCAGCCCGGCAGCAACCGCGTCGCTCTGGGCCTATCCAACGGCCAGGTGCTGGTGTTCCAGCATGTTTACAAGCTCAGCTACCCGAATGATGTGCAAACCATCACGCCGAGCATCGAGTATCCGTTCGGCGAAGCGCCAATTGAACTCGACCCGCAGGGCCGCGAACTGGATCACGTGGGCGTCAGTCTGAACAGCGGTACCTTGATGCTCACTGGTTCCACCGGCACCGAGCTGCATGTGCTGAAGCTCGGTCGTGAAGAAAACATGATGACCGGCGAGGTAACCCTCAGCGAAGAGCGCGTTACCCTGCCGCAGATCGCCGAGCCAATCAAGGCGCTGATCATCGACCCTCGCCACCTGTGGCTTTATGTCGTCAATGGCCGCGCCACGGCCGATGTCTTCGACATGCGTAGCAACAGTCTCAACGGCCGCTACAAGCTGCTCGCTGATGCCAAGCTGGAAGTTAGCAACGCCACCTCGCTGCTCGGTGGTATCTCGCTGATGATCGGCGATAGCAGCGGCGGCATCGCCCAGTGGTTTATGGTGCGTCAGGAAGATGGCAAGGCCTCACTGACCTCTATTCGCAGCTTCCAGCTGGCCGATAGTCCGATCGTGCAGACTCTCCCGGAAGAGCGCCGCAAGGGCTTCTTCGCCCTGGACGCCAAAGGCAACCTGGGTATCTTCCACAGCACCGCGCACCGCACCCTGCTGGTTGAGCCAGTAGCCGAAGGTCAGGCTCTGGCGGCCCTGTCGCCGCGCGCCAACCGCCTGCTGGTGGAGAGCGATGGCCAGCTGCAGCGTTTGATCATCGACAACCCGCACCCGGAAATTTCCTGGAGCTCGTTGTGGGGCAAGGTTTGGTACGAGAACTATGACGCGCCTGGCCACGTCTGGCAGTCGACCTCTGCCAGCACCGACAACGAACCCAAGCTAAGCCTCGCGCCGCTGGCCTTCGGTACCCTGAAAGCGGCGTTCTACGCGATGCTCCTGGCTGCTCCGCTGGCCATTGCCGCCGCACTGTACACCGCCTATTTCATGGCCCCGTCGCTGCGGCGCAAGGTCAAGCCGGTGATTGAACTGATGGAAGCGTTGCCGACGGTGATTCTCGGTTTCTTCGCCGGCCTGTTCCTCGCGCCTTATGTCGAAGGGCACCTACCCGGCATCTTCAGCCTGCTGATCTTTACCCCGATTGGCATCATGTTGGCCGGCTACCTGTGGAGCCGCCTGCCTGAATCGATCCGCCTGAGCGTGCCGGATGGCTGGGAATCAGCGCTGCTGGTGCCGGTGATCCTGCTGGTGGGCTATGTCTCGCTGGCCATGAGTGGGCATCTGGAAAACTGGCTGTTCGACGGCAACATGCGCATGTGGCTGAGCAATGATCTGGGCATTCCGTTCGACCAGCGCAACGCCCTGGTGGTCGGCTTGGCCATGGGTTTTGCGGTAATCCCGACTATTTACTCGATTGCCGAAGACGCCGTGTTCAGCGTGCCGAAGAGCCTGACCTTCGGCTCCCTGGCCCTTGGTGCCACGCCCTGGCAGACCCTGACCCGCGTGGTCATCCTCACTGCGAGCCCTGGCATCTTCTCGGCGGTGATGATCGGCATGGGTCGCGCCGTTGGTGAAACCATGATCGTGCTGATGGCCACCGGTAACACCGCCATCATGGACATGAACATCTTTGAAGGTCTGCGCACCCTGGCCGCCAACGTGGCGGTAGAAATGCCCGAGTCGGAAGTCGGTGGTACTCACTACCGTGTGTTGTTCCTCTCGGCGCTGGTGCTGCTCGGCTTCACCTTTGTCATGAACACCCTGGCAGAACTGGTGCGCCAGCGTCTGCGCGTCAAGTACGCCTCGCTCTAAGGCTTGGGAAGGTATATGTCCGTGAAACAGAACAACCTGAAAACCTGGTTCAAGAGCGGTACGCCGTGGATCTGGATGAACGCCGGCGCGGTGTCGATCGCCGTGATCATGACCCTGGGCCTGATGATGGTCATCGCCGTGCGCGGCCTTGGCCACTTTTGGCCGGCGGATATCGTTGAGGCCGACTACCAGATCCCTGGCCAGCAAGCCAAGGTGATGGCTGGCGAGGTCACCCAGATCGAAGAAGTGCCGCGTGCGCGTCTGGCGGCTTCCGGCTTGCCGGTGGAGGCTGAAGGCGGCGAGTTTATGACCCGCGAGCTGTTCAAGGTGGGTAACCGTGACGTGTATGGCGCGGACTTCACCTGGGTGGTCGGCGAATGGCTGAGCAACCTGCGCACCCCGGAAAACCTTACGGCGCTGGAGCGCCGCGAGTGGGGCAACTTCTACGGCTACCTGGTCAACGTCAAGGAAGCCGGCGAACTGGTCGCCGAAGGCGATGCCAGCTGGCCTGCACTGCAGGAGCGCCTTGAGCGCGTCGAGCAGCTGCACAAGAACCTGGTACGCCTGGAGAAGAAAGACATCGGCCGGATCAACGCCGGTCTGGAACGTATTCGTCTGCAAACCCGCAAGCTGGAGCTGCAGGGCAAGCTAGATGATGTTGCCCAGGCTGAGCTGGACGCCGAGCGCGCGCAGTGGGATGCCGAGTACAAGGTGCTGGAAACCGAGCTGATTGCCCTTAATCAGGCATTCAACCGCGACAGCGTCACGCTGAAAACCGTCGACGGTCGCGAAGTGACTATCAGCCTCGGCAAGGTGGTGCGGGCCTTCCAGCCGAATGCCATGGGCACGGGCGACAAGCTCGGCTTCTACTTCGCCAAGCTGTGGGAATTTGTCAGCGACGACCCGCGCGAAGCCAACACCGAAGGCGGCATCTTCCCGGCTATCTTCGGCACCGTGATGATGACCCTGATCATGGCCGTGATCGTCACCCCGTTCGGCGTGGTCGCAGCCATCTATCTGCGTGAATACGCCAAGCAGGGTCCGTTGACCCGGGTGATCCGCATTGCGGTGAACAACCTGGCGGGTGTTCCGGCCATCGTTTACGGGGTGTTCGGTCTGGGCTTCTTTGTCTATGTGCTTGGCGGCTCGCTGGATCGCATGTTCTTCCCGGAATCGGCCCCGGCGCCGACCTTCGGTACGCCGGGCCTGCTGTGGGCCTCGCTGACCCTGGCGATTCTCACGTTGCCGGTGGTGATTGTCGCCACCGAAGAAGGCCTGGCACGGATTCCGCGTGCGGTGCGTGAAGGCTCGCTCGCCCTCGGTGCCACCAAGGTGGAAACTCTCTGGCGTGTGGTGCTGCCCATGGCTAGCCCGGCGATGATGACTGGCCTGATCCTCGCCGTAGCCCGCGCGGCCGGCGAAGTGGCGCCGCTGATGCTGGTGGGCGTAGTCAAGCTGGCGCCGAGCCTGCCGTTGGATGGTAACTACCCGTACCTGCACCTGGACCAGAAGATCATGCACCTGGGCTTCCATATCTACGACGTCGGCTTCCAGAGCCCCAACGTCGAGGCTGCGCGGCCGCTGGTGTACGCCACCGCGCTGCTGCTGGTGCTGGTCATCGTGGTGCTGAACTTCGCTGCGGTTTATATCCGCAACCACCTGCGCGAGAAGTACAAAGCGCTGGATCATTAATCACTTGTGCCCGCCCGGTCATTGCCGGGCGGGCAGGTACGAATTGTTAGCGTAGGGAGCATCCCATGCAGCACGAAGCACATACACACGGTATCGACATGGCGGCCCTGGGCCGCGAGCGCCAGGGCCTGAGCATGGCCAATGAGCAGGTGGCCATCGATGTGCCCGGCCTGAACCTGTTTTACGGCGACAAACAGGCGTTGTTCGACGTCAAAATGAGCATTCCCAACCAGCGCGTAACGGCGTTTATTGGTCCGTCCGGGTGCGGTAAGTCGACCCTGCTGCGCACCTTCAACCGCATGAACGACCTGGTCGATGGCTGCCGCGTAGAAGGCGAAATCAACCTCGACGGCAAGAACATCTATCGCAAGGGCGAAGACGTCGCCGAGCTGCGTCGCCGCGTCGGCATGGTGTTCCAGAAGCCCAACCCGTTTCCCAAGAGCATCTACGAGAACGTGGTGTATGGCCTGCGCATTCAGGGCATCAACCAGAAGCGTGTGCTCGATGAAGCCGTAGAATGGGCGCTGAAAAGCGCGGCGTTGTGGGACGAAGTTAAGGACCGCCTGCACGATTCAGCCCTCGGCCTGTCCGGTGGTCAGCAGCAGCGCCTGGTGATCGCCCGTACCGTGGCGGTTCAGCCGGAAGTGTTGCTGCTCGATGAGCCGTGCTCGGCACTCGACCCGATTTCCACGCTGAAGGTCGAAGAGCTGATCTACGAGCTGAAATCCAAGTACACCATCGTCATCGTGACCCACAACATGCAACAGGCGGCGCGGGTCTCGGACTACACGGCGTTTATGTACATGGGCAAGCTGATCGAGTTCGGTGATACCGATACGTTGTTCACCAACCCAGCGAAGAAGCAGACTGAGGACTACATCACCGGTCGTTACGGCTGATGGCCATGTCGGAGTGCGCTGGCCTGTGTCGGCGGAACTTGCCGTACTGATATGTACTGTCTGCGTTCCGCCTCCTTGGCCAGCACCCTCCGCCAAAGTCCATCCACCTGAAAATTAGTAGGGTGCGCTGTGCGCACCATGGCCACCTAAGCCGGCAGCTTTCGCGGAGCGAATCATGATCAACAAAGAAAACCTCACCCAGCACATTTCCCAACAGTTCAACGCTGAGCTGGAGGAGGTGCGCAGCCATCT
The DNA here is from genome assembly GCF_034653255.1 of Pseudomonas spirodelae. NCBI lineage: Bacteria > Pseudomonadati > Pseudomonadota > Gammaproteobacteria > Pseudomonadales > Pseudomonadaceae > Pseudomonas > Pseudomonas spirodelae. Next base: position 26,527 of record NZ_JAYEET010000036.1, on the reverse strand, counting down.
GCTGGCCATGGGCGGCCTGGTCGAGAAGCAGGTGAACGACGCGGTGACCGCGCTGATCGATGCCGACTCCGGTCTGGCTCAGCAGGTGCGTGAGATTGATGATCAGATCAATCAAATGGAGCGCAATATCGACGAAGAGTGCGTGCGCATTCTGGCTCGTCGTCAGCCAGCCGCGTCCGACCTGCGCTTGATCATCAGCATTTCCAAGTCAGTCATCGACCTTGAGCGCATCGGCGACGAAGCAACCAAGATAGCCAAGCGCGCCATCCTGCTGTGCGAAGAAGGCGAGGCCCCGCGTGGTTATGTGGAAGTGCGGCATATCGGTGATCAGGTGCGCCGCATGGTGCGCGAGGCGCTGGATGCCTTCGCACGCTTTGACGCCGACCTGGCGCTGTCCGTGGCGCAGTACGACAAGACCGTCGACCGCGAATACAAGACCGCGCTGCGTGAGCTGGTGACCTTTATGATGGAAGACCCGCGCTCGATCTCGCGCGTGCTCAACATCATCTGGGCCCTGCGCTCACTGGAGCGCATCGGCGACCATGCGCGCAATATCGCCGAACTGGTGATCTACCTGGTACGTGGCACCGACGTGAAGCACATCGGCCTGACGCGGATGAAGGAAGAAGTACAGGGCACTAAAAAAGACGACTGAGTGCAGCGGCGCTGGGTAGCGTGGGTGCGCCCGCGCTGAACAATCCAAGTTGGTGCGACATTAGTTGTATTTGGGTTGGCCTTTGGCCAGTTGCCATGACTATGCTTAAAGGCATCAGAATGGGAGTGGCCGATGAGCAAAGTCAGTGTGCTGGTAGTGGACGACGCAACTTTTATCCGTGATCTGGTGAAAAAGGGGTTGCGCGACCACTTCCCTGGCATCCAGATCGAGGAAGCCATTAACGGGCGCAAAGCCCTGCAAATGCTGACACGCAAGCCGGTAGACCTGATTCTCTGCGACTGGGAAATGCCGGAAATGTCCGGCCTGGAACTGCTCAGTTGGTGCCGCGAACAAGACAGCCTGAAAATCGTCCCGTTTATCATGGTCACCAGCCGTGGCGATAAGGAAAATGTCGTGCAGGCGATTCAGGCTGGTGTCTCTGACTTTATCGGCAAGCCATTTTCCAACGAACAGCTGATCACCAAGGTAAAAAAGGCCCTGAGCCGCGCCGGTAAACTGCAAGCACTTGCCGCCAGCGCACCGCCGAAAATGCTCAGTACTGGCGCTTACGCCAACGACTCTCTATCGGCTCTGACAGGGGGCAAGGCCGATGCGCCCAAGCCTGCGTCAGCCCCCGCCGCCCAAGCTGTGCCCACGCCGGCAGCCAGTAAAACCGCAGCGCCAAGCGCGAGCAGTGGCCGTGGTCAGGGCCAGTTGCGCTTGCCGAGCGGCACCATGAGTTGCGTGATCAAGGCGCTTAGCCTTAAAGAGGCCCTGCTGGTGGTGAAGCGCACCGAGGTACTGCCGCAGGTATTGGAAAGCGCGGTGCTCGATCTGGAGCAGGGCGAAGCGGCGGAAACTGCCCGGCTCAACGGTTATTTACATGCGGTCGCTGCATTTGAGCCAAAGCCAGACAGTGAGTGGCTACAGCTGACCTTCAAGTTTGTCGACCGCGACCCGCAGAAGCTCGATTACCTCTCGCGGCTGATTGCTCATGGCACCGTACAGAAGCACTTCGTCCCGGGGGCTTGAGCGCTTCGCCATAACGACAACGGCGCCTTAGGGCGCCGTTGTGCATTCCGGGGTGCTGCTCAGCTCGCCAACATGCGCCCACACTCTTCCAGGTTGATATGCCACTGCATGGCTTCGCGCAGGATATGCGGGGTATGGCCGCCTTTGGCACAGGCGCGCTCGAAGTAGTCATTCAGTTCGGCGCGGAAGTCCGGGTGGACGCAGTTGTCGATCACCGCCCGAGCACGTTCGCGCGGCGCCAGACCGCGCAGGTCGGCGAGGCCGATTTCGGTGACCAGGATGTCAACGTCATGCTCGGTGTGGTCGACGTGGCTGACCATCGGCACCACGCTGGAAATCGCCCCGCCCTTGGCGATCGACTTGGTGACGAAGATCGCCAGGTGCGCGTTGCGGGCAAAGTCACCGGAACCACCGATGCCGTTCATCATCTTGCTGCCACCCACGTGAGTCGAGTTGACGTTGCCGTAGATATCGAACTCCAGCGCCGTGTTGACGCCGATGATGCCCAGGCGACGGACGATTTCCGGGTGGTTGGAAATCTCCTGCGGGCGTAGGACCAGCTTGTCTTTGTAATGCTCCAGGTTGCCGAACACGCGTTCGTTGCAGCGCTCCGAAAGGGTGATGGAGCAGCCCGAGGCGAAGCGCATCTTGCCCGCGTCTATCAGATCAAAGGTCGAGTCCTGCAGCACTTCGGAGTACATCACCAGGTCTTCGAACGGCGAGTTGAGCAGGCCGCACATCACCGCGTTGGCAATCGAACCGATGCCCGCTTGCAGCGGACCAAGGTTCTTCGGCAGGCGACCCAGCAGCACTTCGTTCTCGAAGAAGGCGATCAGATGGTCGGCAATCCCCTGGGTCTCACTGTCCGGCGGGGTGACCGTGGAGTAGGAGTCCGGCTGGTTGGTGATGACGATGGCCGCAATCTTCTCCGGCGGGATCGGGATGGCGCCGCTGCCAATGCGCTGATCGGTCTGAACCAGCGGGATAGGCGTGCGGGTCGGCCGATAGGTCGGGATATAGATGTCGTGCAGCCCTTCCAGATTAGGGTTGTGTGCCAGGTTGATCTCGACGATCACGCGGTCGGCGAAGATCGCGAAACTGGCGGAGTTGCCCACCGAGGTAGTCGGCACGATGTGGCCTTCTTCGGTGATGGCAACGGCTTCAATCACCGCGATGTCCGGTTTCTTCAGTTGCAGATTGCGGATCTGCTCGACGGTATCGGACAGGTGCTGGTCGATAAACATCACGTCGCCGGCGTTGATCGCCTTGCGCAGGGTGCTATCGACCTGGAATGGCATGCGCCGCGCCAGTACACCGGCTTCGGTCAGCTGCTTGTCGAGGTCGTTGCCCAGGCTGGCGCCAGTCATCAGGCTGATCTGCAGCGGTTGGGTCTTGGCGCGCTCGGCCAAGGCGCGGGGTACAGCTTTGGCTTCGCCGGCGCGGGTGAAACCGCTCATGCCGACGGTCATGCCGTCTTCGATCAGGGCCGCAGCGTCGGCAGCACTCATGACTTTGCCCAGTAAAGCAGGCAGGCGAATGCGATCACGGTACATGGGGAACCTCGGGAAGGGGGTGTAGAGCGGCGCAAGAGTTTAGGCGCTGAACCGCGTGAGGCCAGTTCGACTAAGGTCGTATAGCGCTTGATTGAGCACTTCAGTTGGACCTCGGCTTAGACCGAAGGCCGCTTCTGCGGCCTAGGCCACAGACCATTTCAGCGACGCTCGCGGAGAACAGGCTGGACTGCTAGTCTCGTTAGGTCTGCCATTGTACAAAAATTAAAATCGAGTCGTTATGTTGGGGCGTTTATTGATCCTTTGGGCGTTGCTGTTTGCCAGTCAGGCCAGCGCGTTAACTATTTATAAGTACACCGATGCCAACGGTGTGGTCACTTACAGCGACCAGGCCGCGCCCGGTGCGCAAGTGTTTGTGTTTCGCGACCGCATGGTTGAGCGCCTGGATAACCAGGTAAAGCTGGAAACCAAGAAACACGAAGCCGGTGAAACGCTGTTGGTGCGCAACGACTTGTTCGCCCCCGTGCAGATCGAGTTACGCCTGCAAGCCACTGACAACATCACCGGTATACCGGACGAGCCGATCAGTTGGGTGCTGCCGCCGCGCAGTAAAATTCGCTTGGTGACTCTGGCACCGCGTGATGCCCGCAAACCCATGCGTTATACCCCCAAGCTGCGTTACGCCATGGGCGATCCGCGCTTGTTACCGACCCAGCAGCATTACCCGCTGCCGTGGCGCGGCGGACCGTTCCGTCTGACCCAGGGCGCTAACGGTAAGTACAGCCATTTCACCCCCAAAGGCCGTTACGCCATGGATATCGCCATGCCTGAAGGCACGCCAATTGTCGCGGCGCGCGGCGGAATGGTAGTGAAAACCGAGAATCGGCAGAGTGGGCGCGGCAATAATCCGTCCGGCAACTATGTGCGCATCCTGCACGACGACGGCACCATGGGCGTCTACCTACACTTGATGCAAGGTTCGGTCGTCGTGCGCGAGGGCAGCCGAGTCAATGTTGGCAGCCTGCTCGCGCGCTCCGGCAACACCGGCAACAGCACCGGCCCGCACCTGCACTTCGTGGTGCAGCGCAACGTCGGATTAGCACTGGAATCGATCCCCTTCGACTTCGCCAAACCGGTTAACAGCCTGCCCAACTTTGCGGTAGGCGGCGAATAAACAACCTGTTGCCGGTCCGCTTATAGTCGAGTGGAAACAGGTTTTTATTGCCGTTGGCTCTGCGCGCTAACGGAAGGCCAGGTCGCGCAGCGTCGGTTAAATGCCGCGCGACCCATGATCTGCGCCTCAATCCAGCTTGAGCACCTTGGCCAGCACGACCTTCGGGCCTTTCATCTTTTTCACGATGATGCGCAGGCCGTCGACTTCCAGCACTTCCTCTTCTTCAGGCATGCGCTTGAGGGTTTCGTAGATCAAGCCTGCCAGGGTTTCTGCCTCGACATGGTCGAGGTCGACCCCGAGTAGGCGCTCGACCTTGGCCAGCGGCGTGTCGCCGCGCACCAGCAGCTTGCCCGGTTGGTAGGCGAGGATGCCGCGTTCGGCCTTGCGGTGTTCGTCCTGAATATCGCCGACCAGGGCTTCCAGCACGTCTTCCATGGTCAGGTAGCCGATCACCTTGCCGTCGGCTTCCTCGACCAGCGCGAAGTGCGAGCCGCCCTGACGAAACTGCTCCAGCAGGTTGGACAGCGGCATGTGCCGGCCGACACGTTCGATTGGGTGCATGAGGTCGGCCAGCTTCAGCGCCGAGGGCAGCATTTCCAGCAGGGACAGGTGCAGCAGCAGGTCCTTGATGTGCAGAACGCCGACAAATTCGCCGCTGGTGTCGTCATAGATCGGGTAGCGGCTGTACTTGTGCCGGCGGAACACGCTGAACACCTCATCCAGCGCGGCTGTTAGCGGTAGGGACACCAGATCCTCGCGGGAGTTGGCCCAGTCCACCACTTCCAGTTCGCCCAGTTCGACGGCCGAGGCGAGAACGCGCATGTCCTGATCGTTAGGGTCGCTGGCGCGTCGGGAATGCAGGATCAGCTTGAGTTCATCACGGCTGTAGTGGTGCTCATGGTGCGGCCCTGGCTCGCCCTGACCGGCCACGCGCAGGATGGCGTTGGCGCTGGCGTTAAGCAGGAAGATCGCCGGGTACATCGCCCAGTAAAACAGGTACAGCGGCGCAGCCGTCCACAGCGACAGCAGCTCGGGTTTGCGGATGGCCCACGACTTGGGCGCGAGTTCGCCAATCACGATATGCAGGTAGGAAATGATAAAGAACGCGGTGAAGAAGGCGATGCCATGCACCAGCTTCGGCGACTCGATGCCGATAGCGGCCAGCAGCGGTTCGAGCAGGTGAGCAAAGGCCGGTTCGCCCACCCAGCCAAGGCCGAGGGAGGCCAGGGTAATACCCAGCTGGCAGGCGGAGAGGTAGGCGTCGAGCTGGTTGTGCACAGTGCGCAGGATATGCCCGCGCCAGCCATTCTTGGCGGCCAAGGCTTCGACCTTGGTGGCTCGCAGCTTGACGATGGCGAACTCAGCGGCGACGAAGAAGCCGTTGAGCAAGACCAGAAACAGGGCAAATAAAACCAGGCCGAAATCGGCGAAGTAAGTGGCAGCGGTGTAACTCGGGGAGGGGTCCATACAGGGTTCGGGTAGTGGATGAGCGCTACAAGGTGGGGGTTGATTGCCGGCTTTGCAAGTAGGGCGCGGCTACTGACCGCGGCGCACCATCTGCAAGGGCGGGAAGTGGCAGGTAAAGGTGCTGCCCTTGCCCAGCTGGCTGGCAATCTCCAAGCGGGCGCGGTGGCGCAGCAGCACATGCTTGACGATGGCCAGGCCCAGGCCGGTGCCGCCGGTGTTGCTGGCGCGGCTGGAGTCGACGCGGTAGAAGCGCTCGGTCAGGCGCGGCAGGTGTTTGGCTTCGATGCCCAGGCCGGTGTCCTGCACGCTGAGGTGCGCGCCCTGTTCATCACTCCACCAACGCACATGGATTTCACCTTCGTCCGGGGTGTATTTCACCGCGTTGAACACCAGGTTGGAGAACGCGCTACGCAACTCGGCCTCGCTGCCTTTGAGCTTGAGGTGCGGGTCTGCCTCCAGGCTGATGCGGTGGTGGCGCTCGCCGGACAGCGCCTGGGCATCGTTCTTGATGCTCAGCAGCAGCAGGTCAACCGCTACTGGTTGGTTATCCGAGGGGTAATCGGTGGCTTCCAGCTTGGCCAGTAACAGCAGGTCGTTGAGCAGGTTTTGCATGCGCCCGCCTTGCTGTTGCATCTGTTGCAGGGCGCGCAGCCAGCGTGGATTAACGTTTTCGACGTTATCCAACAGGGTTTCCAGATAGCCGCTGATCACCGTGAGCGGGGTGCGCAGTTCATGGGAAACGTTGGCCACGAAGTCTTTGCGCATTTGCTCCAGCTGATGCAGCCGGGTGATATCACGCACCAGCATCAGGTGCTCGCGGTTGCCGTAGCGGGTGATGTGAAATTGCAGGCGCAGGTGGTTATTCACCGGCGAAGGCAGCTCCAGCGGCTCGTTGTAATTGTGGTTGTCGAAATAGTCGATAAAGCGCGGGTCGCGCAGCAGATTGGTGATTTGCTGGCCGCTGTCCTGGGGCGTTTGCAGGCCCAGGAGTTTCTCGGCGGCGATGTTCCACCACTCCAGGTTGCCGTCGCGGTCGAGCATGACCACCGCGTCTTTTAGCGCGGCCGTGGACTCCTGCACGCGGTCGATCACCGCCTGCAAGCGTGCGCGGACTTTCTGGTCGCGGCGCTGCAGGTGATAAATGCTGTCGAGTACCTCGCCCCACAGGCCGTAGCCTTCCGGCGGTGCCTCATCCCCCTCGCGGGTGCGCAGCCATTTGTGCAGACGCAGCAGTTGCTGCAGATGCCAGCCGAGGTAGCCGGCCAGGCCGATTACCAGGGGCCAAGCGTATTCGCCGGTGATCAAGCCCAGCAGCAGGCAAACACCGCCGAGCACTAACAATTGACGTATCAGGGAGCCGCGCCAGTCTTGATTCAATTCAAACTCATCCGCCAATCAATCCATGGTTGCCAGGTGCGAGTAGCAAAAGCGGCCTAGCTTTTGGTGGAAAAACGGTAACCCGTGCCACGTACAGTCTGCACCAAATTCTCGTAGACCTCGCCGAGGGCTTTGCGCAGGCGCCGAATGTGCACATCGACCGTGCGTTCTTCAACATAGACGTTGCCGCCCCACACCTGATCAAGCAATTGGCCGCGGGTGTAGGCGCGCTCTTGGTGGGTCATAAAAAATTGCAGCAAGCGGTATTCGGTGGGGCCCATTTCCGCCGGTTTGCCGTCGATGGTCACGCGATGGCTGATTGGGTCGAGCAGCAGGCCGCCAACTTCGATCGGCCCTTCACTGTCAACGGGGCCGGCGCGGCGCAGCACGGCTTTCAGGCGCGCGACCAGTTCGCGCGGGGAAAACGGCTTGGTGATGTAGTCATCTGCACCGACTTCCAGGCCCTGGATCTTGTTGTCCTCTTCGCCCTTGGCGGTGAGCATGATGATCGGAATATCGTTGGTCAGCTCATCGCGCTTGAGCCGCCGCGCCAGCTCGATGCCGCTGGTGCCGGGCAACATCCAGTCGAGCAGAATCAGGTCGGGCTTGCGGTCGACAATGATTGCGTGGGCCTGCTGGGTGTTCTCCGCTTCCAGGCACTCGTAGCCGGCCATCTCCAGGGCCACGGCGATCATTTCACGGATCGGTGCTTCGTCATCGACGATCAGGATGTTCTTGCCAACCATGGATCAAACCTCAAGTCATCTCGCTGTAATGGCCTGCATTAGATAACGGAATTATTGCAGCCATATGACAGTCGCGCGGCACTGCCTTGTAACACGCCTCCTAGCCGCGCAAGGCGTAGTCGAGCACTAGGCCAAGAAAGATCGCCAGTCCGGCCCAGTGGTTATGCAAAAAAGCATTGAAACAGACCATGGGTTGGCGGTTGCGGGTCACGTGGAATTGCCAGGCAAAGCAGCCCGCCGCCACCACTAAACCGATATGGAAGTACAGCCCCAGCTCAAAGCGCGCCGCCGCCAAGAGCAGGCAAAGCAGCGCCAGGCCTTGCAGGGTGAGGATGATCAAACGGTCGGCATCGCCGAACAGAATGGCGGTGGATTTCACCCCAATTTTCAGGTCGTCTTCGCGGTCGGCCATGGCGTAGTAGGTGTCATAGGCCACCGTCCACAGCAGGTTGGCGATGTACAACAGCCAGGCCTCGGGCGGCGGCATCTCCCCAGTCACCGCGCTGAACGCCATCGGCATGCCCCAGGAAAACGCCGCCCCCAATACCACCTGTGGATAGAAGGTGTAGCGCTTCATAAAGGGGTAGCAGGCCGCCAGTGCCAGGCCGCCAAACGACAGCCAGATGGTGGTGGCATTGGTAAACAGCACCAAAACAAAGCTGGCCGCCACCAGGACGACGAAGAGGATCAGCGCCTCGCGCGGTTTGACCTTGCCACTGGCCAGGGGCCGCGCCTGGGTACGGCTGACATGGCCGTCGAAGTTGCGGTCGGCGTAGTCGTTGATCACGCAGCCGGCGGCGCGCATAAGGAATACACCGGCGATGAAAATAACCAGGTTTTTTGCGCTCGGCACACCTTCAGCCGCTACCCAGAGTGCCCACAGCGTTGGCCACAGCAGCAGGTACATGCCGATGGGTTTTTCCAGGCGCATTAGCTGGATAAAGTCCCAGGCGCGTGGGTGCAGGCGGTTGAGTGAGTGCAGCAACTGGGTATACATCGAGCGCGTCTCCGTGCGGGTTGCGGCGGATTATACGGAGTCGGCGCGCGGGATGGGGCCAGGGTTGAGCTGTAGGAGGGCTGACGCTGTTTATTGATAGTTTACGCCTGCGGCCCGACCTAGGCGGCCCCATCGATCCTACGGCTCGATGGCTGCTGCCGCCCAGAAGGCCGGCAAGAACACCTCGGCCACCAGCACGTTCAGCGCGCCACGGCTAAAGCACGAGCGGCGCGCCCATAGGTTTTCTTCGCGCACCTGCTGCGGCAACCAGGCGGCCGGGTAGTGGCAGGCTTGCAGCGGTCCGCGGGCGAAGGCGCGGTCGCTGAACAGCAACTCGCCGAGGGAGCGGCTGCCAAGCTGGTCGAGGCCCATCCCGGAATCTTCCAGCGCGCGGCGCGCGGCCACGCTGCGGGCAAACACCCACGGCTGTTGGTGGCCGCGCAGAAACACCTCGCGCACCCAGCCTTGGCTGCCTTCTGCAACATTCAAGGCGGCGCATTCATCACTGCGCAGGGTCTGCCAGCCTTCGTTCAGCGGCAAGACGCTGAAGTGTTTGGCCGACAGTTCGACCAGGCGCTGGGTGAGTGAGTCCTGGTTGACGAACAGCCAGCCGTAAACGCCCGCCGCCGGGGTCGGTTGCAATTGGCTGGCGGTGAGCCAGTGCGGCGGAAAAGCGAGAGAGGCATCGGGCACGGTAGGGAAGTCACCACAAATCAAAGCGCGCGAGTGTAGCAAATGCCAGTGATCATCCAGAGGGCCGTCATCAGCGGCTTGGCTTGATGGCGCTGGCGGGGTTGTTGGAGCCGGCTCCTACGCCCAGCCTTCAAGGCGCATGGTCGCTCGAACCAGGCGTTGTTCTTCTTCTTCAATCTCCTTGAGGTTGTCGCGAATGCTGTGAATGTGCTCGCGTGCCGCGCGCTGCGCTTGTTCGGGCAGACGCTCGATCACCGCCTGGTAGAGCCGTGTGTGCTGGCGGTCGATTTGGCGTTTCTGCATGGGCCGGTGGTAGAGGTTGTTAACCGAGGCAAACACCGTGCTGAGCATCAAGTCGGTCAACGATTGCAGCGTGTGCAGCAACACCGGGTTGTGTGACGCCTCGCAAACCGCCAGGTGGAAGGCGTGGTCGAGGCGCGCATGCTCGCGCGGATCGACCGGCACGGCCTGGCTGTGGGCGGCGAGCATTTCTTCATAGCGCCGGGTGAGCAGGACGAAATCCGCCTCGGTGCCGCGCAAGGCGGCCAGTCGCGCCGACTCGGCTTCGAGCAGGGCGCGCACTTCAAGCAGGTCGAAGAGGGTACGCGGCTGTGAGTTGAACAGGTGCATCAGCGGGCTGGCGTCGCGGGGGCCGTTTAGCGTGGCCACCCGCGAGTCGCGGCCCTGCGCGGTCTCGATGATGCCGCGACCGCGCAGCACCTTGAGCCCTTCGCGCAGGGCGGAACGGGAGATCCCCAGTTTCTCGCACAGGCGGCGCTCCGAAGGCAGCGCTTGGCCGACCTTGAGCACGCCATCGACGATCAACCGCTCGATGCGTTCAGCGACCACATCACTGACCTGGCGGCGAATATCAGGTGTCTTTTCGAGCATGCTAAGCGCCTCTAGTAACTGGTAGTACCAGTTGGTTCGGGTCAACCCTGTGCGTCTCAATATAGGTGTAAAGCGCCCTATATGTAAGCCTATTAGGCAGTTTTAGCTCGGCTGCGAACTTAAGAAACTGGTCATACCAGCGTGTTGAACGATAGACGTTGGGCGTGCAGGCCTCTACAACTAGTGCACAACAAGCAGACCGGGTCGCTACCGGTGCTGCGCGCAAACAAAAGACAACGTCACGCGAGAACGCCTGCCATGAGTATTCTGTACGACGAGCGCGTCGATGGGCCGCTGCCCAACGTCGATAAGCCAGCTTTGCTGGCTGCATTGCGTGAGCAGCTCCCCGATATGGAGGTGCTGCACATCGCAGAAGACCTCAAACCCTACGAATGCGATGGCCTTTCGGCCTATACCACCACGCCGATGCTGGTGGTCTTGCCTGAGCGTATTGAGCAGGTCGAGCAGCTGCTCAAACTCTGCTACCAACGCAATGTACCCGTGGTTGCACGCGGTGCGGGCACCGGTCTGTCGGGCGGTGCGTTGCCGCTGTCGCAAGGCATTCTGCTGGTGATGGCGCGCTTCAAGCACATCCTCGAAGTGAATCCCGAGGGGCGTTTTGCCCGTGTCCAGCCTGGTGTGCGCAACCTGGCCATCTCCCAGGCCGCCGCGCCGTATGACCTCTACTACGCACCGGACCCGTCCTCGCAAATCGCCTGCTCGATCGGCGGCAACGTCGCCGAGAACGCGGGGGGTGTGCACTGCCTTAAATACGGCCTGACCGTGCACAACCTGCTCAAGGTGGAGATTCTCACCGTCGAGGGTGAGCGCATGACCCTGGGCAGCGATGCCCTGGATTCACCGGGTTTCGACCTGCTCGCGCTGTTCACCGGCTCCGAAGGCATGCTCGGCATCATCACCGAGGTGACGGTCAAGCTGCTGCCCAAGCCGCAGGTGGCCAAAGTGTTGCTCGCCAGCTTCGACTCGGTGGAGAAAGCCGGTCGCGCGGTGGGTGAAATCATCGCGGCAGGGATCATCCCCGGCGGCCTGGAAATGATGGACAACCTGGCGATTCGCGCCGCTGAAGACTTTATCCACGCCGGCTACCCGGTAGAGGCCGAGGCCATTCTGCTGTGTGAGCTGGATGGCGTGGAAGCCGATGTGCATGACGAGTGCGTGCGCGTTGAAGCTGTGCTGACCCAGGCCGGCGCCACCGAAGTGCGCCTGGCCCGCGACGAGGCGGAGCGCATCCGATTCTGGGCCGGGCGCAAGAACGCCTTCCCCGCGGTGGGACGCCTGTCGCCGGACTACTACTGCATGGATGGCACCATCCCGCGCCGCGAGCTGCCGGGTGTGCTCAAGGGCATCAGCGACCTCTCTGAAGAGTTCGGTCTGCGGGTGGCCAACGTGTTCCATGCCGGTGACGGTAACATGCACCCACTGATCCTGTTTGATGCCAACCAGCCCGGCGAGCTAGAGCGCGCCGAGACCTTGGGCGGCAAGATTCTCGAACTCTGCGTCAAGGTCGGCGGCAGCATCACCGGCGAGCACGGCGTGGGCCGCGAGAAGATCAACCAGATGTGCTCCCAGTTCAACAGTGACGAGCTGACGTTGTTCCACGCGGTGAAAGCGGCCTTTGATCCACGCGGCCTGCTCAACCCCGGTAAGAACATTCCGACCCTGCACCGCTGCGCCGAATTCGGTTCCATGCACGTGCACCACGGCAAGTTGCCTTTCCCTGAACTGGAGCGTTTTTAATGGTTATGCGGCATGACGCAGATGCCAGTGCGGCGCTGCTGGAACAAGTCAATCACAGCCTCAACAGCTCGACTGCACTGCGCATTCAGGGCGGCAACAGCAAGGCGTTTCTCGGCCGTAAGGTTGAGGGCGAAGTGCTCGATACCCGCGTCCACCGTGGCATCGTCAGCTACGACCCGACCGAGCTGGTGATCACCGCGCGCGCCGGCACACCGCTGGCTGAGTTGGAAGCAGCACTCGACGAGGCCGGGCAGATGCTCACCTGTGAGCCTGCGCAATTCGGCGGTGCGGCGACCCTGGGCGGCATGGTTGCCGCCGGCCTGTCGGGGCCACGTCGGCCCTGGTCCGGCGCGGTACGCGACCTGGTGCTGGGTGCGCGCCTGATCACCGGCATGGGCAAACACCTGCGCTTTGGTGGCGAGGTGATGAAGAACGTCGCCGGCTACGACCTGTCGCGCTTGCTCGCCGGCAGCTTCGGCTGCCTGGGGGTGATCACCGAAGTATCGCTCAAGGTGCTGCCCAAGCCGCGCCAGTGCCTCAGCCTGCGCCTGGACATGGACGCCGCCTTGGCCCTGCAAAAACTCGCTGAGTGGGGCCAGCAGCCGATTCCGCTGAGTGCCGCCAGCCACGACGGCCGGGCGCTGCATCTGCGCCTGGAAGGCGGGGAAGGCTCAGTCGCCGCCGCGCGTGAACGCCTGGGTGGTGAGCTGCTCGACAGCGCTTACTGGGCCGGCCTGCGCGAGCAGCGTTTGAGCTTCTTCGCCGATCCACGGCCGCTGTGGCGGTTGTCGGTGCCGAGCAGCACTGGCGTGCTGACGTTGCCTGGCGAGCAGTTGATCGATTGGGGCGGCGCACAGCGCTGGCTGAAATCCGATGCTGATGCGGCGCTGATCCGCCAGACCGTCGCCGCAGTCGGTGGCCATGCCACCTGCTTTACCGCCGGTCACTGCGACAGCCCCTTCCAGCCGCTGGCCGCGCCGTTGCTGCGCTACCACCGCCAGCTGAAAACCCAGCTCGACCCCCAGGGCATTTTCAATCCTGGCCGCATGTATGCCGAGGTATAGCCGTGCAGACTAATCTGAGTGAACACGCCAAAAGTCTGCCGCGCGCCGAGGAAGCCGAACGCATCCTGCGCAGCTGCGTGCATTGTGGTTTCTGCAACGCCACCTGCCCGACTTACCAATTGCTTGGTGATGAGCTGGACGGCCCGCGCGGGCGCATCTACTTGATCAAGCAAGTGCTGGAAGGCAACGAAGTTACCGCCAAGACCCAGCTGCACCTGGACCGCTGCCTGACCTGCCGTAACTGTGAAACCACCTGCCCGTCGGGTGTGCAGTACCACAACCTGCTGGATATCGGCCGCGCCGTGGTGGATGCCGCCGTACCGCGCCCGTTGGCCCAGCGCGCGCTGCGTGAAAGCTTGCGCGCCGTGGTGCCGAACGCGGCTCTGTTCAAGGGGCTGGTGCAGATCGGCCAGGTGTTCCGTCCGATGTTGCCGGCGAGTCTCAAGAGCAAGCTGCCGCGCATCGTAAATGCCGCGAAGCCACGCCCTGCGCCGCGCCATGAGCGCCGTGTGCTGATGCTCGAAGGCTGCGTACAGCCTGGCCTGGCGCCCAACACCAATGCCGCCACGGCGCGGGTGCTGGATCGCTTGGGCATTAGCGTTACGCCGATCAATGAAGCCGGTTGCTGCGGCGCGGTGGACTACCACTTGAATGCCCAAGAGCAGGGGCTGCAACGTGCCCGACAGAACATCGACGCCTGGTGGCCTGCCATCGAGCAGGGCGCCGAGGCCATCGTGCAAACGGCCAGCGGTTGCGGTGCCTTCGTCAAGGATTATGGGCACCTGCTGGCGCAGGATCCGGCCTATGCCGAGAAGGCCCAGCGCGTCAGTGAACTGGCCAAGGACCTGATTGAGGTCTTCAGCGCCGAGCCCCTGGAACAGCTCAATGTGCAGGCTGACAAGCGTTTGGCCTTCCATTGCCCCTGCACGCTGCAGCATGCGCAGAAGCTCGGCGGTGCGGTCGAGGGCGTGCTCGCGCGCCTGGGCTTCAACTTGACGGCCGTGCCCGACAGCCACCTGTGCTGCGGTTCTGCCGGCAGCTACTCGCTGACCCAGCCGGAGCTGTCCAAGCAGCTGCGTGACAACAAATTAAATGCCCTGGAAAGCGGCAAGCCGGAGGTGATCGTCACCGCCAACATCGGCTGCCAAACCCACCTCGACGGCGCCGGTCGCACGCCTGTGCGGCACTGGATCGAACTCGTCGAAGAAGCCCTGAATTAATTGGAGAACAGCATGCTTAGCAAAGCTATATTGAGCCAAACCGAAGTCAGCCGCATGCTCGCTGCTGCCCGCAGCGAGGCCGAGAAGAACCAGTGGGCCGTGACCATCAGCGTGGTCGATGACGGCGGTCACCCGCTGGCCCTGGAGCGCCTCGATGGTTGCGCGCCGATTGGTGCCTACATTGCCAGCGAAAAAGCCCGCAGCGCCGCCCTCGGTCGTCGTGAGACCAAGGGCTTTGAAGACATGGTCAATGGCGGGCGCACGGCTTTTCTGTCCGCACCACTGGTGACCTCGCTGGAAGGCGGCGTGCCGGTGATTGTTGACGGCCAAGTGGTTGGCGCAATCGGTGTGTCTGGGGTCAAGGCTGACCAGGATGCACAAGTGGCCAAAGCCGGCGTTGCCGCACTGAGCTGATTCGCCTCGCGAGGCGGTTCCTCAGTGAGCCGCCAGGCGCCTAGCGCCACACCTGTACTGATTTTTGGAGAGTGGGAAAATGACCGATCGCGTGAACTGCCAGCGCCTGCAAGTGGCCACCAATCTGCAACGTTTTGTCGACGAGGAAGTGCTGCCGGGCAGCGGTATTGA
The DNA here is from genome assembly GCF_034653255.1 of Pseudomonas spirodelae. Classification (NCBI taxonomy): domain Bacteria; kingdom Pseudomonadati; phylum Pseudomonadota; class Gammaproteobacteria; order Pseudomonadales; family Pseudomonadaceae; genus Pseudomonas; species Pseudomonas spirodelae. The sequence goes on along the minus strand of NZ_JAYEET010000036.1, from coordinate 11,357 downwards.
GCGCGAGGCGTTCTGGGCGGGTTTCGACGCCCTGGTACATGACCTGGCGCCGAAGAACCGTGCACTGCTGGCCGAGCGTGATGCCCTGCAAGTCCAGCTGGACACCTGGCACCGCGAGCATCCAGGGCCGATTAGCGACATGCCGGCGTATCGCACCTTCCTCGAATCCATCGGCTACCTGTTGCCGCAACCCGACAGCGTGCAAGCCAGCACCGCCAACGTCGACAGCGAGATCAGCAGCCAGGCCGGCCCGCAGCTGGTGGTGCCGGTAATGAATGCCCGCTACGCGCTGAACGCCGCCAACGCGCGCTGGGGTTCGCTGTATGACGCCCTGTACGGCACCGATGCGATCAGCGAAGACGGCGGCGCGCAGAAGGGCTCAGGCTACAACCAGGTGCGTGGTGACAAGGTGATTGCCTTTGCCCGTGCCTTCCTCGATCAGGCTGCGCCGTTGGCCAAGGGCTCGCACGTCGACTCGACCGGCTATCAAGTGGTTGCTGGTCAGCTGCACGTCAGCCTGAAAGACGGTAGCCAAACGGGCCTGGCCCAGGCTGCTAAGTTTATCGGCTATCAGGGCGAGGCCAGCGCGCCGACCGCCGTGTTGCTGAAGAACAACGGCCTGCATGTGGAAATCCAGATCGATGCCAGCAGCCAGATTGGCGCCACCGACGCCGCAGGGGTCAAAGACCTGCTGATCGAGTCGGCGCTGTCGACCATTCTCGACTGTGAAGACTCCGTGGCAGCGGTCGACGCCGACGATAAGGTGGTGATTTACCGCAACTGGCTCGGCCTGATGAAGGGCGACCTCAGCGAAGAATTGGAGAAGGGCGGCAAGCGCATCGTCCGTCGCCTCAACCCGGACCGCACCTACACCGCCGCCGATGGTGGCGAGTTGACGCTGCACGGTCGTTCGTTGCTGTTCGTGCGTAACGTCGGCCACCTGATGAGCAACCCGGCGATTCTCGATGGCGAGGGTAACGAGATCCCCGAGGGCATTCTCGATGGCGTGATGACCAGCCTGTGCGCGCTGCATGACCTGCAGCGTAAGGGCAACTCGCGTACCGGCAGCGTCTACATCGTTAAGCCGAAGATGCACGGCCCGGCCGAAGTGGCCTTTGCCGATCAGCTGTTCGGGCGTATTGAAGACCTGCTGCAGCTGCCGCGTCATACCCTGAAAATGGGCATCATGGACGAAGAGCGGCGCACCAGTATCAACCTCAAAGCCTGCATCGGCGCTGCCAGCGCGCGGGTGGCGTTTATCAACACCGGTTTCCTCGACCGTACCGGTGACGAGATGCACACCGCGATGGAAGCGGGCGCCATGTTGCGTAAGGGCGACATGAAAAGCAGCGCCTGGATTCAGGCCTATGAGCGCAACAACGTGCTGGTGGGTTTGAGCTGCGGCCTGCGTGGTCGGGCGCAAATCGGTAAGGGCATGTGGGCCATGCCGGACCTGATGGCCGCCATGCTGGAACAGAAGATCGGCCACCCCAAAGCCGGTGCCAACACCGCCTGGGTACCGTCGCCGACGGCCGCCACCCTGCATGCCATGCACTACCACCAGGTGGATGTACAAGCGGTGCAGCGTGAACTGGAAGCCATCGACCTCAACAGCCAGCGTGACAGCCTGCTGAATGATCTACTCAGCGTGCCGGTGGCCGCCGAGCGTAACTGGAGCGCTAGCGAGATTCAGGAAGAGCTGGACAACAACTGCCAGGGCATCCTCGGTTATGTGGTGCGTTGGGTGGAGCAGGGCGTGGGTTGCTCCAAAGTGCCGGATATTCACAACGTGGGCCTGATGGAAGACCGTGCGACGCTGCGCATCTCCAGCCAGCACATTGCCAACTGGTTGCACCATGGGGTTATCGACGAGGCTCAGGTGCGTGAGAGTCTGGCGCGGATGGCCAAGGTGGTCGATCAGCAGAATAGCGGCGATGCGGCTTACCGGCCGATGGCAACCAACTATGCTCAGTCTGCAGCCTTCCAGGCCGCCAGTGATTTGGTATTCAAAGGGCGTGAGCAGCCGAGTGGCTACACCGAACCACTGCTGCATGCGTGGCGTCTGCGTTTCAAGCAATAAGAGGGCTGGCTAGACTCGATTAATAAACCGCCCCGTCAGGCTCAACCTGCCGGGGCGATTGAGCATTGATGCAGGTACGAGTTACTGCGTACCGGCATCAGGGGGGCTGCTTAGGGTTGGCTGAGTGTTGCTCGACCAACTCGGCAGGTCTACGTGCGTGGCGCCGGGTCTTCCCGGGATATTCTGGTTCACAATAAAAAATAGGAACCAACACATGAGTCAAACACTGCTGTCGATACTGGCCTTTGTGCCTTTGGTGCTGGCGGGTGTGCTGCTGATCGGCTTTCGCTGGCCAGCCAAGTACGCCATGCCGGTGGTCTTTCTGCTCACCGCAATCATTGGCCTGACGGCCTGGGATATGTCCTTCAATCGGGTGCTGGCGTCCAGCCTGCAAGGCCTGATTCTCACCGCCGCGATCCTCTGGATCATCTTCGGCGCGATCCTGTTGCTCAACACCCTTAAACATTCCGGTGGCATTGCCGCCATCCGTCGTGGCTTCGCTACCATCACCCCGGACCGTCGGGTCCAGGCGCTGATCGTGGCCTGGTTGTTCGGCTGCTTTATCGAGGGCGCCTCGGGCTTTGGTACGCCGGCTGCCGTTGCGGCGCCACTGTTGGTGGCCTTGGGGTTCCCAGCGCTGGCGGCAGTGGTACTGGGCATGATGGTGCAATCCACGCCGGTGTCTTTCGGCGCGGTGGGTACACCGATCCTGGTCGGCGTTGCCGGCGGTCTGGATCAGGCCGGTATGAGTGCGCAACTGGCCACAGTGGGCAGTAGCTGGGAGGTGTTCTTCCACCTGATCTTCTCGCGCGTGGCGATTACTCACGGTTTGATCGGCATCTTTATGCCACTGATCATGCTGTCGATCATGACGCGCTTCTTCGGCAAGAATCAGTCGTGGAAAGAAGGCTTGGAAATGGCCCCGTTTGCCATTTTCACTGGCTTGGCTTTCGTCATTCCTTACATCGCCGCCGGCGTCTTCCTCGGTCCGGAATTCCCGTCGATGATCGGTGCGATGGTCGGCCTGGCGATTGTCATCCCTGCCGCCAAGGCAGGCTTCCTGCTGCCTAAGACCGCCTGGGACTTTGCGCCGGCCAGCGAGTGGCCAGCCGAGTGGATGGGCAAGATCGAGATGAAGCTCGAAGACATCGCCGGTAAAACGCCGATCTCCGTGCGCATGGCCTGGGCACCTTACGTGCTGCTGGCGATCTTCCTGGTGGCGTCGCGGGTCTTCCCTGAGCTGAAGGCGGCCCTGCTGTCGGTCAGCATCGGCTGGATCGACATCCTCGGTGAGACGGGTATTTCCGGCAAACTTGAGCCGTTGTACCTGCCGGGCGGCATCCTGTGCATGGTGGTGCTGGTGACCGCACTGCTGCACCGCATGCGTCTGTCCGAGCTGGGTGCTGCGATCAATGAGTCGAGCCGTACCTTGCTGGGCGCGGGCTTCGTGCTGATCTTCACCATTCCGATGGTGCGGATTCTGATCAACTCCGGCGTCAACGGTGCGGACCTGGTGTCCATGCCAGTGGCTATGGCGCAGCTGGTGGCAGACAGCGTGGGCGGGGTTTATCCGTTCTTCGCGCCGGCTGTGGGTGCCTTGGGTGCCTTTATCGCCGGCTCCAACACCGTGTCCAACCTGATGCTGTCGCAGTTCCAGTTCAACGCGGCAGGCTTGCTTGGGGTTTCGGGCGCGATGATGGTGGCCGCGCAGTCGGTGGGTGCGGCGGCAGGTAACATGATTGCCATTCACAACGTGGTAGCGGCTTCGGCCACTGTGGGTCTGCTGGGTCGCGAAGGGATCACCCTGCGCAAAACCATTCTGCCGACCCTCTACTACCTCGTAGCGGCTGGTAGCATCACCATGATTGCCATGTACGGCATGGGGATTGGTGATCCGCTGATGCACGCGGCGGGTTAATACCCCATGTTCTGCCCGTCATGTGGCGGGCAGACGCTTATTTTGATTGGCCGCCCACGAGGCGGCCTTTCTCGTCCTGCGGCTTGGCGCACCTGCGTATATACGGTAGTTTCCGCAGCGCGATAGCCGTGTGATCTCCTGAGGTAGTTATGAAGAAGTGGCAATGTGTGGTCTGTGGACTGATTTACGACGAGAGCCAGGGTTGGCCGGATGACGGCATCGCCGCCGGTACGTTGTGGCAGGATGTCCCCGAAGACTGGCTGTGCCCTGACTGCGGCGTCGGTAAGCTGGATTTTGAAATGATCGAAATCGGCTAAGAGCCCTCTCCGATCTGATGCGCGTCGGCGCTGCAGCGTTAGGAATGGCCTCGCGCGGGTTCGCGAAATCTGAAGCAGGTTCTAAGTTAAGGCTGCGCGTCGGCGACCTAAGGGTCGCCGTTTTGTTTAGTGAGTGCCCATACTGATTACCCCGAACGAGCTGGATGAGCGGCGAGGTGGTTATGCGTAAGTGGCAGTGTGTGGTGTGCGGTTTTATCTATGACGAAGCCCTCGGTTTACCCGCAGAAGGCATCGCCCCTGGCACCGCCTGGGAAGATATTCCCGCCGATTGGCTGTGCCCCGATTGCGGCGTCGGCAAGCAGGATTTCGAGATGATCGAAATCGCCTGATAGCCCGTGCATGATCCGCGGCGCGTCAGCCCGCGGCCTTAACAACGAACTTGCAGGACTCTCGCTCGCCAGATCATGAGCAGAGTTTGATCGGCACGTCCGAAAATCAATTATGGCCGCCGCCCTGCGCCGGCCCGTGTGAGGAATGCAACATGAGCGCACCTGTCGTCATCGTCGGTACCGGCCTGGCCGGCTACAACCTGGCCCGTGAATTTCGCAAGCTGGACAGCGAAACCCCGCTGCTGCTGATCACTGCCGATGATGGCCGCTCGTATTCCAAACCGATGCTGTCCACCGGCTTTGCCAAAAACAAGGACGCCGATGGCCTGAGCATGGCTGAGCCGGGCGCCATGGCCGAGCAGCTCAAGGCGGAAGTGCGCACCCACACCCGCATCAGCGGGATCGACCCCGGCCACCAGCAGCTGTGGATTGGTGAAGAGGCCGTACCGTACCGCGACCTGGTGCTGGCCTTGGGCGCCGAGGTGATTCGCGTGCCGGTGCCCGGTGATGCTGATGACTCGATCTTCTCGATCAATGACTTGGAAGATTACGCGCGCTTTCGCACGGCTGCGGCCGGCAAGCAACGGGTGCTGCTGCTGGGTGCCGGGCTGATCGGCTGCGAGTTTGCCAATGACCTGATCCTAGGCGGCTATCAGGTTGAGCTGGTGGCGCCCTGCGAGCAGGTCATGCCCGGTTTGCTGCATCCGGCTGCTGCCGCCGCCGTGCAAGCCGGGTTGGAGGGATTGGGCGCGCGCTTTCACCTTGGCCCCGTGCTGGCCAGCCTGAATCACCAGGGCGATGGGCTGGCAGCGCAGCTGTCCGATGGCACGCTGATCAACTGTGATCTGGTGTTGTCGGCGGTGGGCTTACGACCACGCATCAACCTGGCGGCAGCTGCCGGGCTGGCAACCAATCGCGGCGTGGTAGTCGATCGCCAATTGCGCACCTCCCACGCCAATATCTATGCCTTGGGCGACTGCGCCGAGGTGGATGGGATCAACCTGCTCTACGTCATGCCGCTGATGGTCAGCGCCCGTGCGTTGGCCCAAACCTTGGCCGGTAACCCCAGCGCAGTGAGCTATGGCCCTATGCCGGTAACGGTTAAAACCCCGGTTTGCCCATTGGTCGTGTCGCCGCCACCGCACGGCCTGCAAGGCGAGTGGAGCGTTGAAGGCAGTGGCGCGGACATCAAAGCGCTGTGCCATGACAGCAGCGGCGCACTGCTGGGTTACGCGCTCACCGGTGCGGCCGTTCAGGACAAATTGGCCTTGAATAAGCGCCTGCCGGCGCTATTGGCATAAACGGCGGCTGTTCTGTCGGGTATGCCATAAAGTTGCGCGGCTTAACTGTCTGACAAGACTGGCGCAGGGCCCAATGCCATGCCATTCTCCCTCAGTCTGCCGCAGCCTAGAGCTGTTGCGGCGCCTTGGTATCTGCTCGCGCAGAGCAGCCCGGACACAACAACAAAAAACCGTAAAGAGGCATTTATGCGTAAACCGGAACTCGCCGCCGCCATCGCCGATAAGGCGGATCTGACTAAAGATCAGGCAAACCGTGTACTTAACGCGGTACTCGAAGAAATCACCAACGCCCTGAACCGTAAGGACAGCGTTACTCTGGTGGGCTTCGGTACATTCGTGCAACGCCACCGCGGTGCTCGCACCGGTAAAAACCCTCAAACGGGTGAACCGGTCCAAATCAAGGCCAGCAACACCGTCGCTTTCAAACCGGGTAAGTCCCTGAAAGATGCTGTAAATTAAACAGAGAGTGTTTCATTTTCTGTGGATAAGTTCTGCAAAGCCCCGAGAATCGGGGCTTTGCACTATCTGGGGTAAGTGAAAATATCGAAACAGTGTTTCATTAAATGGCTTCCTGGCGTTGGCGCTGCGGCCATGGCTGCCTGGACAAATTATTTGACACGCCGAATTGGCAAAAAAGCCCACGAAATATTTTCTTCCGAAATTGTTTTTGATGATGGGATCGCCGACATAGAAATCGTCGCGCCTTTAAACGCAGAAAAAACTGAAAGCATTGAAGAAGCAAAGTCGCTCGAGTTTTATAAGATAAAAGCGCTTTCAAATCTTATGAAGGTTGATGGGAAGTCCGAAGAGGAAGAGTTGGAATTCCTATCCTCGATGATTGAATCGAGCGCACTCTCAGCAGAAGACAAATTATCGCTGATTTCTGACATATCAAGCACGGATAGCAAGCTGGATGGTATTAACGCCATTGCAGCCTCACCGGCAGATGCGATAGCGCTAATTACGGATATGGTTGCGCTGGCGAAAGTTGACGGAAAGTTCCATATCACCGAAAAGATGTATATTAAGCAAGTCGGAAAAATTCTTGGGTTCGACGATGCGGATATAAATGAAATGATTAATAGCTAGTAGTGCTCGGGAGTTTTTCACCTTGCCCTCGATACCCCTAGATATTGAGGGCGACTGCTAAAGAAAAGCAGGAGTGCATGTGCCATGCCAAACAAGCTAAATTAATAGCTCCTAGTTTCGAAGATACCTTTTGTGGGCTGCATTTGGGCGACTAATGCCGTTCATATCTAGCAGCTATCGGCACAAAACTGTGTACCTGCAATGCAATATTCTTGCTTAAGAAGTGGGGTGCCAGTGTCCATTTTTGGATTTTGGTGGCTCCATCGCCGATGAAGCTATATCCAGCTTTATATCGGCTGCTTCCGGCCAGAAGAAGTCGTCGGATGTCTACGAAACTAGGAGCGATTCAAAATTATCCGTTCAAGCTCATTTGCCACCGAGCCATTTACCTTGTTCTACTGATGCGGTGGTTCAAATGCTAAGTGACTTCTATTCCATCATGGAGAACCCATAGGATTTAAAATGTTTGGTCTGTCCCAGTGACGCCTCTATTCGGTCGAAGAATTTAAGAAATATTTTTCGAGGCGCTTAGCTCCCCCACTCAGAGCAATACTTTTCCATTGATTGCCAAGTCTTATAAAGCTTTTCTAACTCCGGTTCAGGGGTAGCTAACAAACGAGCTTGACCTAGCAGCGATAGCGCATTACTCCATCTTTGCGCAACCCATTCACCCGATGCCTTCTTCATTAAAATGCAAGCTTGAATTTGACTACCGCCAGACTCAACCTGCCGCCTTAGTTCTTGGTCGTATGAATTTAAATAAACAAGCCGATCAATACTTGTGAAAAGTATGTCCGTCCTTGCCTCCAGGTCACTTCCCAACTTAACTGGGTTAAACTCTTTGAATGCAGGCGTCGACCAAAGATCACCACAGGTAATCAATTCGCAGGATGACAGAAAAAACAACACAACTGCTCTGGAAGCCTCGACTAACAGCTCTCGCTGAACACCTTCGACTTTCCCAATGCATGCTTCCTGCAACGCGTTCGCTATAAAATGCACTTCAAACAAATTTTCTAAATTTCCTAAATCCTTTCTTAAACATAGACTCAAATCGTTCGATAATTTATCCCTCAAGAACTCCCGTTTACTAGGGATCGCCAAGAGCTTTAACATCGCATGCAACCCTGACTCCAGGCTTTTATGATTTGCGTTGCAATCATAGTAATCAAATAGTAATTCCATTTGCTCAAGAGTTGTCGGACTGAGCCCTTTCAGCATCTCTGCCAATCTTTCGTAACATCTAGCAAATGAAGGCCGTGCATTAGGATCGGCGGAGAGCATTTCGCCTAAAAGTTCTACTAGTGCTTTCGCTGTAGAGGACTGTGGTTCAGCGAAATTTCTGACACCACCTTGAGCCCATCTTTTTAACTTGGAACCCTTCCACTTTTTTCCAGGATCAATGTCTGAGGATTGCACTGCGGGATGGTAGCCTTGATATAGTTCAGAAATTACTACCCCAACCGCAAAAATATCAGGAGCGAACGACCTCGCCTTATCCACAACATATTGCTCAGGCGCTTTGTATGCATTAGTTCCGCCTAAGTAATCATTAAACCATGCGTTAGCTACACCGAAATCAGCAATTTTTACCGAATACCTCACGGAAGGATCGACATGTGATGGAGGAAAATCATGAAAAATCCGACTTAAATCCGAATAAAGAATATTCTCAGGCTTTATGTCTTGGTGATATTCCATTCCACGGCTAATCGCAACCATCATTCCCTTCATGACTTGAAGGGCAATATTTATGACGGCAATAATATCAGGCTTCAGTTTGATCAAGCCACGAAGATCCCCGTCACAGTAGGGCATGCAAACCAGAGGCACCCCTTGATACATCTTTATAAAATGTGGCGAAATTATTGAATAATGGCCAGAAAACTCCACCCAATTGTGTGTTTCACGAATAAAGCCATCAACGTGCTCTGTCGTGTTGCATTCAAACTCCTTGATGGTCTTATAAGCCACTCGGCTCGGAGAGATATTTCCTTGCTCCACAATATAAACCAACCCTCCTCGCCCTTTGCGACGGTCAACTATCCTTCCTTTAAATAAGCAGGATTCCAAATATTCCTTCAAGTTTTCATCCATATCCATGCGACTCATTCTCTTGTAGTTGGCTGGATTGATAATAAGCCGATACTCTGCAAAAAAGGCGCATCGATAATATCGTCTCAACGCAGCCTTACTCCTTGGTTTCACCCCGCAAGCGCCTTTCCCATTTCCACAGCAGCACAGAAATTGGCGCTATTTTCATACATCCCAGCTATTGATCGCTTCTACCCAACAACTGCCACTTGTGAACGGCCGCTATCGCGTTCAGTTTTTTTAACGAATTTGAACGGCTGCTTTTGGCCGGGTGTCGCCAGTAGCATCGGGCTGGAGTTGGCCGGAAACAGCTGTTCGCGAAGGGGAGCTAACGCTTAATGGAAAACCTTGATGAGCGGCAGCTTCCGCCCCAGAGTGTGTAAAAACGCACCGGTAAACCCTTGCTATGATTTCCGAGAATCTCAGCGTATGGGACGCCCATGAAACGGTTTATCCAGGGTGAACACCGAGGTCAAAGCACCTTACTTCCCGAAAGCCTCGACGACTACGTCAGCGATACCAATCCGGTTCGGGTGGTTGACGTTTTCGTCGATGAACTCGACCTAGCCACGCTAGGTTTTGATGGCGTCATTCCAGCCGAAACCGGAAGACCGGCTTACCACCCTTCGATCCTGCTGAAGATCTATATCTACGGCTATCTAAACCGCATTCAATCGAGCCGGCGTCTTGAGCGAGAAGCTCAGCGCAACGTCGAACTCATGTGGTTAACCGGGCGATTGATGCCCGATTTCAAGACCATCGCCAACTTCCGAAAAGATAACAGCAAGGCCATTCGCGGCGTCTGCCGCCAGTTCGTTTTGCTCTGCCAGCAGTTGGGGTTGTTTGGCGAAAACTTGGTTGCCATCGACGGCAGCAAATTCAAGGCAGTGAACAACCGTGACCGCAATTTCACCAGCGCCAAACTGAAGCGGCGTATGGAAGAAATCGAGGCGAGCATCAGCCGTTATTTGGCTGTGCTCGATGCGGCTGATCGACAGATTCCTAGCGCCTCCGCGCCAGACACTGCCAGCCTGGAAGATAAGATTGCCAAGCTAAAAGCGCATATGAAAGAGCTTCAAGGGATCGAAACTCAGCTCAACGATTCCCCTGATAAACAGGTTTCGCTGACCGACCCGGATGCCCGTTCGATGATGACGCGCGGCAGCGGTATCGTCGGCTACAACGTGCAGACGGCTGTCGATACGCAGCACCACCTGATCGTTGCTCACGAGGTCACCAACAGCGGTTCAGACCGCGACCAACTCAGTTCAATGGCGAAGCAGGCTCGTGAAGCCATCGGCGCAGAAACGCTGTCCGTGGTGGCTGACCGAGGCTACTTCAAGGGTGAAGAGATCCTTGCCTGTCACGACGCAAACATCACGGCCTACGTGCCTAAGCCATTGACTTCAAGCGCCAAGGCTGATGGCCGATTCAATAAAGATGCCTTCGTGTATGACCCGACGAAAAACGAATACACCTGCCCGGCGGGAGAGGCACTGATCTGGCGATTCTCCAGCGTTGAGAAAGGCATGAATATGCACTGTTACTGGAGTTCTAAGTGCCAGAGTTGTGCGCTGAAAACCCAGTGCACACCAAGCACAAATCGTCGAGTAAGGCGCTGGGAGCATGAAGCAGTGCTGGAGGAAATGCAGCGCCGGTTGAACCAAGCACCAGAGATGATGCGGGTTCGAAAACGGACTGTTGAGCATCCCTTCGGCACGCTCAAGCAATGGATGGGCGCAACGCACTTCCTGACCCGAAAGCTGAACGGGGTGAGTGCGGAGATGAGCTTGAATGTGCTGGCCTACAACTTGAAACGGGTGATGAAAATCATCGGCACCGAAGGTCTGTTGAAGGCGATGACGGCGTAAAAGCCCCAGCTTTTGCTGCTCCAAGAGGTGCCAAAGCGCTTCATAAACGCTCTGACTGCGGATTCCACGCCATTCGGACACTCAGCCCACGCTGATCCGGACACCTGTTCCACGATCATTCGGACAGGCAGTCGGAGCGCAGCGACGCAGGGGTGGCATTGTTAGTCTGAGGTGCCCGGCGTCGTCAATTTCTGCGTCCGTTTGCGCATTGATTCACCCTTCAGATTGATCCGATAAGCGTTGTGCACCAGGCGGTCGAGGATGGCGTCGGCCAGGGTCGGGTCGCCGATCAGCTCGTGCCAGTTGTCCACCGGCATCTGGCTGGTAACGATGGTCG
>NZ_JAYEET010000035.1:0-137264 GCF_034653255.1 Pseudomonas spirodelae | reverse complement strand
ATTATGGCCACCTCACCCCGCTGCGCCGCCTCATCCGCTTCCTGTTCGTCAGGCCAGCATTTTGCCTCGGGCTTCCTTCAGATTCGCAGTCGCCCGCGACACCCTTGCCTTCAGCTAACACTTCCCCTTGCCGGGTGTGTAGAGGACTTTCACCTCCAAGTCGCCAGGCTCACCACCACAGTGAACCCGACAGCGCCAGTCACGGCGCTACGCGCCATGCCTGGCGCACCACAAAAAAGGACGTCCGTGGACGCCCTTAGATGTATGTTTGGTGGAACCGGGGGGATTTGAACCCCCGTCCGCCAGTGTTCCGCTTTCGGTACTACATGCTTAGCCGTGTCTACTGAGTTAATCCGCAGCCGCCCGACGGGCAGGGTGCTTTGGACGAGTTGTGTAAGTTTTAGCCGCTTTGTCCACAACGTACTACGCGGCGATCCTGTTCTGCATGACAATCACTTCAGGTTTACAGGCATCCCCTAGTGATCGCTGGAGCCGAAGCTACCAGAAGGACTAGTCGCGCCGCTTACGCAGCGAGAGCGTAGCCCTCGTAGTTTTCGTCATTGGCAACTATAAAAGTTGCAACAGTGGATTTACGACTTCTGTTACCAAGTCGGCATGCACCTAGAGTTTCACTACCGGCGTCGAATCCTAATCGGTCCCGAAAATTGTGTTGCTGGTACTAGGACGAGAGTCTACGCCAAAGGTTCCGCAGCGTCGACCCGGTAATTGCCGGGCGGACGTCGGCGTATTTGCCGGCTATGATTGCCGCCTGTAGATCCGCTTTGTCTTTTGGATGAGACTCCCGTATGCCGCGCGCTTCACGTTACCCCTTGCGTCAGTGGATTTGGCGCGCTTTTGTGCAGAGTGCGCTGATCCCATTGATTTTGGTTGAGTCGGTGCTGATCGGGGTGTATCTGTTCAGCAATGCGGCGATTCGCGATGCGCAGATCGAGCATTTGCAGCAGAACGCCCTCGATGATTTGTCAGCGGCAGTGGTGCGCGAGGTGCAGGTGATCGATGGTCGTCTGCGTTCGGTTGAGGCGCAGGTGCAGATCTTTCGTGATGCCGCCGCCAATGCCTTGGGGAACCTGGCGTTTCAGCCTGATGCGCTGGAGCGCCAGCGCCATGCATTGACGGCTAGCGGGGTGTTTTACAGCCGCAGTGATGATGGCCGTGCGGCCTCCTTCTATGCCAACAGTACGCCGCTGGCCCAGCAGGATCACGCGAAGGCATTGCGCTTGGCGCAGCTCGACCCGTTGATGCGCTCGATTCGGGCGGCCAACCCGCGAGTGGCTTCGGCCTATTTCAATACCTGGGACAGCTATAACCGCATCTATCCGTTCTTTATGACGCCCGAGCAGTATCCCCATGACATGGTGATACCCGATTACAACTTCTATTATCTGGCCGACGCCACGCACAACCCTGAGCGCAAGGTGGCGTGGACCGAGGTGTACCTCGACCCCGCGGGTATGGGCTGGATGATGTCGGCAGTAGCACCGGTGTATCGCGGTGATTTCCTCGAAGGCGTGGTGGGCCTAGATATCACGGTTGGGCAGATGCTCGGCGAGATCGATGACCTGGATGTGCCCTGGCAAGGTTATGCCATGTTGGTCAGCCGTGATCACAACATCATGGCCTTGCCGAGTGCCGGCGAAACGGATTTTGGCCTGCGTGAGTTGACGGAATATTCCTATGCCGAAGCGGTGCGCCGTGAGGTGCTTAAACCCGAGGATTTCAACCTCGCCAAACGTACGGAGATGCAGTCACTGTTGCAGGCCATGGCAGCCGGGCAGGGAAATGTGCAGGAAGTGCTGCTGGGCGGTCGTAAGCAACTGATCGCCTGGAGTGAGATCCCCCAGACCGGTTGGCAACTGCTGTTAGTGGTTGATGAAGAACAAATCTTTAGCGAGACCAATCGACTGGCCGAGCGTTACTTGCAGATTGGTTATCTGCTGATTGCAGGTTTGGCGCTGTTCTACCTGCTGTTTTTTGCCCTGATGTGGCTGCGCTCGCGGCGTTTGAGTGAGCAGTTGGTGCAGCCGATTGATGGCATTGTCGGAATGATGCGTGAGTTGGGCCGAGGCAACTACCAGCCAGCGGCGCCCAGCAGCCAGATCGACGAGCTGGCGAGCATGGCGGCGGCGGTGCAGCACACGGGTGAGCAATTGCAGGCCAGTGAGGTGCAGCGTGTGGAAGCGCAGCGGATTCTCCAGTTGGTGCTGGAAAGCACCACAGAGAGCCTCTGGGAAGTTGAAACGGAAAGCATGAGCATCAGCCTCAGCGACCGTTTCCTTAAACGCTTTGGTCTGGCTCATCGGGAAATGAGCTTCAGCGAGTTTAATCAACGTGTACACCCCGATGACCTGGAGCGCATTCGTCACTTGCGCCAGCTATTTGTCAGCAGTGCAGAGGACGATGTCGAAGCAGAGTACCGCTATGCCGATGCTCGCGGCGATTACGTCTGGTTGCTCAGTCGCGGTAAGGTGCTGGAACGTGACAGTGAGGGGCGGGCGCTGCGCTTAGCCGGTACCTATGTCGATATCAGCCGGCTCAAGCAGGTGCAGGAAGACTTGCGCAGCGCGAGCATCGATGCGCAGGCGGCGAGTCAGGCCAAGAGTCGGTTTTTGTCGAGCATGAGCCATGAGCTGCGTACGCCGCTCAATGCGATTTACGGCTTTGGTCAGCTGATCGAACTAGAGGTGCAAGACAAGCCTGAGGCCACGCTAGAAGCCGATTACGCCCGTGAGATCGTCAATGCCAGCCGTCACCTGGCTTCATTGGTCGACGATATTCTCGACCTTTCAAGCATCGAGAGCCGCCAGCAGCAACTCAAACTGCAGCCGGTAGAAGTCGGCGCGCTGCTGCATGGCTGCGCCGAGCTGGTGCAGCCACAAGTGCAGCAGCGCCAACTGCAGTTACGGGTGCTGGCAGAAATCGATGCGGGCCTGTACGTGCAGGCGGATATGCGTCGGCTGCGTCAGGTGATGCTCAACCTGCTCTCCAATGCGATCAAATACACCCCCCCGCAAGGGCTGATTCACATGGGCTATGAGTTACGCTCGGGCTGCGTACGGCTTTGGGTTGAGGATAACGGTGCCGGGCTTACCGCTGAGCAGCAGGCCAATCTGTTTCAGCCTTTTCAGCGTTTGGGCCGAGAGAACTCGAACATTCCTGGCGCCGGAATCGGTTTGGTGTTGTGCCTCGAGCTGGCCACGTTAATGGCCGGCGAGATGGGCTTTAGCAGCAGTGCGGGCATAGGCAGCCGTTTCTGGATTGACCTGCCGGGCGCAGCGGTTCCGCCGGAGCAGGATGCCGTGAGTATTGAAACGCTGTTTACGCCACCTAAGTAGCTGGCGTGCTGTGCAAGGTGTAAAGCCCGTTGGTTTGATGACTCGGGCTATTCGCTGGCATCAAGCAATTGCAGGGCTTCACCCAATACCTTGACGGACTGGCTGTGATTACCGGCTTTGTGCAGGGCTTCGCCTTCGCTGCGCAGTTGCTGCACCTGTGCAAGTACAGTGGCATCGCTGGGCGGGTTGGTTTTCAGCAGCTCATCAATCTTGGCCATGTCTGCTGGGCAGTGCATGGCCCAGAGTGAGGTGCTGAGTAATGCGGTGGCAAAAAAAGCGACTAAACGGCGCATGGTGATGCTCCAGCAGCGGGGTTGGGCTTTCAGTATAGAAAGCCCATGCCGGCTGACTGTGCCGTTGGTCTGCTTGGTGTTTAGGCCCTGGCGCTGCTGACCCGGTCGAGCAGATAGACCAGCCCGTGATAATCGATGCCGCCATGCTGGCTCAGGCCGATTTCGCAGGTGCGACTGGTGCTGATGCCTTCTTCGCAGTACTGCACGGCGGATTTCAGGCTGCGCAGGGCGTGATCGTTCAGCTCCGGGGTGGTAAAGCCTTTGTCGCCGGCAAAGCCGCAGCAGTGGATACCTTCGGGAATGACGACCTCTGTGGTGCAGCGCCGCACGATATCGATCAAGCCCTGCGCTTCACCCAAGTGCTGAGTACTGCAGGTGACATGCACGGCCACCGGTTTTTCCTGCGCGGTGATGTCTAAGCGGTCGAGCAACTGCTCGCGGATAAACTTCACTGGGTCATGCAGCTTGAGTCGGCTGTCCAGGCCATCTTCAAGCAGGCGCAGGGTGCACGGGCTGGTGTCACAGTAAATCGGATCAAGGCCGCCACGGCTGGCTTTGAGCAGGGCGTCGATCAGTTCCTGTTTTTTGCGCTCGGCCTGCTCGCTGTAGCCTTTGGAGGCAAACGGCTGGCCGCAGCACAGGCTGTCCAGGTCCGCCGGGAACACCACCTGGAAACCACCTTTTTCCAGCAGCGCGCGGGTTTTGTCGAGCAGTGGCATTTGCTCGGCATCGGTGGCTGCCGGGCCCATGGCGCGGGATACGCATGCGGCCAGGTAAACCACTCGCGGGCGCGCGTCTTCGATGGCCGCCGGCAGTTGCAAGCGCTGCAGCGGTTGCGGCATGGCTGGGGTCCATTGCGGCACGCGACCCTGGCTGGCTCTGCTGATAGCGGCCGAGGTGCGGCTGAGCAGCGGTGCGCCCATCAACAGGCGTGCGCCGTTGGCGATATGCAGCATGACGCGTGCGCCCTGCATGGTGCGGTGGAAGTTGTTCGCCAGCCAGTCGGCGCTGCGTTGCTTGTTGGCGTCACGGCCGCGCAACTGGCGCACCAGATCGCCGGTGTTGATCCCCACCGGGCAGCGCTGGGCGCATAGCCCGGTGGCCGCACAGGTGTCGATGCCCTGGTACTGATAGGCCGCTTCCAGTTCGCGGGTATCGACCCCAGCGCGCTGTTTCGCCTGGATGTCGCGCCAGATCACGATGCGCTGGCGCGGGCTCAGGGTCAGCCCCTTGGAGGGGCAGACCGGCTCGCAGAAGCCGCATTCGATGCACTTATCGACGATTTCATCGGCGGCCGGCAGTGGTTTGAGGTGTTTCAGGTGAATCTGAGGGTCATCCGACAGCACCACATCCGGGTTAAGGATGCCTTGCGGGTCGAGCAGGCGCTTGATTTGCCACATCAGCTGATAGGCCTCACTGCCCCATTCCAGCTCGACGAAGGGCGCCATATTACGCCCGGTGCCGTGTTCGGCTTTCAACGAACCGCCGAACTCCACAGCCACCAGCTGCGCGACATCTTGCATAAAGGCTTCGTAGCGGGCCTTCTCCACCTCGCTGTCAAAACCCTGGGTAAACACGAAGTGCAGGTTGCCTTCCAGGGCATGACCGAAAATGATCGCCTCGTCGTAGCCGTGTTTATCGAACAGCACGAGCAGGCGATTGACGCCTTCGGCGAGCTGTTCGATGGGGAAGGTCACATCTTCGATGATCACCGTGGTGCCGGTCTGGCGCACCGCGCCGACGGCGGGGAAGGTGTCCTTGCGGATCTTCCACAGCAGGTTGTAAACGGCCGGGTCTTCGCTGAAATCCACCTGCTTTTCCAGGGGGAAGTCGGCGATGGACGCCATGATCAGTTGCAGCTGTTCGTGCAGCAGGCTCTGGCTGGCCGCGCGCGATTCGATCAACAGGGCGCAGGCGCTGTTGGACAGGCCCTTGACCCATTCCGGCATGCCGGGTTTGTCCTGCACTGAGCGCAGGCTGCGGCGGTCGAGCAGCTCCACGGCAGATACCGGCTGTTGCTTGAGCACGGTCACCGCGCGGCAGCAGCTTTCTACATCGGGGAACACCAACAGGGCACTGGCCTTGTGCGGATGATCGGGCACGGTGTTGTAGGTCACCGCACTGATAAAGCCCAGGGTGCCTTCGGAACCGACCATCAAGTGGCTGAGGATATCCAGTGGCTGATCGAAATCGACCAGGGCGTTGAGCGACAGCCCGGTGGTATTTTTCAGCCGGTACTTGTGGCGAATTTTCGCGGCCAGGGCGCTGTTGGCGCGGGTCTGTTTGCCCAGTTCGGCCAGTTGCGCGAGCAGGTCGGCGTGGCTGGCGAAAAAGCGCGCGACGCTGAGTGGGTCTTCGCTGTCCAGCACCGTGCCATCGGCCAGTACCAGGCGGATGCCCGCCAGGGTGTGGTAAGTATTCTGCGCGGTGCCGCAGCACATGCCACTGGCGTTGTTGGCGACGATGCCGCCGATTTTGCAGGCGTTGATCGACGCTGGATCGGGGCCGATTTTACGCTGGAAAGGCGCGAGAACGGCATTCGCCTGGGCACCGATAACGCCGGGTTGCAGGCGAATCTGCGTGCCTTCGCCACGGATCTCCCGACCGTTCCAGTTATCCCCCAAAACGATCAGCAGTGAGTCACTGATCGCTTGGCCGGACAAGCTAGTGCCGGCGGCGCGGAAGGTCACGGGCACTTTGTGCATGCCGGCCAGCTTGAGCAGCTCGACCACCTCCCGCTCCGCCTCGACGCGCACCACCAGCTTGGGGATCAGCCGGTAGAAGCTGGCATCGGTGCCGAAGGCCAGGGTCGACAGCGGATCATCGAAGCGCCGTTCGGCGGGAATCAGCTGTTGAACCTCGGTCAGGAAAGTCGCGGGCAGGCTCATGGGCACTCCGGAAATGGTCGGTTGGTGAGGCGCTACGTATGTGCCGGGTCGGTTGGGCGTAGCACATCGGGGCTGATGACGATGCGGGGGCGCCGTCACCCACCGCGCGGCAGGTAGTCCACCGTCGGTGGGTGACCGGGCACACAAGCCGCTGCGAGCGTTTAAGTACGCTCGCGCACCTGGTTAGTGGCCCAGTTCGCGCACCAGGGAGTCGGCGCTGATCTCGCTGATCGATTTGGCCCCGGTCAACACCATGGCCACGCGCATTTCTTTTTCAATCAAGTCCAGCAGGTTGCTTACGCCTGCCTGGCCGGCAACAGCCAGGGCGTAAATAAAGGCGCGACCGAGCAGCACCGTGTCGGCGCCCAGGGCAATCATGCGCACTACATCTAGGCCGGTGCGGATGCCGGAGTCGGCGAGAATCGCCAAGTCGCCTTTGACGGCATCGGCAATCGCCGGCATCGCGCGGGCGCTCGACAACACGCCATCCAGCTGACGACCACCGTGGTTGGAAACGACAATGCCGTCTGCCCCGAAGCTCACAGCGTCCTTGGCATCCTGCGGGTCGAGAATGCCTTTGATGACCATTGGGCCGTCCCAGAACTCACGAATCCACTCCAGGTCTTTCCAAGAGATCGACGGGTCGAAGTTGTTACCCAGCCAGCCGATGTAGTCCGCCAAACCAGTGGGGTTGCCGCGGTAGGTGGAGATATTGCCCAGATCATGCGGCTTGCCCATCAGGCCAACATCCCAGGCCCATTGCGGATGGGTCACGGCTTGCAGCATGCGCCGTAGCGGTGCATTCGGGCCGCTCATGCCGGAATGGGCATCGCGGTAGCGCGCGCCGGGCACGGGCATGTCCACAGTGAACACCAGGGTGGTCACGCCGGCAGCCTTGGCGCGTTCCAGGGCGTTTTTCATAAAGCCGCGGTCTTTCAGCACATACAGCTGGAACCACATCGGCCGGCTAATGGCCGGTGCGACTTCTTCAATTGGGCACACCGAAACGGTGGACAGGGTAAAGGGAATACCCTTGGCCGCTGCGGCCTTGGCGGCCTGAACTTCACCGCGACGGGCGTACATGCCGGTCAGGCCAACCGGGGCCAGGGCCACGGGCATGCTCAGGGTTTCGTTGAACAGGCGGGTTTCCAGGCTCAGTTCCGACATGTTGCGCAGTACGCGCTGACGCAGGGCAATGTCCGCCAGGTCGGACACGTTGCGCTTGAGCGTGTGCTCGGCATACGCGCCGCCATCAAGGTAGTGAAACAGAAACGGCGGCAGCCGGCGTTGGGCGGCGGCGCGGTAGTCGGTGGAGGCAGAAATGATCATGGATTCACCCAGGTGGGAAAGGGTTTTTACAACGCCTAGGGCGCGCCGTATCGCGCGCCCTAGGCGGTTATCAGCCAGCTATCAGCGGGTCGCTGATGCCCAGTACATACACCGCGAACAGAGCAATCAGGCCGGTAAACAGTACGTAATACAGGGTAGGCCAGATCGTCTTGCGCAGGATGCTGCCTTCACGGCCCAGTAGGCCGACAGTTGCCGAGGCGGCGACCACGTTGTGGATGGCGACCATGTTGCCGGCGGCGGCACCGATGGCCTGTGCCGCAACAATTAGCGCGCTGGAGATGCCCAGGCTGCTGGCCACGCCGAACTGGAACTGGCTGAACATCATGTTGCTAACAGTGTTGGAGCCGGCAATAAACGCACCCAGCGCGCCGACACTCGGTGCCAGCAATGGGTAGACGCCGCCTACGCTGTCGGCGACCCAGCGCGCCATCAGGATCGGCATGCTCGACAGCTCAGCCGCATTAACCCCAGAGTTAATCAGGATGCGCACCATCGGCACGGTAAACAGCAACACAAAGCCGGCGCTGAGCAGTACCCCAGACGATTCTTTGACCGCCGAGCCGAGGGCGCGCAGCTTCATGCCATGCAGGAAGAACGTGGCGAGCACCACGGCCACCAGAATGCCGCCCGGCAGGTACAGCGGCTGGAAGTTGGCGCTGACACCAGTTTCACCCAGCAGGTCGGGGAAGTTCAGCATCACGCCTTTCAGAGCGGCGCTGACCTCGGGGAAGATTCGGCTGATTACCAGCAGTACGCCAACTAGCACGTAGGGCAGCCAGGCGCGCAGGGCACTCATCGGCTTGGCCGTCAGCTGGTCAAGTTTCATTTTTACGGTGCCCAGCCATTCAGCCGGCCATTTGTCCGCTGGGGCAAAATCCCAGGTGGTTTTTGGCAGTAGAAACCCCATGCGCGCGGCGCTGGTGACAATCGCCAGGCCAATCAAGCCGCCCGCGAGAGACGGGAATTCCGGGCCGAGGAATATGCCAGTCAGTGCATAAGGAATGGTGAACGAGAGGCCGGCAAAGAGGGCGAACGGCAAGACCGCAAAACCGGCCTTCCAGCTTTTCTCGGTGCCGAAGAAGCGCGTCAGCATCAGCACCATCACCAGCGGCATTACGGTGCCGACAATGGCGTGGACAATCGCCACTTCACTGGTGATCAGCTGCATGAACTGCGCCCAGGACGAACCCTGTTCAAGCAGTTGTGCGCCGATGGTGGCTGAGTCCAGGCCCGTATTGACCCCGACGATGATCGGCGTGCCCACCGCACCGAACGACACCGGTGTGCTTTGCACCAGCATGCCCATCAGCACCGCAGCCATGGCCGGGAAGCCGATGGCCACCAACAGCGGTGCAGCGATGGCAGCGGGCGTACCGAAGCCGGACGCGCCCTCAATAAAGCAGCCAAACAGCCAGGCAATGATGATCGCCTGAATACGTCGGTCCGGGCTGATGGTGGCGAAGCCCGCACGAATCGCGGTGATGCCGCCGGAGTGTTTAAGGGTGTTGAGCAGCAGGATCGCGCCGAAGATGATCCACAGCAAACCGAGGGTAATCAGCAGGCCCTGTAAGGTAGAGGCGAGGACGCGGTTGAAGCTCATGTCCCAGGCAAATAAGCCGACGCAAGCCGTCAGCAGGTAAACCAGCGGCATGGCGTGCTTGGCTGGCCAGCGTAAGCCAATCAGCAAAATGGCGGCCAGCAGAATAGGGGAGAAGGCAAGTAGAGCAAGAAGACCCGTCGACATGATGATCCCTCCTTAGCGCTGCGCGCTGCGCAAAAGTGAGTGCGGATGCAGCGTGACGGCAAGTGATAAGCGTGTAGCCAACATAGGAGGACCTCGATGGGTTCTTTGAATTGTTTTGGCCATATTGGTAAGACCAATTTACAAGCAAGCGCGGTCAGGGTAAAAGTGCAGGCTCAGACCTGTCAATCAGCCCGCTTACGACTTTAGTCATAAGCGGCTGTCTTGCGAGCCCGGTGAGCCAGTTATAGGCTTGCTTGCGGCGGGCCAAAAGCCCATGGCGAGTGGTCAAACCAGTGGAGTGCGGAATATGGACGTAGGGTCGGTGAGGCAGCGCCGTTTGTCGGACGATATCGTCAGCCAACTGGAAACGATGATCCTCGAAGGCACGCTCAAGGCGGGCGAGCGCCTGCCGGCGGAACGGGTGCTGGCTGAGCAGTTCGGCGTGTCGAGGCCGTCGCTGCGTGAGGCGATTCAAAAGCTCGCGGCCAAGGGTTTGTTGATCAGTCGACATGGCGGCGGCAATTTTGTTGCACAAACCCTGGGCTCGACGTTCAGTGACCCGCTGCTCCACCTGCTGGAGAGCAACCCCGAAGCGCAGCGCGACCTGCTTGAGTTTCGCCACACCCTGGAAGGTTCCTGCGCCTTTTATGCCGCCCAGCGTGCCACTGAACTGGATCGCCAACGCCTCAGTGAGGCCTTCGCGGCGCTGCAGGATTGCTACAAACGCAGCGGCAAGGTGACTCGCGCCGAAGAGGGTATCGCCGATGCCAGCTTCCATTTAGCGATTGCCGAAGCCAGCCATAACGCCGTGCTGCTGCACACCATTCGTGGGCTGTTCGACCTGCTCAAGCGTAACGTGGTGACCAACATCGGCGGCATGTACGCCCAGCGTGATGAAACCCGAGACATGCTGATCGAGCAGCACCGCGCGTTGTATCAGGCGATTATCGACGGGCGCGCCGAAGACGCGCGTGCACTGTCTAACCGGCATATCGACTATGTGCAGGAAGTGCTGTCTGACGTGCAGCAACAGGTGCGTCGCGAAGCGCGCGCCCTGCGCCGCGGTACAGGGGTAAAACGTTAGCGGTTTCTCGGCAGCCGTACGGCAACCTCTAGGCCGCCCAAGGGTGATTCGCCCAGGCTGATACTGCCGCGGTGCAGCTCTACCACGCGGCGTACGATAGACAACCCGAGGCCCGCACCCTGGCCGGCGCCGAGCCGGTAGAAGCGTTCGAAGAGTTTTTCCCGCTGCGCCTCTGCAACTCCAGGGCCGCTGTCCTGCACGCGCAGGATTATGGCGTCTGCCTGCGCGTCTAATTGCACCTGGATATGCCCGCCGTCAGGGGTGTATTGCACGGCATTGCTGACCAGGTTCTGCAGCAGCGTACCCAGGCTCGGGCCATCGGCGAGCAGGACATAATCGGCAGGCTCAATGGCGTCGAGGTTGAGCTCCTGGTGTCGCTCCAGGGCCAGCGGAATCAGCTCGGCCAGTTCGTTGCGCACATAGCCGAGCAGGTCCAGCTCACGCATGGCCAGTTGCACCACGTTGGGGTCCAGACGCGCCAGGGTCAGTAGTTGCGCCACCACGCGTGTGGCGCGTTCAACGCCGGCCCCTAGCTGGTGCAGGGCGTCGTTGCGGTCTTGTGGGTCGGGGGCATCCATGGCGTTTTGTGCATGAATGCGCAGCACCGCCAACGGGGTGCGCAGTTCATGGGCGGCATCGGCAATAAAGCGTTTTTCTTGATCCAGCAGCTGGTTGACCTGCATCAGCAAGCGGTTGAGCGCGGCGCCCATCGGCTCCAGCTCGATGGGCAAGGGCTCCAGAATTAGCGGTGCGAGGTTATCGGGGGCGCGCGATTTAATCAGTTCGGCCATGCGCTGCAATGGCCGCAAGCCCCAGCCAATCGCCAGCCACACCAGTAAGGCCAGCAGCGGCAGGCCGACCAGATCGGGCAGCAGGCTGCGCAGGGCAATTTTCGTCGCCAGTTCGCCGCGTACATCCTCGCGCTCGGCCACCAGAATCATGTGGTTGTCTTGGCTGTCGCGCAGCATAAACAAGCGCCAGTGATACCCATCCAAGGGCACGGTGTGATAACCGACCAGCTGTTCCGCCAGGCTCGACAGCGGTTCCGTATCGAGATGTTGGTGCGCATTGGCATCGTTTTCGTGGAAGTCTTCGACCATCTTGGCCAGTACCCCGGTGGGCGCGCTCGCCGACTGCAGAAGCATAACGCCCTGTTCGTCGAGGACTTGAAACGCCAGCTTGCCTTCGTAGTCATGGCCGGCGCGTATTTCTCCAGTGGCGCTGTTCTGGCGGCTCTGTAGGGCTTGATTTAGGGCGCTCTGCAGGCTTTCACGATCACTTTGCGACATATTCTGGCCAACCAAACCGGCCAGCAGGCGCGCGGTTTGCGCAAGCTGCGCGTCGAACAGCTCCTCGATTTCATGCTGGGCATCACGGTAGCTTTTATAGGAAATCAGGGTCATCGACAGGCTGAGTACGCCGAGTACCAACAGCAGCGTGCGCGCACGGATTGAACGCATCAGGCTTTATCCACTAAATAGCCAACCCCGCGCACGGTGCGGATCAGCTCGGGAAAGAATTTCTTGCGCAGGTGATGCACATGCACTTCCAGGGCATTGCTCTCCAGCTCTTCATCCCAGCCATAGAGCGCTTGCTGCAGCTTGTCGCGGGTCATCACCCGGCCCGGCTGGGCGAGCAGTTCATGCAGCAGGAGGAATTCCTTACGCGGCAGGTTGACCGCCTGGCCCTGATAGCTGACGGCCTGGCTGACCGGATCGAGGCTGATGCCACGATATTCCAGTGCCGGTTGCGGGCGGTTGAAGCTGCGCCGCAGCAAGGCGCGCAGACGGGCCTTGAGTTCGGCGACATCGAAGGGCTTGACCAGGTAATCATCGGCCCCGGCATCCAGCCCGGCGATACGGTCGCTGGTGGAATCGCGGGCGGTCAGTACCAGCACCGGCACCGGGTTGGCCGCCGCGCGCAGGTGTTTGAGCACTTGCAGGCCGTCCATGCGTGGCAGGCCGAGGTCGAGGATGGCCAACTCAAAACTCTCGCTGGTCAGCGCATGCAGTGCACTGCTGCCATCCTGTACCCAGTCGACGGTGTAGCCTTCGGGCTTGAGCGCGGTGCGAATCCCTTCGCCAAGGGCTTTGTCATCTTCGACCAGCAGAATACGCATGCAGCCACTTCCTGTTTTTTATTCAAATGTGCGTGCTGAGACTAACAGACCCTTGAAAAGCCTAGGCGAGGAAGTCGAGGCTGTTCTTAGCACCTGATCTGCTCCACAAGGGGCCGATCAGGTGGAGTTTAGCGACGTGTTACTTGAGCTCGGCGTTGACCTTGCTCAGTAGCGCCTGAATATCCTGTTTGCGGCCGGCATCGGCGGACAGGCGATTAGGGCGTGCAGGCGCTTGCAGGGCTTTTTCCAATGCTGCTTTGGCTTCGGCATAGCGCTTGGCGCGGGCCAGGTAATCGGCATAGAAGTAGTTGGGGTCGATGCCGTCCGGGTTGATGGCCAGGGCCTGCTTGAGCATGGCTTCGGCTTTTTCATCATCGCCAAAGCCGATTGGCCAGCCGGGCACTTGGTAATACAGGCTGCCGAGGCTGGTGTAGGCCGAGCCGGAAAGCGCTTTGGGGTCCAGGGCCAGGCCTTGTTCCAGGCTGGCTTTGGCTTCCTTGACCAAGCCGAGTGCGCCCAGGCCGCCCTTGGCACCCGCGTAGGTGCTGAGGATGATGCCGTTCCATATATGTAATTCAGCGGCGTCTGGCTCGGCGGCGACGGCTTTTTGCGCCTGCTCGCTGAGGCTGGCAAAGGCTTTTTCGCGCTGCTCTTTAGGCACCTGATAATTGATCTCGGCCCAGCGGTCTTGCAGGCTTTGCAGTTGCGTCTGACCTTGTTCGCTTAACGCGAAGGCGGGCAGGCTGGCGAAGCAGAGCAGGGCGCAGGCGGCGTTACGGATAGGGTTCATACAGGCTCCTTAGGGTTTGCTGCGGGCAAAACGCTGAATAATCGGTAGTTGCTTGCGCAGGGCCTGGTCGACCACTCGCGGCAGCAAGCTGTTGAGGCGTACGAAGAGTTTTTCCGGCCAGCCGAGGTAGCGTTCCTCTTCCTCGCGGCGGATGGCGGCCAGCAGTTGCAGGGCTACGCTGTGCGGGTCGTCCATGGCCACGTTCAACTCGTCATTCATGGCCACCACGTTAGCGGCGTTCATGCTGGTTTGCGTCGCACGTGGGGCGAAGTAGAGAACCTTCACCTGAGTGTCCGCCAGTTCACGGCGCAGGGCTTCGGAGAAGCCGCGCAGGGCGAACTTGCTGGCGCAATACGCGCTAAAGCCGGGGTAACCGATGGAGCCAAATGTCGAACCGAGATTGACCACCAGCGCGCGGCCTTGCTGGCGCAGCATGGGCAGCAGGCGGTGGGTCAGTTGCAGCGTAGCGGTGACATTGAGGCCGATCAGATCAGCGATGGCCGTTTCATCATGCTGCTCGAGCAAGCCGAAGTGATTGACCCCGGCAGCGTTGATCAGCGTGTTGATGCCGCCGAAGCGCTGCGCGGCAGCGACTACGGCTTCACGGCCGCTGCGTTCACGGATGTCGGCCTGCACCACTTGGACCTTGCTTGTGTGCGCATTTGCCAGCATTTGTAAGGCGTCGGTTTGGCGGCAGACTAGTAGCAGTTGCGCGCCTTCTTCCAGCAAGGCTGCGACCAACGCCTGGCCGATCCCGCCGCTGGCACCGGTAATCACGGCGCGGCATTCGGAAAGTTTCATCAAACCTCCTATGCGCTCAGTGGCAGGCTGCGGAACATGTCGCCATACAGGCGATAGACCACTTTGGCGGTGTGCACCGCCGCCGCCTTGTCATCATCGTTGTCCAACTGGTTCATCAGCGTTTTGAAGAATTCGATGTGATCCAGGTCGAGGCTGCCGTGGGAACTCAGGTAGCTGAAGGCCTTGTTCGGCAGTTGCAGTTTGTCCTGAATCACGCCGGCCACTTGTGTGGCCAGGGCGATGCTGGTGCCTTCTAGCACATTGACCATGCCGAAGAAGCTCACCGGGTTATGCCGGGCGATGCGGTCGTAGACGTAGCTGACCATCAGTTCGGTTGACATATGCGGCAGGCCGTTGCGCACGGCTTCTTTGTCTGCACCACAGGCGGCGATGTCATTCAGAACCCATTCCTGGTGGCCTTTTTCTTCGTCGATGTACTCGGCAATGGCCTCGCGCAGCCACTCCAGGCGCTCCGGCAGGCGCGAGCCGCAGGCCATCAGTAAGGGCACGGTGTGTTTGACGTGGTGATAGGCCTCGGTGAGAAAGGCGATGTAGCTGTTCAGGCTGACGGTGCCGGCCATGGCCTGGGCAATGATCGGAGCGCTGAGCAGGTAGTTGCGTTCAGCACTGGTTTGTTCGAGTAGGGACTCATAGAAGCTCATCAAGCATCTCCATAGCAGGTTTGGTCGGCCATCAACTCTTCGATGGCGCTCTGGTAGTGGGAAAACAGGGCATTACGGCGCAGCCGGCCATTACTGGTCGCCAGCTCGTTGCTGCTGCTGAAAGGGTGCTCGGCGCGCAGCCAGTGGTGCACGCGGGCGTAGTCAGGCAGTGATTGGTTGGCGGTAGCCACGGCTTCGGCCAGTTGGCTGTCGCTGGTCGTCTCGAAGCGCGGCACCAGTACGGCGACGTTGCCGGGTAGGGCTTCGCCGTGCAGCCAGGCTTGGGCAATGGGCAGTTGTTGCACCAACTCGGCCTCGACCCACTCTGGGTTGACGTTGCGGCCAAAGGCGGTGATGAACTGGTGTTTCTTACGCCCGTGCAGCACCAGAAAAGGCCCCTCGAAATGGCCGAGGTCACCGGTGCCCAGCCATTCTTCAGCGGTTACCGGTTCACCCAGATAACCCAGCAGACGCGGGCCTTTGACCTGCACTTCCTGGTCGGCGCCGAGGCGTACCTGTACATGTGGCAAGGGTTGGCCAACGGTGCCGATACGGCGCTGCTCAGGGGTGTTCAGGCAGACCACCGACGCACACTCCGAGAGGCCATAGCCCTCGAAGATCGGCAAGCCAAGGGCGTCGGCACGTTGCAGCAGTTGGCTGGACACGCGACCGCCGCCGACTGCAATAAAACGCAGTGAGTCCGGTACGGGCAGACCGCGTTCGGCGGCGCTGACCAGCGCCAATAGCAGCTGCGGTAGCAGGATCAGGCTGTTGGGTTGCGCCTGACCCAGGGCCGTCAGAAAGCGCGGCAGGTCAAATTGGCTGGCGCCCAGCAGGCCGACTTGCGCCATAGGCATCAACTCGATTTGCGCGCCGGCCAGCAGGGGGGCGTAAATGCCGGCGATATTCTCCAGCAGGGTGGCCAGCGGCAGTACGCAGAGGTGGCGTTCAACCTGACAACTGGCGCTGGCCTTCACCAGGCTCTGGGCCACGGCCAGTTGTGTCGCCACATCCAGGCACACACCTTTGGGCTGACCGGTGGTGCCAGAGGTGTAAGTGATCTTGCAGGTGCCGACGGGTAATTCGCTGACCACCGCGCGCGGCCGTTGCAGCACACCGACTGCGCTCGCTGTTGCACTCGCACTGAAACCCAGCGCGCTGTATAGCGTATTGTCCGGGCCGATCAGGCAGTCGATGCTGGCACTGTCGAGTACATGCACCTGCTGATTGGTGGAGAAGAAGCCCGGTACGGGCACGCAGACCAGCCCGGCATGCAGGGTGGCCAAGTCCCAGAGTACCCAGTCAATGCCGTTATCCAGCGCCAGGGCAATGCGTCGGGCGCCGAGCTGTTGCAGGTGTTGGCTGCGGACTTCGATCTCGGCCAATAGCTGGGCATAACTCAGGCTTCGGCTGCCTTCACGCAAGGCGATGGCGTCACCGAGGGCGGCCATGTGCTCGAAAAGTGGTTTAGCGGCAGGCCACATCGGGCATGTCCTCCAGGGCATAAAAGGCTTGGTGGGCCAGGCGTGGGTAGGCGCCCAGCTGCAACAGGCGCTGGTGCCCGGCATAGATGTCACCGGCCATCACTTGCGGCTGGTTGTCGTAATAGGTGCCCCAGTCGGCCTGTTCGTCGCCCAGACAGTCAGGGTTGGCCGGGCCCAGCGCTACGGGGGTCAGGCCCAAGCGTTGGAAACTGTTGAGCAGGGCTAGGGTGCCGGTGAAGGTCACCCAGCGGTAACCCAGCGCCACCAGCAGGTCGGTCAGCGCCACAATCAGCAGGCGGGCGGCGCCGGGGCTGCCCGCAGCCAGGTTGCCAACTTCCACCAGTTGCGTGCGCTGCGGTGCATTGGCCACTTTCTTGGTGGCAATCACCTGCTCTGCCGGTTGCTGCAGATAACGCTCAAGGAACAACGGGCCAGCGCCGGCACTGCGCAAACCCACGGCGCCGAGCAGTTGTCCGCTGCTGTCTTCCAGGCTCAGCAGGCAGGGCATGAAATGACGGATGCGCGCCTGATGCTGAGCCGCGAAACGCTCGCCGATAAAGGCTTCAATGCCCGCCCGGCGCGGGCTTTGGCTGTTGGCCAGGTAGAGACTGAGCGGTTGCTCACGGCCGATCTGTGCAAGTGCAGTATCTTGATACACCCAAGGCAGCTCCATAAACGGAACCTCATCTGAGAACCTGGGTGTGAGTCTCTGCCCGCAGTCTTAACGCTAAATTAAGGCGATAAATATTCTGCGCAGGCGGCTAAGGGCATTTCATTGCTTGCACTGCAGCCACTCCAGCCCATAGCCTGCGAAGGCTGCCTGTGGCGTGACCACCGGCTCGATTTGCCCTGACATTTAACGCCAAACGCTCGGAGATAGTTATGCCCCCTATGGATACTGAGCAACAACTGGCGGCCCGTCTGGCCATCCTGGAAAACCCTGAAGCGCAGGACTGCACGGTATACCGCGCGGATGATCAGGACCCGGAAGCCGAGGAAGTGGATTTGGGTGATGCCAAGGTGCTGTTCTGCGGCCCGTTTGAGGCGCCCGCTGATTGGGATGCGGCAGAGCGTGAAGAGTATTTCGGCGACAGCGCGCCTGAGCTGTTCGTCAATGCGCGCATCGAGTGCGAAGCCAAGCCCGGTTCCAAGAGCCATTTTACTGTGGATATCGGTGACTACGTGGCCGCTCAGCCCGGCCTTGGCGAAGTGGTAATGTTTTACGTGCACGACTACTTGGAAGACGACAGCGGCTGCACCTATGTGCTGCTGCGTGATGAGGAAGTGCTGGAGTAACACCCGCCCAGACGCTGAGCTGCTTTAGGTGGCTCAGCGTTTTTTAGCCGCCGTCGGTCCAAGATGTGCCCTGTAGTACCGGGTTATTACCCACGCCGGGCAGATCGGGACAACACTCTGTGCTTCTCAACCGATATAAGGAAGCAAGCACATGGCCGCGAAAAAGATTCTCATGCTGGTCGGCGACTACGTTGAAGACTACGAAGTGATGGTGCCGTTTCAGGCGCTGCTGATGGTCGGTCATCAGGTGCATGCCGTGTGCCCAGACAAGACCGCCGGGCAGAGCGTACGCACCGCCATCCACGATTTTGAAGGCGAGCAGACCTACAGCGAAAAGCCGGGGCATAACTTCGCCCTGAATTTCGACTTCGCCCAAGTTAAAGCTGAAGACTACGATGCCTTGGTCATTCCGGGCGGCCGTGCGCCGGAGTACCTGCGTTTGAATCCTCAGGTTATCGCGCTGGTGCAAGCCTTCGATAAGGCCGGTAAGCCGATTGCAGCGGTTTGCCACGGTGCGCAGTTACTGGCAGCGGCCGGTGTGTTGAAAGGCCGCGAATGCAGTGCTTATCCAGCCTGTGGCCCGGACGTGACAATGGCCGGTGGGCAGTACATCGACATTGCAGTGGATCAGGCCCATGTACAGGGCAATCTGGTCACCGCGCCAGCCTGGCCTGCGCACCCGAACTGGTTAGCCGCGTTCCTGAACGTGCTGGGCACCCAGATCACGCTATAAACTCAATGCCGCACCTGGGGCCTGGATGGCCCCAGCATCCAATGAGGGGAGCTGCCATGTGCGAGCTTTACGTTAAAGCCGACCCAATTCTCTATGAGTCCCGCGCCCGTTCATTGCGCATACGAGGCGTGGTGACCACCCTGCGCCTGGAGAACCAGTTCTGGGACATTCTGCGTGAGATCGCCGAAGTCGATGGCATGACCACCAATCAACTGATTGCCAAGCTGTATGACGAAGTTATGGACTACCGCGGCGAAGTGGTGAATTTCGCCTCGTTCCTGCGCGTTAGCTGCACCCGTTACCTCAGCCAGCGGCGTGCGCCGGCCGAGCTGAGTGTGGTGCGCTCGATCAGTCAGTAGCGGATTTATTGCGCCGGTGTGATTGCCACGCGCAGCTCTGGATGGCCCAGTGGGTGGCTCTGCGCATCGAAGAAACGCAACGCCACGTCTTGCCCCGCGAACAGGTTGGCGTAGTGCTGTTTCTGTTGCTGGATAAACAGTGGGTTGTGCGGGTAGATCGATATAGCCAGGGTTTTCAGCCCTGCTTGCAGCAGGGCCTGAACCAGGTGCTGATCCTGCGCTGCGAGGTTATGGCCGAAGATGCACAGCGTTTCTTTGGGCTGCGATAGCTGGCTGTAGCAGAACGACAGGTAGTCGGAACTGCGAATGGCTTTGAGCTTGTCGGCGCTGCTGCCTTCGTTGACGAACAGTGGGATATCACCCAGCTGGTTGATGGCGAAACTGGCCAGCAAGGTGCTTTCCGATGAATTGAGAATGCGCGTGCTGCCGTCGATGTTCTTCACCAGGTGCATGCCGCCGTGCAGGTAGAGCATGCGTGTGGCGCTGCTCTGGCGGGCGTTATTGCCGAGGTCAAAGGTCGAGTCGGGGCCACGGAACATTTCTTCAAACGCGTCCTGGTTCTGCATCACTGCCCAGTAGTTGAGCAGGTCGTAATTGCCGGAATACACCGTCTGGTATTGGCTGAGGGCGCTGTTGATCCGCGTCAGGCTGGATGCCTGCATCTGGCTCCAAGGGATGTGCACCGAACGCACGGCGTGGATCAGCGCTTCCTTGATGGCGAAGTAGCGGTGGCGCGGCGACGACGAGTTGATGGTCAGCGCGGCGTTGACCCGAATGCTGTTCTTCAGGGCACTGAGCACCTGCTCGAAGTTGCTGGTATCAAGCGCGCGGAACACGCTCAGCTCGGTTGGGCTGAGCGGGCGGTTACGGGTGGTCTGGGCTTCGTCAAACAGCGAAAAGTAGGCGAATTTGCGCCATACCGCGAGACTCGCGCCGTTACCAACCAGCAACTCGGGGCAACCGATGCTGCTGTTCAGGGTACTCCAGTCTTCCAGTTCGCCAGTAAATGCCGGGATTTGCATAATCGCTACTTGTCGCCTTGGGCCGTGGTTGTGCAGGGCGCGACTTTAGCACGAGCGGCGTGTGTGCTTGAGCAGCTGTCGTTTAGCCTGGTGGTTTAGTCAGGCGCGGGCTTTGGCTATGCTGGAGTTGAGGTATGCGTGACCGATCAGGCCCGGCGGTGGTCTGGTAAGGGTGAGTCTGCTGTTATCTTTTAGACCTGCCATGTGTGGACAAGAGAGAGCGCGATGAATAACGAATTAGTGATCGAAGATATTCAGCTGGGTGACGGTAAGGAAGTGGTCAAAGGTGCACTGATCACCACGCAATACGATGGCTATTTGGAAGATGGCCGCAAGTTCGACTCATCCTATGACCGCGGCAAGGCTTTCCAGTGCGTGATTGGCAGCGGCCGAGTGATCAAGGGCTGGGACATCGGCATGATGGGCATGAAGGTCGGCGGTAAGCGCAAGTTGTACGTGCCCGCGCATCTGGCTTATGGCGAGCGTGAGTTCGGCGCGCATATCAAACCGAATTCCAATCTGATCTTCGAAATTGAGCTGCTGGAAGTGCTGACGCGCGATGAGTGAGAGCCGCTTTTTGTGGCTCTGTGCCAGCAATAGCGCTTGCTGGCAGGCGGGGGCTTGCAACTGAGTCGATCAGCCTTGGGCTGCGGTTGTCTTCACTCAGGGCGACAACCGTATACAGCCGATCAACACGTCGCCACTTCTACTCTGTTGCGTCCAGCTGACTTTCCGGCGTAGAGCGCGTAATCCGCTCGTGCAATGGCGCTGCTGAGTGGCTCTTCAGCCCGATACTGGCTGATGCCAATGGACAGCGTTACCTGGACTGTAGTGCCGTCACAGTCTATGACCAGTCCTTCGATTGCCTTGCGTATGCGCTCTGCGCTGACAGCCGCCTGTTCAAAGTCGGTTTCGGGCAATACCGCAAGAAACTCTTCGCCGCCCCAACGGCCAATAAAGTCCTGTTCACGCATAGAGCCTTTGAGTGAGTCGCTTACCGCCGCTAGCACTCGGTCACCCATATCGTGGCCGTATTGATCATTGATCTGTTTGAAGTGATCAATATCCATCAGCAATAAGGTGAGGTTGCTGGGACGGCGATGGTGTCGCGCCAGTTCCTTTTCTGTCAGCGCAATCATGTGCCGGCGGTTGAACAGGCCGGTCAACGAGTCCGTTGTGGCCATCCGCGCCAGGCTCTTGTGGGCGCGGGTTACGGTGCTCACATAGAACAGCGCCAGATAGCTGAACATCAAGAACACCACAGTCAAATTGAAAACATGCACACCCAGCAAGGCGCTAGAGGAGATGGGTTGCAGTGGTTCGATGTACCACATCAGTACATCCAGCCCAACGTAGTAGGCCCACAGGCCCGCCGCGAGGAGCCAGGCGCTGCGCGCACGCATGGTCACGAATAAGGCTGGGATGAACATGAGCAAGAAGTAGTGAAAGCCACTTTCCCAGCCAATCAGTACGGTCCCAAGACCTGCGTGTACCAGGACCTCGGCGCGGATCAGTAGAATCGCCAGGCGGTTACGGCGTTGCTGGAACGCACGGTAGGCGTAGGCATACATGGCCACGCTGAGCACGTTTACCCAGGCCAGAATGGGGGAGCCCAGCAGGATGAAAATAAACAAAAAAGCGATATCGACGCAGGCCGCTATCTGACAGCAACGCATGGAAAGCTGCCAAAACTCGGGGCGAGCGTTGCGCTTGTGTGGGTTATTTGAGCGCATCCCTAGCATTTAGGTGTTCCTTCGGGTTCCGGTTATGAATGCCGGTTTTTATTAGATTCCTGGCTGATTACAGGCCGCAGAGACTGCTGTTTGAAGTGTAGTGTGGATCGTCCCGGTTGATCTTGTCAGTAGCCAATTGGCATTAAGGTGCCGTAAACCACGGCTGTGGTGGCTTGATTTGGCCGCTAGGACCTTACATTTGCTGAGCGATCATACCCTGCGGGCGCAAAGCGGCCGGTGGGTGAAGGTGCTCACCCACCGCCAGTGGATTTCAGCCCATTAGACCCACTGATCATTACGTTTGCGCTTTACCCGCAGCAGGGTCGGCAGGATCAAACCGGCGATTAAACCTGCCCCCGCGATACCGCCACCGTAGGCCATGTAGCGCATTAACACCTGCTGGTTCTCTTCGCCGAGTTGCGCCTGCAGTTCGCGTAGCTCCGAGTTGGCCTGGCTCAGCTCACTATCAAGTGCAGAGCGGGCGGTTTGCAGCTCATCGATCAGGGTTTTGCGTGAGTCCAGGGTTTCCTGCATGCCCTGCACGCGGGTTTCCCAGGTGGTGTTGATGCCGTCTAGCTCGGCGCTCAGCTCGCTGACCTGTTGTTGCAGTTGCGGCAGGCGTTCTGCCTGGCCTGGCACGTCCTGTAGGTCGCGGCTGGGAATCCATACCGCGCTGCCGTTCTCGCCACGTACCTGGCTGTAATTACCGTCGCTGCGCAGCAATGTGACCTTCTGCCCGGAGGTCAGCGTACCGACGATGCGGTAGCCGTCAGTTGGGCCGCTGCGTACATAGGTATTCAGGCTGTCACTGACCCAGCGCGTGGTGCTGGCATCGTCTTGCGCGTGCGCGCTAACGCTGACCAGTAGGCAGGCACCGATGGCGAGGTGGTGCAGAGGGGAAAGGCTGGAGGGGGCATGGCGGGATAGGAACATGGGGGCAATCTTCACATGGCGATTAAACGAAACCCTGCAGCGGGTGTGATAAAGCCGGCCAGGCGCGTGGGCGCAAACAGGTGCATGAGCAAGGTGGCGTGCTGCAACGCTCTGCTGGTGGGCAAATGGCCATACAAGCTACCCGCTGGGCCGACAGCAGACAGACAATCGACGGGGGCGCAGAGTTCACTCGGCGCTGGGTGCAGGGTTGCCCAGCCCTCGTCGTTCAGGCCGTTGGATTGGCCTGTCTGGGGCTGTTTGACGGCCCAAGGTAGGCCGGGTTCGAACAGCTGAGATGCTGATGTACAACGCGGCGGCGGTCATGCGCCGCTGTTGGGAAACGCGACTTTTTAACTCAGAGCAGGATCATGCCCCAGGTCAGGCCAATCATCAGCAGGGCGATAAACTGCGCCGCGCTGCCCATGTCCTTGGCTTGTTTGGACAGTGGATGGAGGCTCAGGGAGATGCGGTCCACGGTGGCTTCGATGGCGGAGTTGAGCAGCTCGACGATCAGTGACAGCAGCGGCACGAGCATCAGTAACAGGCGCTCAGTGCGTGTGACGTCGACCAGGCATGCCAGCGGAAGCAGCACGACATTGAGCAGCAACAACTGGCGGAACGCCGCCTCGCCGCGATAGGCCGCCTGCAAGCCCATCAGCGAATAGCCGCCGGCGTCGAGAATGCGCCGCAGCCCGGTGCGGCCTTTGAGCGAGAGGGCGTCGTGCATCTCGGCAGTGGGTTTGCCGTTCATGTTGGCAGCTCCAGTTTCTGCAGTTGTGTACGGCGCAGCAGCGCGCCCATGGGGTACAGACGATTGGGGGTAGGCAGGGCAGGCATGGCTGAGCGTCCGGTAAGGGGGAACGCTCGCCACATTAGGTGTCAGGGCATCAACAGGCTGTTAAGGGGATGTGAAAATTTCGTTAGCGGGTGGGTTGAATCTGACGGTGAAGCAGGTGCCGCCCTCTGCGCGGCTGTGCACAGTGATACTCCAGCCTTGCTTAGCGCAGATGCGTTTTACCAGCGACAGTCCCAGCCCGAGCCCTTCACCGCGTGCCTGCGGGCCGCGTACGAAGGGTTGGAAGATCTGCTCGTGCTGCTCGTGGGGAATGCCCGCTCCACTGTCCTCTACACGAAAGCCGCCTTCCTCCAGCACCAGGCGAACTACGCCGTGTTCGGTGTAATGCAGGGCGTTGCGCAGCAAATTAGCCATGACCGTACTGAGGAAGGTGGCGTTGTAGAGGCCGTTATCGTTGCCCTCTTGCGCATGTTGGAAGGCTAAACCCTTGTCATTGAACATCGGCTCCCAGCGCTCTATTTGTGCCGCCGCGACACTGGTGAGGCTGCTGTCTGCAACAAAAGCGCTTTCATTGGCTTTGCTGCGGGCCAGTTGCAAGAAGGTCTGCACCAGCTCGCGCATTTCCTCGCAGGCTCTGGTAATGCGCTCAAGCTGTTGGCGTTCACGGGGTGACAGGGCGGCTTCTGCAAGCAGTTCGCAGGAGGTGGCAATGACCATCAAGGGTGTGCGCAATTCATGGCTGACATCGCTGGTGAACAGGCGCTCACGCTCCAGCGATTGGCGTACCTGCCCCAGGGTGCTGTCGAAGGCGGCGGCCAGTTGGCCCACTTCGTCATCGGGGTAGTCCGGTGCCAGCGGCGGGGCCAGGGTGTGCAACTGGTCGCGGTGGCGAACCTGTTGCGCCAGGCGGCTGACCGGTGCCATGACCCTGCGCGCCATGATCAGGCCTAAAGCCCAGGCACCGACGACGGTCAGCAGAAAGCCGGCGAGTACGACGTTGAACAGGGCTTGCTCGCGGGCTTCGAATTCGTGCTGCTCTTGCACCAGTTGGTAGGTGTTGCCGTTGATTTCCTGCACATAAACGTAAAAAGCTTTGTCCCCGTCAAATACCTCATTGAAGCCCTCCGACAGCCCGGCGTATTGCTCGGGAATGGCGTAGCCGGCGAGATTGGAGGCAAAAAAGCGTGTGCTGGAATCCAGGCGAGGGCGGTTGCCATATTTGAGGTCTTCATGCAGCACGGTATCCAACTCGCGGCTGAGTTCCTCGGACACCAGGTGTTCTTCAAGAACATGCACCACCGCCACGATACTCAACGAAAAAAGGCCGCTGACCAGCGTCGTCATCAGCACAAAGGCGATCAGGATGCGCCTGGCGAACGGTTGCTTAGACGCCATTGGCATGCTCCGCCAGGCGATAGCCGACGCCGTGCAAGGTATGCAGCAGCGGGGTCGCGAAGGGTTTATCCAGCACCTGGCGCAGTTGATGGATGTGGCTGCGCAAGCTGTCACTGTCTGGGCTGTCGTCCCCCCAGAGCGCTTCTTCCAGGGCTTCACGGCGGATCACCGCTGGGCTCTTCTGCATCAGTACGGCCAATAATTTGAGGCCGATGGGGTTGAGCTTGAGTGGCTGCCCTGCACGGCTGACATGCAACGTGTCGAGGTCATAAACCAGGTCGGCGACTTTCAACTGGCGTTTGCGGCTGCCCTGGCTGCGCCGCAGGATCGCCTCAATGCGCGCCACCAGTTCGGACAACGCGAAGGGTTTGATCAGGTAGTCGTCAGCGCCGGCGTTCAGGCCTTGCAGGCGATCATCCAGGGCATCGCGGGCCGTTAGCATGAGAATGGGCACCTCATTGTGGCCATCCTCACGCAGGCGCTTGCACACCTGATAGCCATCAATGCCGGGCAGCATGATGTCCAGCACGATCAGGTCATAGTGGCCACTGCTGGCCAGGTGCAAGCCGCTCAAACCATCCTGTGCGCAATCAACGCTAAAGCCTTTGAGCTGCAGGTAGTCGAGTATGTTGGCCAGAATATCGCGGTTGTCTTCGATGACCAGAATACGCATGAGCGGGTGTTCCTTTCGCGTTGACGTTTTTTTCACATTGTTTTGACAAGCGCCTCACAGAGGCAATTGCACACTGCGGCACGTTCATCCAAGCAGGATCATACGATGCCTCAGCTCCACTTCGCGCAACTTCGTTACCTGTCGATCATCGTCGCGGCATGGTTGGTGGTGTTTTTTCTGACCCGCAGTGCCCTGCTGGCCACTCACCTGAGTGACGCCAATGTCAGTGTGATGCAGTTGTTCAGCCTGTATGGGGTTGGCGTGGTGTATGACCTGAGCTTCCTGCTCTACGCCAGCCTGCCGCTTGCCTTGTACCTGCTGCTATGTCCGCGCCGCCTGTGGCAGCAGCGCTGGCATAAACAGTTGCTGCTCGGTGTGGTCGGGGTCAGCCTGTTTGTCATGCTGTTTACCGCGGTGGCGGAGTGGCTGTTCTGGGATGAGTTCGGCGTGCGCTTCAACTTTATTGCCGTGGACTACTTGGTCTACTCCGAGGAGGTGATCAACAACATCCTTGAGTCCTACCCGATCTACCCACTTCTGGCGATGCTGGCGATCGTGGCTATTGCCACCACTGCGCTGTTGCGTAAGCCGGTGCTGGCGGCTCTAGATGCCCCGCGTCTAGGGACTTTGCCGGCCCTGTTTAGCGTGGTGGGCATACTGCTATCGGCCGCGTTGAGTAGCGCACTGATTGGTCAGGATGCCCCGCGTGGCACGGATGGCAACGCCTACCAGCGCGAGTTAGCGAGCAATGGTCCATTCCAGTTCTTTGCCGCGTTTCGTAATAACGAACTGGATTACCTGCAGTTCTACGCCACCCTGGCGGATGCTGACGTGGCCGGTCTGCTGCGCAATGAGGTGCGTGAGCCGAATGCGCGTTTTATTGGCAGTGACCCGCAAGACATCCGCCGGGTGATCGACAACCCGGGCAAGCCCGAGCGGCTGAACGTGGTGCTGGTGACCATCGAAAGCCTGAGTGCCAAGTACCTGGGCAGCTTCGGTGACAACCGTGGCTTGACCCCAAATCTGGATCAATTGCGCCAGCAGAGCCTGAGTTTCAGTAATTTCTACGCCACGGGTACGCGAACCGATCGTGGTTTGGAGGCCATTAGCCTGTCCATGCCGCCAACGCCGGGGCGCTCCATCGTCAAGCGTATCGGCCGTGAGTCTGGCTACGGCAGCCTCGGACAGCAGTTCAGCGCGCAGGGTTATGACAGCGTGTTCATCTACGGTGGGCGCGGCTATTTCGACAATATGAATGCCTTCTTCGGCGGCAATGGTTATCGCATCGTTGACCAGAGCAGCGTCGCCGAGGCGGATATGGTGTTTCAAAACGCCTGGGGCATGTCTGATGAGGACATCTACACGCAGACGCTGAAGGTGGCCGATGCAGATCATGCTGCCGGTAAACCCTTCTTTCTGCAGTTGATGACTACCTCTAATCACCGGCCGTATACCTACCCGGAAGGTCACATCGACATCCCGTCCGGCGATGGCCGCGAAGGGGCGGTGAAGTACACCGACTATGCCATCGGTCAATTCCTTGCCCAGGCGCGGGATAAGCCCTGGTTCAAGCAGACGGTGTTTATTTTTATCGCAGACCACACGGCGGGCAGTGCCGGCAAAGAAGACTTGCCCGTGGCCAATTACCACATCCCGTTGTTCATTTACGCCCCGGCGCATATCCAACCACGCGAACTCAATGACGTAGCCAGTCAGATTGACTTGGCGCCCACGCTACTGGGCCTGCTGAATATGGACTATGTCTCGACCTTCTTCGGCCGCAATGTGCTGCGCGATGACCGTGCGCCAGGGCGTGCGCTGTTGGGTAACTATCAGCACCTGGGGCTGTTCGACGGTTCCAGCCTGGCGATTCTGAGCCCGCGTAAAAACATGCGCCGCCATGATGATGCGCTCGGCCTGAGCCATGAGATTGCAGTGGATGCCACGGATGCGCTGCAGCGTCGCAACATCGCCTATTACCAAGGCGCTAGCCACGCCTTTAAAGAACACCTGATGGCCTGGCGGCCGACCCTGTTGCCTGGCGAGCGACTGAGTAAGCGTTAATCCTAAAGCTTTCAGGCACTGCCGCGCATTGCCTTGGCTGGAGCACCGTTATGCGGGCCAATCGGTCTACTGAGTTCTCGCGTTATTTTGATTTCCGGCTGGGCCTGGGCATCCCTCTGCTGCTGATGGCGTTGCTGTTACTGCTTGACCCCAGCGGCCTGGATTTCGCCATCGAGCGCCTGTTCTACCAACCAGGCCAGGGCTTTATTGGTAAACACAGCTTTTGGTTGGAAGACATCCTGCACGACCGGGCCAAGCAGCTGGTTATCGTGTTTGGCGTGCTGGCCATTATTGGCTTTGTCATCAGCCTGTTACCCAGCCGTTTTAGGGTGTGGCGGCGCTCGTTGGGCTTTCTGGTCCTGGCGCTGGGGATCTCGACCAGTGTGGTTACGCCCTTGAAGGCGCTCACCGCTGTGCATTGCCCCTGGAGCTTGAGTGAGTTTGGCGGCACGGAGACCTTTACCCCGCTGCTGAGCGAGCGCGCAGCAACGGATAATCCAGGTCGTTGCTGGCCGGGTGGCCATGCCTCCTCGGGGTTCTCCTTGCTGGCGCTGTTTTTTCTCCTGCGTGACAAGCGCCCACGCAGTGCGCGTGTGGCGTTGGTATTCGCGTTGGGACTGGGGGCGGTGTTTTCGTTGGGAAGGATGATGCAGGGCGCGCACTTTATGTCGCACAACCTGTGGACCTTGCTCTTCGACTGGACGATTTGCCTGCTCTGCTATCGCTGGGTGCTCTATCGCGCGCCGCTGCCTCAGCACGCCGAACAACCTGTACTTAAACCGCTGGAGGGCTAGTCAATGGCACGCATTGGTTACCTGTGTCGTCTTGGTTTTGCCGCACTGCTCTTTACGCTCGCCTTAGTGGCACTGCCTTACAGCATGGCCTGGAGTGCAGAGGCTGTTTTGCCAAGCCCGCTATGCTCGCTTACCCAGGGCGCTTGAGGCGGCAGCGGATGATCTGCCTGCCTGCTTTGAGCCGCTTAAGAATGGCCGCGCTTGGCGTGGCTGCAGTGTTGCTGTGCGCTTGCCAAAATACCCGCGAGCAGATGCAGGCCGAAGGTTATCCGCCGGCCTTTATTGATGGTTTTGAAGCGGGTTGCAGCAGTGGCCGGCAAGCAGCAGGCGCGCTTGATGCTTTTCGTAAGGATGTGCCGCGTTACCTGGCAGCGCCGCTGTATGCCCAGGGCTGGGACGATGGTTTTCGCCAATGTCAGGCCACCCAGCAAAGCGCCTTTGAGCGTGAATGGCATGACGACGACTGGCGTGACCGCGAGTGGCGCACGCACGTTGATCAGTCCATGGCGCAGGCATTGCGGCGTCGCTAAAACAACAAACCCGGCACTTGGCCGGGTTTGTGTTAACGCTGTAATGCTTACTTGATCTCGACCGCCAGGCTGTCGTGGATCTTCTTGTTCCAAATCGCTGGACCGGTGATGTGCACCGACTCGCCCTTGGTGTCGACTGCCACGGTGACTGGCATGTCTTTCACGTCGAACTCGTAGATGGCTTCCATGCCCAGTTCGGCGAAGGCCACCACGCGCGACTTCTTGATCGCCTGGGCGACCAGATAAGCGGCGCCGCCAACAGCCATCAGGTACACGGCCTTGTTGTCCTTGATCGCTTCGATGGCAATCGGGCCGCGCTCGGATTTACCGATCATGCCGAGCAAACCAGTGCTTTCGAGGATCTGCCGGGTGAACTTGTCCATCCGCGTGGCGGTGGTCGGGCCAGCTGGGCCGACCACTTCTTCACGTACCGGATCGACCGGGCCGACGTAATAGATGAAGCGGCCTTTCAGGTCGACCGGCAGCTCTTCACCCTTGTTCAGCATATCGACCATGCGCTTGTGCGCGGCGTCGCGGCCGGTGAGCATCTTGCCGTTGAGCAGCACGGTTTCACCCGGCTTCCAGCTCTGCACGTCTTCTGGGGTCAGGGTGTCGAGGTCAACGCGGCGCGCGCTCGGGCCGGCTTCCCAGACAATTTCCGGGTAGGCGGACAGGTCCGGCGCTTCCAGCTCGGCTGGGCCGGTGCCGTCGAGCACGAAGTGGGCGTGACGGGTGGCCGCGCAGTTGGGGATCATGCACACCGGCAAGCTGGCGGCGTGGGTCGGGTAATCCATGATCTTCACGTCGAGCACGGTGGTCAGGCCGCCCAGGCCCTGGGCGCCGATGCCCAGCTGGTTCACTTTCTCGAACAGTTCGAGGCGCATTTCCTCGATCTTGTTCTGTGGGCCGCGGGCTTTCAGCTCATGGATGTCGATGGACTCCATCAGCACTTCCTTGGCCATGACTGCGGCTTTTTCGGCGGTGCCGCCGATGCCAATGCCGAGCATGCCTGGCGGGCACCAGCCGGCGCCCATTTCCGGGACGGTCTTGAGTACCCAGTCGACGATCGAGTCGGACGGGTTGAGCATGGCCATCTTCGACTTGTTCTCGGAGCCACCGCCTTTGGCAGCAACGTCCACTTCCACTTTGTCGCCAGGGACGATGGAGAAGTGGATGACTGCTGGGGTGTTGTCCTTGGTGTTCTTCCGTGCACCGGCTGGGTCGGCTAGGATCGAGGCGCGCAGGACGTTTTCCGGCAGGTTGTAAGCGCGGCGCACGCCTTCGTTGATCATGTCGTCGACGCCCATGGTCGCGCCATCCCAGCGGACATCCATGCCCACGCGGATAAAGACGGTGACGATGCCGGTGTCCTGGCAGATCGGCCGGTGGCCGGTGGCGCACATGCGTGAGTTGATCAGAATCTGTGCCATGGAGTCGCGCGCAGCGGGCGATTCTTCGCGCAGGTAGGCCTCATGCATGGCCTGGATAAAGTCTACGGGGTGGTAGTAGGAAATAAACTGCAGGGCGTCGGCGACGCTCTGAATCAGGTCGTCTTGCTTGATCACGGTCATGCTATGCGCTCCCTTTATATGGGTAGGAGTAGGGCAGGAACTTCGAAGCGCGCAGGGGGCATACCCGGCGCAGGCTTATCAGGGCCAGAGGACAAGATAAAAAGGCGCGAAAGTATACCGTGCACGTGGCCTGGCGGACACCTCGGCAGGCTTAGATCATGGGCGCTGATCGGTTACTGACGTCGATTAATTGACTAGGCATGCTGCAATCGCAGGGGTAGAGTAGCGGCTAGATGCCAGTATGGGATGGAGCCCATAATTCCTATGACCCCAAGCAGTCAAGCAGGTACCCGACGCAGCTTGCAAAGCCTACTGCTAAAGCGTTTCGGCATGGCCGTAGGCACTTACGTGTTGACCGGGCTGTTGTGCGGCGTTGGCGTGTTTGCCGGGTTGTTTAATGCGCCGCCGTTAGCCGTACTGGGTATCGGCGCTTTGGCGACGTTCAGCCAATTAGTTTTTCTCGGGCTGTTTCTGTCGCGCCTCAATCTACGCCTTGCCGATCCTAGTTTGACTGAGCCTCAGGTGCTGGTGGCATTGCTCTGGCTCACAGCGCTGCTATCGCAGTTCAGCGAGGGGCGCGGCAGCCTGTTGGTGATGTACATGCTGATTTTGCTGTTCGGCGTGTTTCAGTTGCCGCCCAAGGTCTTTGCCCGTTGCGCATTGGTTGCCTTTCTGGGCTTTGCCGGGTTGAACCTGTATGAGGCCTATACCCTGCAGCTGCGTGCGCCGCGTATGGCGCTGATGCAGGCCTGTGTATTGGCTGTGGTGCTGGTGTGGCTTTGTCTGTTTGCCAGTTATGCTCAGGCCATGCGCCAACGAATGCGTCAGCGCCGTTTCGCCCTGCAAGCCCACCAGGACACACTGCGCGGGATGATGCGCCAGCTGGAAGACCTGGCCGCGACTGACGAGTTAACCGGGTTGTGCAACCGTCGGCACTTTTTGCGCTTAGCCAGTTGCGAGCTGGAAAATCTGCGAGGTGACCGTCAGCATGGCCTGGCGTTGCTGGATCTCGACCATTTCAAGCGCATCAATGATATTCACGGTCACGCGGCGGGTGATCGTGTCCTGCAAACGTTTGCCGCTGTTGCCCGCGCCTGCCTGCGCGATGGCGATGTGGTGGCGCGTTATGGCGGTGAGGAATTTGTCTTGCTGTTACCCAATACCGAAGCCGATCAGTTCACGGCCTGCTGCGAACGCTTGCGCGAAGCCTTTAGCCGCGCCGAGCCGCTGGGCGTGCAGGTGGCCAATCTGAGTGTATCCATTGGCATGACCTTGCTGAGCGCTGACGATGACCTTGATGAGGCCCTGCAGCGTGCCGATCAGGCGCTGTACCAGGCCAAACGTGATGGGCGTAACCGTTGCGCGGCGACCTGGGAGGATGTGGATGCCTGAGTTACGGGCCGCTGAACGCAGCCTCGAAGTCGCCCCTGCCAGTAACCTGTTGGATAACTTGTTGGCTGCTGGTATCGCTGTGCCCTATAGCTGCCGCGCCGGCAGCTGCCATGCCTGCCTGGTGCGTTGCGTGCGTGGCGAGTTGCTTGATGCCAAGCCTGAGGCTCTGGACGAAGCGCAGCGTGAGCAGGGCTGGCGGCTGGCGTGCCAATGTCGAGTGGTGGATGACGTGCAGATTGAGGTATTCGATCCGTTGCGTGATGCGGTTCCGGCGGTCATTCACAGCTGCGATTGGCTAAGCCGCGATGTCCTGCGCCTGCGTCTGATCCCACCGCAGCCAGTGCGTTACGGCGCCGGCCAGCACCTGCAACTCTGGACCCCCAGCGGGATTGCCCGGCCTTACTCATTGGCTAGCGTGCCGGGGGAGGATGCCTGGCTGGAGTTTCATATCGATTGCCGTCAGGGTGGCGCATTTGCCTCAGCAGCGCGGGCTTTTCAGCCGGGCGACAACCTCCGTTTGGGTGAGTTGCGCGGTGCAGCGTTGCACTATGATCCCGATTGGCAAGCCAGGCCGCTCTGGCTGTTAGCCGCAGGTACGGGCTTGGCACCGTTGTATGGCGTGCTGCGCGAGGCGCTGCGTCAGCAGCATCAGGGGGCTATTCGGGTTATTCACGTGGCCCATGATGCTTCCGCGCATTACTTGGCCGAACCCTTGCGAGCATTGGCCGTCAGCCATCCGCAGGTGCAAGTCGAGCTTGTTGTGGCGGCCGAGTTGCCGGCTGCTTTGGCCGAACTGCGCCTTGTTTCACGGCAAACCATCGCCTTACTCTGCGGCCACCCTGACAGTGTCGAAACCTTTGCGCGCCGTCTGTATCTGGCGGGTTTGCCGCGTAGTCAGGTTTTCGCTGACATATTTTTGCCTCACGCGCGCTAGCCGTTCCGGTGATCAGCTCGCGGGTGGCCTACCGTGAGGATTAGTGATGAGCGAGCATCTGCTGGTTGAGCGTGAACAAGGGGTGCTAACCCTGCGCATGCACCGCCCCGACAAGAAAAATGCCCTGACCCGCGCCATGTACAGCGGCATGGCCGAAGTATTGGCGCAGGCTGATCAGGATAAAAGCGTGCGCGCCGTGCTGATCACTGGCGGCGAGAGCTGCTTCACCAGCGGCAATGATGTGGCCGACTTTATTCAGGCACCACCGACTGGACTCAACAGCGAAGTGTTCCAGTTTATGCAGGCGCTGTTCGAGTTCAGCAAGCCGGTGGTGGCCGCGGTCAACGGCCCTGCGGTGGGCATTGGTACGACCATGTTGCTGCATTGCGATCTGGTCTATGTCAGCCGCGAGGCCACGCTGAAGATGCCTTTCGTCAACCTGGGCCTGTGCCCTGAATACGGTTCCAGCCTTATCCTGCCGCGCCTGCTCGGCCACGCCCGCGCTGCAGAATTGCTG
This sequence comes from Pseudomonas spirodelae, assembly GCF_034653255.1. Taxonomy (NCBI): domain Bacteria; kingdom Pseudomonadati; phylum Pseudomonadota; class Gammaproteobacteria; order Pseudomonadales; family Pseudomonadaceae; genus Pseudomonas; species Pseudomonas spirodelae. The sequence goes on along the minus strand of NZ_JAYEET010000035.1, from coordinate 103,954 downwards.
CTGCTTGGGCAGAGCTTTACCGGTGAGCAGGCCGCAGCCTGGGGTGTCGCCAATCAGGCGCTGGACGGCGGTGAGGCAACCCTGGCCAAGGCCCGCGAAATGGCCCTGCGCTTTCAGCAACTGGCACCGGCTGCAGTGGCGGATAGCAAACGCCTGATGCGCGCGCCGGATCGTGAGCAACTGCGCCGGGTGATCGAGGAGGAGGGCGCGCTGTTCGGTCAACGCCTGCGCTCGCCGGAAGCCATCGAGGCGCTGACAGCTTTTATGCAGCGGCGCACGCCGGATTTCAGCAAGTTCGCCTGATGCCCTGAGGCAAATAAAAAGGCCGCTCGATTGAGCGGCCTTTTGCACTGCGCTGGGTAGCCTAGAGCCTTTTTACGATCTCGCGAGCTAGAGACCTGCAAGGCAAAAACAGGCGAGGAAGCGGAGTGTACTGTTGTACATGAGCATTCCGAGCCTGTTTTTAACGCAGCAGGGCCGACGCGCAGCAGATCATAAACAGGCTCTTACACCAGTGCTTCACCTACATGCAGCAGCTTCATGGTGTTGGTGCCGCCGATGGTGTGGTAGCTGTCGCCCTTGGTCAGGATCACCCAGTCACCGGCCTGCACCACGCCGCGGTTGAGCAGCTCGTCCACCGCGGCCTGGCTGACTTCCGCCGGTTGCAGGGCGGCTGGGTCGAACGGCACGGTGTAGACGCCACGGAACATGGCCGCACGGGCCTGGGTTTCGCGGTGCGGGGAGAAGGCGAAGATCGGCACCGAAGAACGGATACGCGACATGATCAGCGGCGTGTAGCCACTTTCGGTGAGGGCGATAATCGCTTTCACACCGGGGAAGTGGTTAGCCGTGTACATGGCCGCCAGGGCGATGCTTTCGTCGCAACGCTCGAACTCGGTGCCCATGCGGTGGCTGGACTTCTTGCTGGTTGGGTGTTTTTCCGCGCCCAGGCAGATGCGCGCCATGGCTTGCACGGCTTCCAGCGGGTAGGCACCGGCGGCGCTTTCCGCCGAGAGCATCACCGCATCGGTGTAGTCGAGCACGGCGTTGGCCACGTCGGAGACTTCCGCACGGGTCGGCATCGGATTCTGGATCATCGACTCCATCATCTGCGTCGCCGTGATCACCGCCTTGTTGTGGCGGCGTGCGTGCAGGATGATTTTCTTCTGGATGCCGCACAGCTCGGCATCGCCGATTTCCACGCCCAGGTCGCCACGGGCCACCATCACCGCGTCACTGGCGCGGATCAGGCCGTCGAGGGTTTCGTCGTCGGCTACGGCTTCGGCGCGTTCGATCTTGGCCACCAGCCAGGCGGTGCCGCCGGCTTCATCACGCAGCTTGCGCGCGTAGTGCATATCGTCGGCATCGCGCGGGAAGGACACGGCCAGGTAATCCAGCTCCATCTCGGCGGCGAGCTTGATGTCGGCTTTGTCTTTCTCGGTCAGGGCTGGCGCAGTCAGGCCGCCGCCGCGACGGTTGATGCCTTTATGGTCGGACAGCGGGCCACCGATGATCACTTCGCAGTGCAGGGCATCGCTGGTGGCGCTTTCAACGCGCATGACCACACGGCCATCGTCGAGCAGCAGTTCGTCGCCGACGCCGCAATCCTTGACCAGGTCCGGATAGTCGATGCCGACGATGTCTTGCGTGCCGGCGGTCAGCGGATGGCTAGTGGAGAAGGTGAAGCGGTCACCGAGCTTGAGCTCAATGCGCTTGTTGGCGAATTTGGCGATGCGTATTTTCGGGCCTTGCAAGTCACCCAGCAGGGCTACGTGGCGACCGTGCTTGGCGGCCAGTTTGCGCACCAGCTTGGCGCGGGCTTTGTGCTCGTCGGGCGAGCCGTGGGAGAAGTTCAGGCGGGCAACATCTAGCCCAGCGATGATCAGTTGTTCAAGAACCTCGGGGCTGTTGCTCGATGGGCCGAGGGTGGCGACGATTTTGGTGCGGCGAACGGTCATGCACAGACTCCTGAATGGCAACTGCAGACGAGGCTACTATGCCGCAACCCTGTAGTCATTGTTCCACTGCACTACCTCTGGCGGCCACATGATGCAGCATGAGTTATTGCGCGATACGCTGCTGCAGAATTCCCCAGGGCAGTCGATACACTGCACATCGGAGGAGAGGCTTATGCGCATACTGTTGATTGTTTTGTTGCTAGTGGGGTTGGCCGGCTGCAACCGCTATTCGTTCGACCGCGATCTCAATAGTGCTTACGAGGCATATGATCGCGGTGAGTGCGAAGCAGCCATTTTGTCGTTGTCCAAGGCTGAGCGTAACAGCCGTTCGCGACGTTATATGCAGCCCGAAATCTCTCTGCTGCGGGGCCAGTGCCTGGAGCGTCAGGCGCTGTTTGTCGATGCCATGCAGACTTATCAGTTCATCATCAACCAATACCCGGCGAGCGAATATGCCTACCGTGCCCGTGCACGCATCAACACCCTGCGCCAGCTTGGGCATGAGGGGGTTGATGTGGCGGTTAAGGTCAGCCCGGCAAAGCCTTGACCACTGGTCGTCATCGCTGACAGAAGGCTTATCGCGGCAGTAAGCTGAGGCTTTCGGGAGGGAATCCATGCGCGTTTTGTTGTGCTTATTGTTGTTGCCGGGGCTGGCCGCTGCGGAAATTTATCGTTGGACGGATGCCAATGGCCAGGTGCACTTCGGCCAGCGCCCTGCAGTCGCGGGGGCGGAAAAGGTTGAAGTGAAACCACAGGTGGTTGAGCGTGACCAACTGACCCGTGAGCGGCAAGAGCGTACCAGTCGGTTTTACGATGCCCGCCGTGCAGAGCAGGCGCAGGCCTCCGCAGTTGCAGCCGAGCAGCAGACCAAGCGTGCCCAAGAGTGTCGCGAGCTGCGTAAGCGCCTGGCCTCTATTCCTGAGGGGCGTAGCTACTACCGGGATGAGGCCGATGGCCAGCGCAGTTATTACAGCGACAAGCAAATGGATACCACCCGTCAGCAACTGCAAGGCCGCGTATCCGAACGCTGTTCCTGAAACTGGTTTAAGCGCAGTAGTGGGGCCATACTTAATGGCCGTTTATAGCGATTTGCCACTATGCCAACGCATGTTCAGCGCCGCATCGAACGTCATCAGCTGCCGTACTACCTGAAGGTGTTCAATCGCATCACCGACAAGCCCATGGGCTATATCGGTAACGTCTCTCTGGACGGTCTACTGCTGATCAGCCAGCTTCCCCTGCTGGTGGGCGCGCGTTTTGATATGTGTTTGAAAATCCCAGGGCATGATGCGCCGCGCCACATTGATTTCTCGGCCACCTGCCAATGGTCCCGTGAGGATGTCACCCCCGGCTACTATGATTCGGGTTTTGCGCTGGTGGCGCCACCCGCCGACTATGTGGAGATGGTCGATGCGCTGCGCCATTACTTCAGTTTCAGGCAGATGACTACTTCTGCCTGAATGCTTGTTGCGCGGACTGAACACGCAATAAAAAAACCGCCCCGAAAGGCGGTTTTTTTATTACCTAAGCGGTTTAGGCGTTAACGCTTTGTTCCAGTTGCAGCAAGGCATCGGAGCGCGACTGCACTTCGCGGTAGCGCTCAGCATCGCTGGCCAAAACGTCAGCCATGGCCGGGAAGATATCGTTCAGCTTGGTGCGCCATTGCTCAGACTTCACCTGCTCGCCGAAGCAGCGCTGGATCAGGTCAAGCATGATCGAAACGGTTACCGAAGCGCCTGGCGATGCGCCCAGCAGGGCGGCCAGAGAACCGTCTTGTGCGGCCACCAGTTCGGTGCCGAACTGCAGGATGCCACCGTTTTTTGCATGCTTCTTGATGATCTGCACGCGTTGGCCGGCGATCTCGATGCGCCAGTCTTCGGCTTTGGCTTCTGGGTAGAAGCCGCGCAGAGTTTCCAGGCGCTTCTCTTCGGACTGCAGCACTTCCTTGATCAGGTAGCGGGTCAGGTCGAAGTTGTCGCGCGCCACGGCCAGCATGGGGCCGATGTTGTTGAAGCGTATCGACAGCGGCAGGTCAAGGAACGAACCACGCTTGAGGAACTTGGTGGTGAAACCGGCGTAAGGGCCGAACAGCAGCGAGGTCTTGCCCTCGACTACGCGGGTATCCAGGTGCGGGACCGACATCGGTGGCGAGCCAACGGCTGCCTGGCTGTAGACCTTGGCCTGATGCTGTTTGACGATTTCCGGGTTGTCGCAGCGCAGCCACTGGCCGCTGACCGGGAAGCCGCCAAAGCCTTTGCCTTCAGGAATACCAGACATCTGCAGCAGCGGCAGTGCCGCGCCGCCGGCGCCGAGGAAGACGAACTTGGCTTGGATTTCCCGCGTGCTGCCGTTTTGCAGGTTCTTGACGCTGACGCGCCAGCCTTGACCGCTGCGCTTGAGGCCAACAACCTTTTGGCTGCAGGTGACTTTGGCTTCGTTCTGCTGACGGAGGTGGTCGAGCAGGTGCAGGGTCAATGCGCCGAAGTTAACGTCGGTGCCAGCCATTACGCGGGTGGCGGCGATGGGCTCGTTCGGGTCGCGGCCCGGCATCATCAACGGCATCCACTCGGCCATGGTGGCGCGGTCTTCGCTGTATTCCATTTCGCTGAAGGCGTGGTGAGCGGTCAGCGCGGTAAAGCGCTTCTTCAGGAAGTCGATGCCTTTCTGGCCACGAACGAAGCTTAAGTGTGGAACCGGGCTGATAAAGGATTTGGGCGAGCCAAAGCGACCTTTTTCGACCAGGTAAGCCCAGAACTGCTTGGACTCCTCGAACTGAGCATTGATGGACACCGATTTTTTGATGTCGATCGAGCCATCAGCCGCTTCTGGCGTGTAGTTCAGTTCGCACAGGGCCGCATGGCCAGTACCCGCGTTGTTCCACGGGTAAGAGCTTTCACTCGATGCGGTGCTCATCATGTCGAGCACTTCCAGCTTGATGGCTGGGTCGAGTTCTTTCAGCAGTACGGCCAGGGTCGCACTCATGATGCCGGCACCAACCAGCACCACATCCATTGTTTCGTATTCGTTTTGCGCCATTACCACTTCTCCGCAAACCAGCACTCAATAGACGTTAATCAGCCAGGATAAACAGGCAATCAGCAGTCGGTGAGACGTTCAGGGTTGAAGGAAGCAGGCTTCTGGGAGCAGATGCCAACCGCGAGATCGTTCATTTTCGCCACACTCTTGTGAAGTTTTCCAAACCGTTTTTTCCACGCTCTTTTGGAGTCGTGAACCTCAAAACACGTCTGCTTTAACCAGCTTTTCACCGACGTGAAACGACCTTTGCAGAAGCTGCATGGCATTTCACAGTTGGGAAAAGCGCTAGCTAGGAGGCAGCGTGAAGTGGGCGACTCTCTGGGGCGCGGCCGATGAGTGGTGCATCAGCGTGACGGCAGGGCCCGAACAGGAGGCGTCCTTATATTCGGGGCGCGATTATAAGGGCAAAGCAGGAAAATTGATCGCCTGGTGTGACTTTTCTTCTGTTGTCTGTCAAGCCGCCAGCGTTTGTCGGGCGTGCATGCATGGCTTTATTTGTATGGTTCGGGCGCTGGCTGGCAGCGGCCGATTAAGCCAGCTGGAGCAACTTTGTTGCACCTCAACCCAGCCAGGGCCTTGCGGGGCTTGGGCTGACTGGCGCAGTGCAGTGCAAATGCCCTGCGCGTCGAGTAGGGCGAATGAGCGCATCGGACGCTTGGGGGCGAGCAGGCTACGCAGGGTAAACATGGCGATCTCTCACGGGTAGGGAAGACTAAAGTCTTATGCCCGATGCGCATGACAAAGGCATTACGGGAACCTGTTACTCCCCTGTGCGTCAGATCAGTAGCTGGTGCTGTGCTGGATTAGCACTACACACAGCGCTAACTGATCCCAACCAGCGCTGTCAGGCACATATCGCGCTGGTTATACTGCGCGCCACATCTGCCCCTTATCTATGGAGAGTTGAGCATGCTGCATCGTCTGCTGTTTGGTCTGGTGGCTGTTGCCAGCCTTACTCTGGTGGGTTGTGCCCACAGCCCGCAACAACTCAGCCCACAACCCAAACTCAATAGCCCGATCACGGCCGTTGGCCAGGGCCAGCCTGTGGTCGTGCGAGTGGCCGATGGGCGTCCTTCGCCGGTGTTAGGCACCCGCGGTGGCCTCTACCCGGAAACCAGCGCCATCAGTGTGACTGGTCAGGATATCCTGCCCAAGCTGCAGGCCCAGGCTGAAGCGGCTGTACGTTTGCTCGGGTTTACCCCAAGCGCCAATGCCTACAACGCCCCTCAGTTGACCTTGACCCTGGCCGAGCTGAAGTACCAGTCGCCGAAAGAAGGCCTGTACGTGACTGAGGCTGACATGACCGCGACCTTCCGTGTTGATGTGCAGAACTCTAGCCGTCGCTACAGCGGCCGCTACGGTGCGTCGTTAAATCAGCGTTTTGGCATGGCACCTAATCAGGCCACAAACACCAAGCTGGTGAGCGATGTGTTGAGTGATGCCCTGACCCGCGCCTTCAAGGACCCGACCATCGGTCAGGTGCTCGCGCAGTAAGCGGTGTTGGCGTAATAAAAAAGCCCGGAGTATTCCGGGCTTTTTTCTATTTGCGATTTCTTGCCTGCAGCGAACGACCGCGCCTTAGGCGGCTTCGCTGTAAAGCGCGGGCAGGCTGATGCCCGTGCGCGTGTCGATATCAGGCAGGGCGTAATGTTCATGGCCGCCGAGGGCGCAGTACACCAGCCAGTGCTCGTCTTGCACGTTGAATGACAGCCCGTCGATGACGGCTTCAACGTCGTCCAGCGAGTCGATCAGGTAGTCGCGGTCTTGGGGTTGGGCATGCAGCATGGGGCAATTCTCCATGGCGAGTAAGAGGCTTTGCTTCGCGCGCGAAGCCATTTGGATGCGGCGTTGCGGCGCGCGTTAAACCCTAAATCAAGCATGTGACAGTACGCTCACAGTCACTGCGATTCGTCGGAATCGAGCCGCGAGAGCGGCATCCTTCGGTAGACTCCGCGCCCGTAATTGGACTGCCCGCTGCTGTATTGGGTGTGCTGATGGTCTGGCGCGACACTGCTCGCATGCCATTAAGAAGTTGAGGTCGAACATGTCGTTGCAAGCGCTCTGGTGGCTGATCGAAGGGCAGCCCGGGCAGTGGTTGAATGGATTGGCGCTGTTTTTTGCCCTGGCCGGCGCCTGGTTGCTGTTGGCCACCCGCCTGCGTGAGCAGCTTGCGCAGGCGCGGCTGTTGGCCGGTAATGCGCTAAACGCGCTGGCGCAGCAGGCTGATGCTTGTGATGAGCCGACCCGGCGGCTCAACCGCTTCTTCTATCGCTTTGGTTATACCTGCCTGGCCTTGGCGCTGCTGCTGTCCTGGCTCAGTACCCAGCTGTAGGATCGTTTTAGACAAAAACGGCAGCCAATGGCTGCCGTTTTTATTGCGGGTAAGGGCGCTAAAGGGGCAGGCCGGCCTTGATTCGGTACTGGTTACGCACCGGGTTGGCGTATTGCAGGATCAGGTAGGGTTGCTGCTCGCTCGGGCAGTTGGCCAAGCGGCGCTTCCACTCGCTTTTTGCCGCACTGAGTTCTGCGGCAGGGAACAGTTCGGCAGCGTCGGGTACAGCCAGTGCAGGGTCGCGATCCGCCCACATGGCATACGCCAGGTAATGCACAGGGAACAGCCGGTAGCCGGTAAGAATTTGCCGATCCATCTCCGTCGCCAGGACCTTGCTGTCCTCCAGGCATTGCTTCACAGGCGCGCCGAAATGCACATGTACGCGGCCTTTGTAGCCGGTGATGCCGAGCGCGATGCTTTGGTCATCCTCGCCGGCGGCCTTGGTGTAACTGCCACTGCTGGCGCGGGTTGACAGTTCGCGGGCCTTGGCCTGATCGCAAGGGTCGTATTCATAGCTGATCGACACCGGCGTCAGGCGCAGGCTGTTGATCAGCTCGGCAAACGGCTCGGCTTTCCGGCTCATATGAAACATCTTGAGGATCGCCGAGTCGGTGCGGTCATCACCGTCCTTGGCGCGCCCTTCAGCCTGGGCGATCCAGATCGACTCGCCATCAACGCGGATCGAGTGATTGATATAGGCCGAGAGCAACTGGTAAGCCGCCAGCTTCTCGCGCCGGCCGGTGAGCGAGCGGTGCACGATAAAGCTCTTGTTCAGGCGCATCAGGTCGCTGACAAACGGCTTTTGCAGCAGGTTGTCGCCAATCGCGATGCGTGGCGTTGGCAGCCCCGCGTGGTACACCGCATAGTTGACGAACGCCGGATCCATCACGATATCGCGGTGGTTGGCGAGGAATAGATAGGCTTGGCCGGCTTGCAGATGCTCGATGCCGGAATAGCTCACGCCATCGGTCGCTTGCTCAATGGTGTGGTCGACATAACTGGCGATACGCGATTGCAATTGCGCCACCGAACTCACGTCACGGAACTCAAGACGCAGGCGATAGGCTATAAGTGGTTTAAGCAGCCAGCCCAAAGGCCCAGCCAGGCGCGGGAAGCGGAACTGAGTGAGGATGCCGAGAAACGCATCGTCGGCCAGTAGGCGCGCAAGTACGGCAGGGACTTCTGCGTCAGCGTAAGGTCGGATGGTATCGAATTCGCCCATCATGTTCTCTTGTCGTGGTTGGCTGTGGAGATGCTCACCGCTCTGGTCGTCGCGCTCAGCATGGGCTGTTGCGCGACTGCAGGGCCAGCTATAGACCGGCGATTATACGCCCAAGTCACAAGGAGACCGCGATGCTGGAAACTCAGGACTACCAGTGCCCTTATTGTGGCGAGCAGGTCGAGGCCTTACTCGACTTGTCTGCTGGCGATCAGCAATACATCGAAGACTGTCCGGTGTGCTGCCGGCCGATCGTGTTTTCGCTGCAGACCGATGGTGAGGACTGGTGCCTCGATGTGCGCGGGGAGAATGACTGATGCAACGCATTTATGAGCCGCAAGACCTGATGGAAGCTGAATTGCTGCTCGGCATGCTGGCCAGTGAGGGCATCGACGCCTACCTCACCGGGCAGCACCTGGCTGGGGCGGTGGGTGAGTTACCTGCCTGCGGCTTGCTCGGGGTGATGGTCGAGGATGCGCAAGCGCACCGCGCACAACAGCTAATCGCCGCGTACAATGCCGCGCAGCCGCTGCCCGGCGATGAGCCGGATAACTTCCAAGGTACGTTGCTCTGCTGATTGCCTGGTTATGGTCTGCTGCGCGTCGGCCCTGCGGCGTTAAAAACAGGCTCAGAATGCTCATGTACAAAAGTACACTCGTGTGCGAGTCCTGTCCGCTTCCTCGCCGTTTTGACCAGCCGAAGGCTGTTACTAACGTAGCGCCTTACAGGACTCTAGCTCGCGAGACCATAAAGCAAGTTTTCAAACGCCGCTGTGCAGCTACTGTCTCTATTCAAACGCTATCGAGTTTCCCATGTGTGGACGTTATGCCCTGTTCCGTTGGACGCCTGCATTTGCGGCGATTCCCGGCTTCCCTGCTGACCAGTTACCGCACTGGAGTATCTCGCCGCACAGCCAGGTCTTGCTGCTGCGTAATGTCGACGGCGAGCGCCAGCTGGCGCGCGCGCGCTGGGGGCTGACGCCGCCCTGGTTGACGGATCTCACCAAGACCCCGGCCCAGGCGCGTGCGGAAACCCTGGCCGAGCAGCCGATGTTTCGTGAGGCGTTTCGTCTGCGCCGAGGTCTGCTGCCGGCTAATGGCTTTTACGAATGGCGAGGCACGGCGCGCAAACGCCCGTACTGGCTGACTGGTGAGGGCACGCCGCTTTACTTTGCGGCCTTGTGGGAGGCTTATCCGGTTGAGGGTTTTGTCTACCTCAGTGCTGCGGTCGTCACCCAGGCGGCTGCCAGTCAGCGTCGGCCGTTGATTCTCGATGAGGCCGGGCAAGCGGCCTGGTTATCGGCCGAGACCTCGCCAGCTGAGTTGCAGGCACTACTGGCAAGGCCGCAACCCGGACTGCGCGAGCGGGTGCTGGCCAATCTGATCAATGATCCCAAGCTGGATGCACCTGAGTGCCTGACGCCTGCCTAGCTGGCGGGCGCTCCTTGTAAAGTCTTAACAATAAAAAAGGGCGAACTGCGCGGCAGTCCGCCCTTTTTGCCTGCCCAGTTAGACCTTGAATTGGTTGATCAGGCGGCGTTGCTGTTCGGCCAGTTTGGTCAGCTCTGCGCTGGCCTGGCTGGCCTCGTCGGCGCCACCTGCAACTTCGTTGGCCACCTGGCCGATATTGGTGACGTTACGGTTGATGTCTTCGGCCACTGCGCTTTGCTCCTCGGCCGCGCTGGCGATCTGTGTGTTCATGTCGTTGATCACTGAAACCGCCTGGGTGATGGACTCCAGCGCTGCGGCTGCCTGGCTGGCCTGCTTCACGCTGATTTCGGTTTTGCTCTGGCTGTCTTCCATCACATTGACGACGTCGCGGGTGCCTTGTTGCAGCTGCTGGATCATGGTCTGAATTTCTTCAGTGGCCTGTTGGGTTTTTTGCGCCAGGTTGCGCACCTCGTCGGCCACTACGGCAAAACCTCGGCCCTGTTCGCCGGCGCGTGCGGCCTCGATGGCCGCGTTGAGCGCGAGCAGGTTGGTCTGCTCGGCAATGCCGCGAATCGCCACCAAGATGGCGTTAATGTTCTCGCTGTCCTTGGCCAGCGTTTGCACCACCGTCACCGCACGCCCGATTTCCTGGGCCAGTGCAGCAATCGAGTCCGCGGTGTTCTGCACCGTTTGCTTGCCTTGATTGGCGGCGCGGTCTGCATGGTTCGCGGCTTCAGCGGCATGGGTGGCGTTGCGTGCCACATCCTGAGCGGTAGCGGTCATCTCATGCACAGCAGTGGCAACCAGTTCGATTTCCGCCATTTGTTTCTGCACGCCCTGGTTGGTGCGGATGGCAATGTCGGCAGTGTGCTCGGATGAGTCGCTGACTTTCTGTACCGAGCTCACCACTTGGCTGATCATGGCCTGCAGCTTGCTCAGGAAGGTGTTGAAGCCGAGCGCGATCATGCCCAGCTCGTCCGCTCGGTCGGTTGTCAGGCGGCGGGTTAGGTCGCCTTCACCCTTGGCGATGTCATCGAGCATGGCCACCATTTGTTTTAGTGGGCGGGCAATGCCGTAGCCAACAAACCACACCACCAATAAGCCAATAGCCGCAATTAATAAGCCGACCAGCGCCATGCCCAGGGTGTCGGCCTCGCCTTGTGCGTGGAGGTCGGCCTGCATGCTCTGTAGATCAGCCATGACGGTATTGACCGGGAGCACCAGCATGAGCACCCAGCGAGTATCGCTATCGCCAATGTTGAAGCTGAGAAACAGCTCGATGTGGTTCTTAGACGGATCTTCTTGCTCGTCAATGTCATAGATGACTTGGCCGGCAGTCATGCTTTGCAAGTTGGCTACTTCGTTAGCGTCGAGCAGCTCAGTTGCCGGGCTACCCAGCTTGTCCGGTGCTTTTGTTGACGCGACCAGGCGGCCATTGCTCGCGATAAGCGCCATTTCCCCCGCGCCGTCATAGAGTTTGCTGTCTGCTTTGAGCAATAACTCCTGAATGAAGTTAACCGCCAGGTCTGCCCCAGCAATGCCCCGAAACTGGCCATTGACGAGAATCGGAGAGGTAAAGGAGGCGAGCATGATCATCTTGCCGCCGACGTCGTAGGGTGCCGGGTCAATCACGCAGGTTTTTTTGCTCTCTTTGGGGCACAGATAGTACTCGCCAGCGCGAACACCGGTAGGGAGCAGCGTTTCGGTCTCCATATCGCCAAGGGCATCAATACCTAAGCTGCCATCGGCATTGCGAAACCACCATGGGTTGAAGCGCCCCGAGCCATCGTAGCCGTTGTCTTTTATGCCGGCGTAGACGTCATCATTGGCGTCGAAGGCATTTGGCTCCCAGCCGATATAACTGCCCAGCAGTTTAGGATTTTGTGCCGTGGTTTCGTGCACGAGGTTTGCCAGCTCTTCCCGGCTAATGGATAACAGCGGGCTGCCAGTGCTGTCTTGCATGCCGAGTAGCGCGTTAGTTCGCGCCAGGTCGGCAGTGATCTGCAGGGGTATGTCCAACTCACGCTGAATCTGTAAGACCTGGGTTTGCGCCAGAGCCGTCAAACGTTGCTGGATGACCTGTTCGAGTAGGTCGCGAGTACGCTCCTGCACCAAAGTCTGGCTTCTGTTGCTGGCAAAAACTGCATACATCACCAGTGCAGCGACCACGGCGAGGACGCTCGCGCCGGCCATTGCGGCAACTGAAAACTGAATGGATTTAAGCTTCATGGATGCTCCGGCGAGAGTAGGGTGCTATCCATAGCTATCGGCAGGCGAGGATGGAATCCGTAGTGCCTGTATGCAGATAAAAGATGGCTAAGGCTGATTGTGCAAGTTCAGCTGTTGCTCGGTTGGAGGGGGCGGCCTAGCATACGAACCTTGTTCATCGGGAGATTCAGCATGAAACACTTGTTGCCATTATCTGCGCTGGCTGCGGCCTTGCTGCTGGCAGGATGCCAGGCCGTCAATACCACCAGTGGCGGCGCAGTGGGTGTAGAGCGCAAGCAGTACATGTTCAGCGCGCTCTCGACTCAGGAAGTTAATCAGATGTATGCGCAGTCCTATCAACAGACTCTGGGCGAGGCTTCCAGTAAGGGTGTGCTGGATAAAACCAGTAATAACGCCAAGCGTCTGCGTACGATTGCCGATCGCCTGATCAAGCAGGCGCCGCTGTTTCGCCCGGATTCGGCGCAGTGGCAGTGGGAAGTCAACCTGATCAAAAGCCCCGAACTTAACGCCAACTGCGGCCCGGGCGGCAAGATTATTTTCTACAGCGGCATAATCGATAAGCTGGACCTGACTGACGACGAGATCGCCGCGATCATGGGCCACGAAATGGCTCACGCGCTGCGCGAACACAGCCGTGAGGCAATGTCCAAGGCCTACGGCATCGAAATGGCCAAGCAAGGCGCCGGCGCTTTGCTGGGGCTGGGCTCAGACACCCTGGCGCTGGCCGATGCAGCGGTGGAATACGGCATGACCTTGCCCAATAGCCGTGGCAATGAGAACGAGGCCGATCTGATTGGTTTGGAGTTGGCGGCCCGCGCGGGCTACAACCCTAACGCCGCGGTTAGCCTGTGGCAGAAGATGGCTGCCGCCAGTGAAGGCGCGCCGCCTGAATTTATGAGCACTCACCCGTCGTCGAATAGCCGTATCTCATCCTTGCAAGCGGCGATTCCTAAAGTAATGCCGCTGTATGAGCGGGCGCGTTAAGTCGCGATCAATACAAAAAAGCCCCGCTCGCATGCCGGGCTTTTTTGTTTGGGCAGATTTTTCGCGGTTAAGGCAGGGCCTTGGCGGCAAAGGATTGCGTGGGCATGCCCAGCTGTGAGCGGAAGCTTTCCATGTCGAACATGGTGCAGATTTCCTGGATTTCATGGCTTGGGGTGAGCGTCCAGAAGGCCATGGCCGAGATGCTCAGCACTTTGTCGCTGGGTTGATAGCCGAGGGCAGGTCGCTGGATGGTGCCGATCAGGGTGCTCCAGGTCACCACTTTGTAACCTTCGGCAATGCATTCCTCAACCACCACCTGCAAATCCGGCATGGCGTGACGGATGTCCTTCACCATCTGTGAAAACGCCGGGCTGTTGAGTGGTCTACCCATGAACGAACTCTTATAGAGAAAGTCCTTGCTGTGCAGTTGCTCTGCCAGCATCGAGCGACCTTTGTTCCACGACAACTCTATATGCTGGCGTACCAGCTTTTTCCGATCATCCAGCGGCATGCATGTCTCCGTGACGGCCTGTAGGCAGGTTTTTTCCCACTGTAGCAGTCGTCTACGGGCCGAGGTAGTGGATTGACGCCAGTGCCCTGGCGTCGTTGCTGGTTAAATCAGCCCGCTGAATTTCATAGCCTGGTACCCGGCATAGATGGCCAGGGCTGCAAAGGCGCAGGCGGCCACGCGGCGAATCAGGGTCAAGGGCAGGCGCTCGGCGGCAAAATTACCGGCCAGTACCACCGGCACGTTAGCCAGCAACATGCCCAGGGTCGTACCGATGATCACCAAGATGAAGTGTGGGTATTGTGCCGCGAGCATCACTGTTGCCACTTGGGTCTTGTCGCCCATTTCGGCGATGAAGAAGGCGATCAGCGTTGTGAGGAAGGGTCCGTATTTTTTCAGGCCGGATTCTTCGTCCTCGTCGAGCTTGTCTGGTACCAGTGTCCAGAGCGCAACAGCGACAAAGCTGGCGGCGAGCACCCAGCTAAGGGTGGCTGGGGAGAAGAAGCTGGCTACCCAGTTGCCGACAGCACCCGCCGCGAAATGGTTGGCCAGTGTGGCGACCACGATGCCCCAGATGATCGGCCAGGGTTTGCGAAAGCGTGCGGCCAGGAGCAAGGCAAGCAATTGCGTCTTGTCACCGATTTCGGCCAAGGCAACGATGAAGGTTGGAACAAACAGGGATTCGAGCATCAGGCTTTCCTAAAGGGGCGGGTCGACATGGCTATGACACGTACAGCCTTCCCGCCCCGGGTAAGGTGTGCGTGTCATAGGTCTTGTCAAACCGCAGGCCCCGCTGAGTGGGCCTGGGGTCGCACGCGCCATGCTCTGTTGAGCAAGTATGTTGACACGTGCCGGGCGAGCTGGCGCTCGCGGGAGACTACTCCCCTAGGACGCGCGCATTCTGCCCGTGCACCCGCAAGAGGGCAAGCGTGTTTTAGTTTTTGCGGGCGCGGTAGATGCGAAAGCCCTTGGCATCGGCCAGGGTCTGACAGGTGCCGAGGTGCTGCTCAATCAGCGGCGGGTACTTGAGGAAGCTGTTGGCGACCAGGCGCAGCTCGCCTTGGCTGGCCAGGTGTCGGGCTGCCTGGCGCAGTAAATGTTCGGTAGCTTGGTAGTGGGTGTGTACGCCCTGGTGGAAGGGCGGGTTGCTGAGGATTGCGCTGAGGCCAGTGGGGGCGGCATCAATGCCATCACCACTGATGACCTCGGCCTGCAGGCCATTGGCGGCGAGCGTCAGGCGGCTGCTTGCGACGGCAAAGGCGTCGACATCCAGCATCGTCACCTGGCTATCTGGGTAACGGCGTTTTAGCGCCGCGCCGAGAACCCCGGCGCCACAGCCGAAATCCAGTATGTGCACGCTCGGCAGGTTATCCAGATGCTCCAGCAGCAGTGCACTGCCTACATCTAGACGACCATGGCTGAATACGCCGGGCAGGCTGAGGACTTTCAGGGGGCCGTCACTCAGGGGTAATTCATAGTGCTGCGCCAGGCTGTGCAGATCCGGCGTGGCCGGTGTGTGCTCAACCCTGACTTGCCAGAGTTGGCAGTGCCGTGCGCTGTCGAGTTTGCGCGTTTGGCCAAACGCTGCCAATTGTTTGGCCGCACGCTCGACACCCGCGCGCTTTTCTCCCACGAGGAACAACTCGCGGCCACCCAGGCGCGCGGCCAAGGTGTTGAGCAGGTATTCGGTCAGTTCGCGGGATTTCGGCAGAAACAACACCGCCGCCTGGAAGTCGCGTTCGTCAGGCTGGGTGGCAAACTGGCAGCGGTTGCTGAAGCGCGCATCCAGCAGGGCATGCTCACCGGCGTGCCAGCTCCAGCCATGGGCCTCTGGGAAATGACCGAGCAGATCATCCGCCGGCAAGCCAGCCAGCAGTAGCCGACCGGTGAATAGATTGGCCTGACGCAGCAGTACTTCACTTCGCGGGTCCATGGACGCTCCTGGAAAAAAGTTGCGTAGCTTAGCCGACTACGCGCACCGGTGCGCCGTTGAAAAATGCCTGAGCGTTTTCTGCCAGCTGGCCGACGATGCGTTGCCGTGCCTCGCGGCTGCCCCAGGCGCTGTGCGGCGTGATGATCAGTCGAGGAATGTCGGCGGCGAGCAGCACGTTGCCATCCTTGGGCGGCTCCTGGGTCAGTACGTCGGTGGCTGCGCCGCCGAGGTGACCCGCGCGCAGCGCATCAGCTAGGGCCTGTTCGTTGACCAAACCGCCACGCGCTGTGTTGATCAGCAGGGCGCCAGGCTTCATCAGGCTGAGCTCGCGGGCATCGATAAGGTTCAGGGTGTCGCTGTTCAACGGGCAGTGCAGGGTGAGTGCGTCGACCTGGGGCAGCAGTTCGTCCAGCGGCAGGCGGTCTGCTCGGGCTGGGCGGCCGGGTAGCTGGCCGAGGAGTACGCGCATGCCAAAGGCTTCGGCCAGTCGTGCTACGGCGCTGCCCAGCTCACCATGGCCAAGCATGCCGAGAGTTTTGCCGTGTAGTTCGATAATCGGGTGGTCTAACAGGCAAAATTGCTGCGCCTGTTGCCAGCGACCGGCTCGAATATCCTGCTGATAGTCCGGCAGGCGCGTGGCCAGCGCGAGCAGCAGCATCAGGGTGTGCTGCGCCACCGAGGGTGTGCCGTAGCCCTGGCAGTTGCTCACACTGATGCCGTGGGCACGGGCGGCGGCCAGGTCAATCGAGTTGATGCCGGTGGCCGCCACCAAAATGAGTTTCAGCTCAGGGCAGGCGGCGAATACCTCGGCAGTCAGCGGTACTTTGTTGCTGATCGCAACCTGTACACCTTGCAGGCGTTCGATGGTCTGCGCCGGCGTGCTGTGCGGATACAGTTGCAGGTCGGCAAAGCAGGCGCTCAGGCTGGATAAATCAAGGTCGCCCAAGTCGAGTGAGCTGTGGTCGAGAAAGACGGCGCGGTGACTGTTACTCATCAGCTGTATCTATCCTGCGAGTTTGGGAGGGGAGTAAGGTTGCGAGCCTAACAGAATCATTTCGTCGTCGCGGAGTCGCCCATGTATTGGACTGAGTTTTTAGCTGTGGCCCTGATCCACTTTCTGGCAGTGGCCAGCCCTGGGCCGGATTTTGCGATTGTGGTGCGCGAAAGTGTTGGTCATGGGCGACGTGCGGGCATGTTCAGTGCGCTAGGCGTGGGCTGCGGTATTTTTATCCACGTAGCCTATTCGCTGTTGGGCATTGGTTTAATCGTGTCGCAATCACTGGTGCTGTTCAATGCGTTGAAGTGGCTGGCGGCTGCTTACCTGCTTTACATCGGCATCAAGGCGTTGCGTGCCAAGCCGGCCGGTGCGAACAGTGCAGAGTTGCGTGTGCAGGAGGGTGAGCGCTCACCCCGTGCAGCCTTTATGGCGGGCTTTGTGACCAATGGCCTGAACCCTAAGGCCACGCTGTTTTTCCTGTCGTTGTTTACCGTGGTGATCAATCCGCATACGCCGTTGCTGGTGCAGGCGGGGTATGGGGTGTACCTGGCGGTTGCGACTGCGCTGTGGTTCTGCATGGTTGCCCAGCTGTTCAGTCACCAGCGGGTACGCGCTGGTTTCGCGCGAATGGGGCACTGGTTTGATCGGTTGATGGGCACGGTATTGATTGGTTTGGGCGTTAAGCTGGCGTTTACCGAGCTGCGCTAAGCGAATTGCTGTAACAAAAACGCCCCGCATCAGCGGGGCGTTTTGATTTGGTTCGGCGCGTTTAGTCGTCTTTGCCTTTGCTGCGCATGGCGCGCTGGACTTCACGGTTAGCGTCGCGCTCTTTCTCGGTGTGACGCTTGTCGAAGTCTTTTTTACCCTTGGCCAGGGCAATTTCGCACTTGATCAGGTGCGCCTTCCAGTAGATCGACAGCGCTACGCAGGCATAGCCTTTCTGCTGCACGGCACTGAACAACTTGTCCAGCTCGCGCTTGTTCAGCAGCAACTTGCGGGTGCGGATGGGGTCGGCAATCACGTGGGTGCTGGCCGTGGTCAATGGGGTGATGTGGCAGCCCATCAGCCAGGCTTCGTCGTTTTTCAGCAGCACATAGCTGTCGACCAACTGAGCCTTACCAGCGCGCAGACTTTTCACTTCCCAGCCGGCCAGGACCAAGCCCGCCTCGAATCTGGATTCGACGAAGTAGTCATGCATCGCCTTCTTGTTTTGCGCGATGGTGCCTTGTGGGTGTTTCTTTTGTTTAGCCATAGGGCGCGCATTATAGGGAGTCCCAGGCGCGGAAGCTATGTGTGCGATCAGGCAAAAGCATTCACGGGCTATCCAGTGTCGGCTGCGCTTGAGCCGCCTTGGCGAATCCCCGACAATGCGCGATCTTTTTTAAATAGAGCAGGCTAGCCGAGCATGGCGAACGATAAGGTTTCGATACACGGTGCCTGGGCCAGCCGTTGGGTGTTTATTCTGGCGGCGACCGGGTCGGCTGTAGGCCTGGGTAATATCTGGAAGTTCCCCTACATGACTGGCATGTACGGTGGCGGGGCTTTTGTGATGATGTACCTGGTGTGCATCTTTATGGTGGGTCTACCGATCATGCTCGCGGAGACGCTGATCGGTCGACGCGGCCGGCAAAGTCCGGTCAATACCCTCAAAACCTTGGCCATTGAATCGGGTGCTTCGCCGAAATGGTCTTGGGCGGCGCTGGTCGGGATGATTGCCGCGCTGTTGATCCTGTCGTTTTACAGCGTAGTGGCCGGCTGGTCGCTGGATTACATCCTCAGCATGGGCAGCGGGCAGTTTGCCGGTGTCAGTGCGCAAGGAGCCGGTGCGGCGTTTGGTGCGCTGACCGCCGATCCGTGGCGGCTGACCCTGTGGCACACGCTGTTTATGTTGCTGACCGGTTTTGTGATTGCCCGAGGCGTGGTGGCGGGGCTGGAGCGTAGTTTGCGCATCATGATGCCGCTGCTGTTTGTGCTGCTGTTGGTGTTGCTGGGGTACAGCATGACCACCGGGCATTTCATGCAAGGCTTCCATTTTTTGTTTAATTTCCAGCCTGAGCGGGTTCTTGATGGTGTGCTGGCCGCCATGGGGCATGCCTTCTTTACCTTGAGCGTCGGCGTAGGCGCGATCATGGTCTACGGCTCCTATATGCCGAAGCAGGCTTCGATTGGCAGTACCATCCTCACCGTGGGCATCCTCGATACCCTGGTGGCGCTTACTGCGGGGTTGGCGCTATTTCCAATTGTCTTCGCCGGTGGTTTGGAGCCGAGTGCGGGACCGGGTCTGATGTTTGTCACCCTGCCTGTGGCATTCGGCAATATCGCTTTCGGTCAGGTAATGGGCACGCTGTTCTTTGTGTTGGTGCTGATTGCCGCGTGGACTTCGTCAATCTCCATGCTGGAGCCCGCAGTGGCTTATCTGGTTGAACGCAGTAAACGCAGCCGGGTGTTGGTGACCAGTGTGTTGGCATTTGTGTGCTGGGTGATTGGTATGGGCACTGTGCTGTCCTTCAATCTGGCCGCTGAGGCGAAGTTCTTTGTATTTGCCGAAGACGGCTTTCATCTATTCCAGTGGGGTGCCGAGGGTGGTCGGAACTTCTTCGACAGCATCGATTACCTGACCAGCCGTATCATGCTGCCGCTCGGTGGTTTGACGTTTGCCCTCTTTGCCGGTTGGGTGCTCAAGCGTGAAGCCGTGCGTGAAGAGCTGGCGATGAAGAGCCCGTTGCTGTTTAACGTGGTGTATTGGTTTATTCGCGTGGTCGCGCCGATTGGTGTGCTGATCGTGTTTGTGGCCGAGCTGAATAAATGATCACCTGTGTCCCGTTTAACCCAGTGGTTGGATTATGAGTACGCATATTCAGCGTTCGGCGTTGTTGCCGTATCCGGCGCGAGCGCTGTATGACCTGGTCAATGATGTGGCCAGTTACCCGCAATTTTTGCCCTGGTGCTCGGCCAGTGAGGTACTTGAAGTCAGTGATACGCACATGCGCGCCTGTCTTTCTGTGGCCAAGGGCGGCTTAAGCCAGCGGTTTGTTACCGCCAATGTGCTGGTGCCAGGCGAGCGAATTAACTTGAACCTGGTTGAAGGGCCGTTCACCCAGTTGTTCGGGCATTGGGAGTTCAAAGCGTTGGGCGACAAAGCCTGCAAAATCAGTCTGGACCTGACATTCGACTACGCTGGGCCGTTGGTGCGCGCAACGCTCGGGCCATTGTTCAATCAGGCGGCCAACACCCTGGTTGATGCGTTTTGCCAAAGGGCCAAGCAACTTTATGGATAAGCCAAATATTGTGGTCGAGGTGGTGTACGCTCTGGCTGACAAGCATAAACTGCTGCGTCTGAGCGTGCCCTATGGCACCACGGTGCGTCAGGCGGCGTTGCAGTCTGGTATGCAGGCGCACTTCCCAGCTCTGGATCTACACAACAGCCCGCTGGGTATTTTCGGCAAGGCGGTAAGCAAGCCCGATGAGCGTGTGCTGGAAGAGGGTGAACGGGTGGAGATCTATCGTCCGCTGATTGCTGACCCCAAAGAGGTGCGTAAGCAGCGTGCGGCCAAGGCTGCGCAAGCCAAGGCGGACAGTAGCGGGGAGTAGTGATAAAGGCGTGTCGTCAGAGATGGCGAGGCACAAAAAAGCCCGGACATGTCCGGGCTTTTTATTAGCGCACTATTACTGCGGCGTGCTTTCCAGGGGCTCTGGTGTAGGCACTGGGACGACTTTTACATCGTCTACTTCACGCTGAATCTGCTCGAGCAGGGAGCCGGGGGCAGGCTTATCTTCTGTTTGAGTCGGCTGCGCCGCCTGCGGCGTGGTAACACCACTGCTTTCGCCGAGGATTGCCTGGTCGCGGCTCACGCCTGGCATAAAGTCGCCCGACAAGCCGACTAGTTGGTCGTCAGCACTGAAGTTCACACTCACGCGCTCTTGCAAGCGCTGACCACCACCTGGCTGGATGCTGTACAGGTAATCCCAGCGGTTGGCGTGGAAGGTGTCGGTGAGCAAGGGGTTGCCCATGATAAACCGCACTTGCTTGCGGGTCATTCCCGGACGCAACTGGTCTATCATGTCCTGCGTGACGACATTGCCCTGTTGGATGTCGATTTTGTAAACCCCGGGGAATGAACAACCGGCGAGTGCGAGTAGCCCCGTAAGGGAGAGGCTGGTCAGCAGGAGTTTGGTCTTTTGCATCGGTGGGCGACTTCCACTATCTTGGCTGGGCAATATAACCCCGGATCATACCCGCAATAAAGGAAGCTGCGAAGCCGCTTCCGTGAGAAAGCAGACCATGGTTGAAAATAGCGAACTACGCAAGGCTGGCCTGAAAGTGACCCTGCCACGGGTCAAGATACTACAAATGCTCGACTCTGCCGGCCAGCGTCACATGAGTGCCGAAGACGTATATAAGGCTTTAATGGAGGCTGGTGACGACGTAGGTTTGGCGACTGTCTACCGCGTACTGACCCAGTTTGAAGCCGCAGGCCTGGTGGTTCGCCATAATTTTGATGGCGGTCATGCGGTCTTCGAGTTGGCGGACAGCGGCCATCACGACCATATGGTCTGTGTTGATTCTGGCGAAGTGATTGAGTTCTTCGATGCGGAGATCGAAAAACGCCAGAAAGAAATCGTCAAAGAGCACGGTTTTGAGCTGGTTGATCATAATCTTGTGTTGTACGTGCGCAAGAAAAGCTGATCAGCCTGTTTGAATGACAAAGGCGACCCTCGGGTCGCCTTTGTGCTTTCTAGCGTTCTAGGGCGATTGAATCAGGCTTGGGCGCTGCTGACCATTTGCCGTGCGTGGGCCAGGGATTCTTCGGTTAGGTCTACGCCGCCGAGCATGCGGGCGATTTCCTCTACGCGCTGCGCTGAGCTGAGCTTGCTCACCGCGGTGCGTGTGGCATCGCTTTCGCGGACCTTATGTACAAACAGATGCTGATGCCCTTGTGCTGCAACTTGCGGCAGGTGAGTCACGGTGAGCACCTGGCCGCGTTCGCCGAGCTTGCGCAGCAGCTGTCCGACCACTTCTGCGGTGGGGCCGCCGATGCCGACGTCGACTTCATCGAATACCAGGGTTGGTACCCGTGAGGTTTGAGCGGTGATCACCTGGATCGCCAGGCTGATGCGCGACAGTTCGCCGCCCGAGGCCACTTTGGCCAGGGCTTTGAGCGGTTGGCCGGGGTTAGCGCTGACCAGAAACTCCAATTGCTCCAAGCCATTGGGGTGCGGCTCGCTGTTGCTGTTGGCGCTCAGCTTGATGGTAAAGCGTCCGCCGGGCATGCCGAGGGTTTGCATCTCCACTTCTACCGCGTTGGCCAGTTGGTCGGCGGCGTTATTGCGCAGCGTACTGAGTTCCGTGGCTTTTTCCTGGTAATGCCGTTCGAAGGCTGTCAGCTCCTCGCTGAGGCGCTCGGCCGCCTGGTCGTCAGCGTTGAGGCTTTCCAGTTCTTCGAATAACTGTTGCTGCATCGCCCCTAGTTCGGTTGGCTGGATACGGTGCTTGCGTGCCAGGGTGTAGATCGCGTCCAGGCGCTCTTCCATCTGTTGCAGGCGCTCAGGGTCAGCATCGAAGTGGTCGAGAAAGCGGTTCAGCTCGCCGACGGCTTCTTCAACTTGGATCTGTGCACTGGCCAGTAGGTTGGTCGCTTCGCTCAGCGCGCCTGGCTGGCCCTGGAAGTTGCCAAGGCGGTTGAGGCTGTTGGTAAGGGCGGACAGCACGTTGCCGGCATCATTCTCGCTGCATTGTTCAATCACCAGGCGACAGGCGCTGAGTAGGCTTTCGGCATTGGTCAGGTTTTTGTGTTCCTGCTCCAGTTGCTCAAGTTCATCTTCGCCGAGGGCTAGATTATCCAGCTCTTCCAGTTGGTAGCTGAGCAGTTGGTGGCGAGCGCGCTGCTCGTCACCGAGGCTGGAAATCCGTTGCAGTTCATTCTTGGTTTGTTTCCAGCGCTGCGCGGCGAGTTGCACCTGGCGCGCCAGCTCCTGGCTGCCGGCGTATTCATCAAGCAGGCGGCGGTGGGTCTCGGGTTTGAGCAGTGACTGGTGTTCATGTTGGCTGTGGATGTCGATCAGCAGCTCGCCGAGCGCCTTAAGGTCGCCTTGTGGGCTGGGCGCGCCATTGATGTAACCGCGCGAACGGCCTTCGGCAGTAATCACGCGACGGAGGATGCACGGCCCGTCGTTGTCCAGGTCGCGTTCGGCCAGCCAGGTGCGGGCTTCTGGGATGTCGCGCAGGTCGAAGCTGGCGAGGATGTCGGCCTTGTCCGCGCCAGGGCGCACCACACCGCTGTCGGCGCGATCACCTAAGGTCAGGCCGAGAGCGTCGAGCATGATCGACTTGCCAGCGCCGGTTTCGCCGCTGATTACGCTCATGCC
Source organism: Pseudomonas spirodelae (assembly GCF_034653255.1). Classification (NCBI taxonomy): domain Bacteria; kingdom Pseudomonadati; phylum Pseudomonadota; class Gammaproteobacteria; order Pseudomonadales; family Pseudomonadaceae; genus Pseudomonas; species Pseudomonas spirodelae. Next base: position 80,962 of record NZ_JAYEET010000035.1, on the reverse strand, counting down.
GGCATCCAGTTCTAGATCAAGGTGTTCGACAATGGCGTAGTTGTGTACGGACAGGTGCACCAGCATGGCGAGGGCCTCCCAAGTTCATGTCTGGTTATTTATACAGTGTTTTTTTATGGGCTGACAATCCGTCTTTCATCCTTGAAACGATAATTTTTGACCCCATATAACCGCCAGGTACGTGAGTTAAGGCTCGCGACAGAATTCAAAAGGAGAGACGCATGGCTGACGAACAGACCCTGGATACGCAGAACCCTGATCCACATACAGCTGCCGAGGCTGCTGCGGGTGATGATCTGGTTGCTCGCGTGCATGCGCTGGAAGAGCAGCTGGCTGCTGCGCAGGATCAGTCGCTGCGCATGGCCGCCGATCTGCAGAACGTGCGCCGTCGCGCGGAGCAAGATGTAGAGAAAGCGCACAAGTTTGCGCTGGAAAAATTCGCCAACGACTTGTTGCCGGTGGTGGATAGCCTGGAGCGCGGCCTTGAGCTGTCGAATCCAGATGATGAAGCGATCAAGGCGGTGCGTGAGGGCATGGAGCTGACGCTCAAGTTGTTCCTCGACACCCTCAAGCGCTTCCAGTTGGAAGTCATTGATCCTCATGGTGCGCCGTTTAACCCTGAGCACCATCAGGCGATGGCGATGCAGGAAAGCACCAATGTTGAGCCCAATAGCGTGCTCAAGGTGTTCCAGAAGGGCTTCATGCTCAATGGCCGTTTGCTGCGCCCCGCCATGGTGGTGGTCAGCAAGGCGCCGGCAGAAGCGCCGCCATCGATTGATGAGCAGGCTTGAAATTCATCGAGCTGCCCCCATTTAACAGTCAAGCGTTTTAGTTCTACCGCCGCTGGCAATTAACCAGCGGCGGAAATATCAAAATTTCGGGAGAATGAATATGGGCAAAATTATCGGTATTGACCTGGGAACAACCAACTCCTGCGTCTCTGTTCTGGAAAACGGCAAAGCCAAAGTTATTGAAAACGCCGAAGGCACCCGCACTACGCCATCGATTATCGCCTATGCCAACGATGGCGAAATCCTCGTGGGTCAGTCGGCTAAGCGTCAGGCTGTGACCAATCCGCATAACACGCTGTACGCGGTTAAGCGTCTGATCGGTCGTCGCTTCGACGAAGAAGTTGTGCAGAAAGACATCCAGATGGTCCCTTACAAGATCGTCAAGGCGGACAACAATGACGCCTGGGTTGAAGTGAACGGCCAGAAAATGGCGCCGCCACAGATCTCGGCTGAAATTCTGAAGAAAATGAAGAAGACCGCCGAAGACTACCTCGGCGAGCCAGTGACCGAGGCGGTGATCACCGTGCCGGCTTACTTCAACGACAGCCAGCGTCAGGCCACCAAAGACGCCGGCCGTATTGCTGGTCTGGACGTAAAACGCATCATCAACGAACCGACCGCTGCTGCTCTGGCTTACGGTATGGACAAGGCTAAAGGCGATCACACCGTGATCGTTTATGACCTGGGTGGCGGTACCTTCGACGTTTCCGTGATCGAAATCGCGGAAGTTGATGGCGAGCACCAGTTTGAAGTGTTGGCGACCAACGGTGACACCTTCCTGGGTGGTGAAGACTTTGATATTCGTCTGATCGATTACCTGGTTGACGAGTTCAAGAAAGAAACCGGCATGAACCTTAAGGGTGATCCGCTGGCGATGCAGCGCCTGAAAGAAGCTGCCGAGAAAGCCAAGATCGAACTGTCTTCGAGCCAGTCGACCGACGTCAATCTGCCGTACATCACTGCAGACGCCACTGGTCCTAAGCACTTGAACGTGAAGATCTCGCGCGCCAAGTTGGAAGCGCTGGTTGAAGACCTGGTGCAGCGCACCATCGAGCCTTGCCGCATTGCGTTGAAAGATGCCGGTATTGATGTGGGTGCGATCAACGACGTGATTCTGGTCGGTGGTCAGACCCGTATGCCGTTGGTGCAGAAGCTGGTAACCGAATTCTTCGGCAAAGAAGCACGTAAGGACGTTAACCCGGACGAAGCCGTTGCCATGGGTGCTGCTATCCAAGGTGCCGTATTGGCCGGTGACGTGAAAGACGTGTTGCTGCTCGACGTATCGCCGCTGACCCTGGGTATCGAAACCATGGGTGGCGTGATGACCGCGCTGATCGAGAAGAACACCACCATCCCGACTAAGAAGTCGCAGGTGTTCTCGACGGCTGACGACAACCAGAGCGCGGTGACTATTCACGTGCTGCAGGGTGAGCGTAAGCAGGCCAGCGGTAACAAGTCGCTGGGTAAATTTGACTTGGCCGAGATTCCGCCAGCGCCACGTGGCGTGCCGCAGATCGAAGTGACCTTCGATATCGACGCCAACGGCATTCTGCATGTCGGCGCTAAAGACAAGGCCACTGGCAAGACTCAGTCCATCGTGATCAAGGCCAACTCCGGTCTGTCCGAGGAAGAAATCGAGCAGATGGTGCGTGACGCTGAAGCTAACGCTGAAGAAGACCGCAAGTTCGAAGAGCTGGCCAGTGCCCGCAATCAAGGTGATCAGCTGGTGCACGCCACCCGTAAGATGATTACCGAGGCTGGCGATAAGGCGACTGCCGACGAGAAGACTGCAATTGAAGCGGCGCTGAGCGCGCTGGAAGTGGCGGTTAAGGGCGACGACAAAGCTGAAATCGAAGCCAAGATGACCGCGCTGTCCGAAGTGACCGCTCCGTTGGCGCAGAAGATGTACGCTGAGCAACCGCAGCCAGGTGCTGCTGAGCAAGGTGGCGAAAAAGCCAAAGACGCCGGTGACGACGTGGTTGATGCTGAGTTCGAAGAAGTCAAAGACAACAAGTAAGCGCAAGCTTATGCCGCTTTGGCCGGGTGTGACGCGAGTTGCGCCCGGCATGATTCGCCGCGCGGGAGCTTGCTCCCGCGTTGGCGTGTCTGGAGTAGACGATTTTAAGGTGTTGAAGACTTATGGCTAAACGTGACTTTTACGAGGTGCTCGGTGTTGAGCGCGGTGCCAGCGAGGCGGAGCTGAAAAAAGCTTATCGTCGCCTGGCCATGAAGCATCACCCGGATCGCAATCCTGACGACAAGGCCTCGGAAGAGAAGTTTAAGGAAGCCAACGAGGCTTACGAAGTGCTCTCCGATGCCGCTAAACGCTCGGCGTACGATCAATACGGCCATGCCGGCGTTGATCCGCAGATGGGTGGCGGTGGCGGTCCAGGTGGTGCGAACTTCTCCGATATTTTCGGTGATGTGTTCAGTGACTTCTTCGGTGGCGGCGGTGGTCGTGGTGGCGGTCGCGGTGGCGCCCAGCGCGGCAGTGATCTGCGTTACACCCTGGAGCTGGACTTGGAAGAGGCGGTGCGTGGCACCACAGTAACCATTCGTGTGCCGACTCTGGTCAATTGCAAACCATGCGATGGCTCTGGGGCTAAGAAGGGCACTACGCCTGTGACCTGTACCACCTGTGGCGGTATTGGTCAGGTGCGCATGCAACAAGGCTTCTTCTCGGTGCAGCAGACCTGCCCGCGTTGCCACGGCCAGGGCAAGATGATCACCGATCCGTGCGGTTCATGCCACGGTCAGGGTCGAGTCGAAGAGCACAAGACGCTGTCGGTGAAGGTGCCGGCTGGTGTTGATACGGGCGACCGTATCCGTCTTACGGGTGAAGGTGAGGCGGGCGCCATGGGTGGCCCGGCGGGTGATCTGTACGTGGTGGTGAACGTGCGCGAGCACGCGATCTTCCAGCGTGACGGCAAGCACCTGTACTGCGAAGTGCCCATCAGCTTTGCGGATGCCGCCTTGGGTGGCGAGCTTGAAGTGCCAACCCTGGATGGTCGGGTCAAGCTGAAGATTCCGGAAGGCACGCAAACCGGCAAGATGTTCCGTCTGCGCGGTAAAGGTGTGGCGCCGGTGCGTGGCGGTGGTGCGGGAGACTTGATGTGCAAGGTGGCGGTCGAAACGCCAGTCAAGCTCGACAAGCGTCAGCGTGAGTTGCTTGATGAGTTCCGCAAAACCCTGGAAGGCGACAGTTCACATTCGCCCAAGGCCAATGGCTGGTTTGAAGGCGTGAAGCGCTTCTTCGGCGACCTGTAAAACACCCGTGGCAGGCGGCGGTCGTTAGTGATCGCCGTCTGTCGCGCGGCTAGGAGCAGATGGTTATGCAACGAATTGCTGTGATGGGCGCCGCTGGGCGCATGGGCAAAACCCTGATCGAGGCTGTGCAGCTGGCGGATGGCGCAAGCCTGAGTGCGGCAATTGATCGTGCCGACAGCAGCCTGGTTGGCGTGGATGTTGGTGAGTTAGTCGCGCAAGGCAAGATGGGTGTCAATCTCTCCGGTGATTTGCATGCGGTACTGGATCAGTTTGATGTGTTGATTGATTTCACCCACCCCTCGGTCACCCTGAAGAACCTGGAAGTCTGCCGTCAGGCTGGCAAGGCCATGATCATTGGCACCACCGGCTTTTCGCCGGAGGAAAAGCAATTGTTAGCGGATGCCGGCAAGCAGATCCCAATCGTGTTTGCCGCCAACTTCAGTGTCGGCGTCAACCTGTGCTTGAAGCTGCTGGATACCGCAGCGCGGGTGCTGGGCGATGATGTGGATATCGAGATCATCGAAGCCCATCACCGCCACAAGGTCGATGCGCCGTCTGGCACCGCCTTGCGTATGGGTGAGGTAGTGGCCAATGCCCTGGGACGTGATCTGCAGAAAGTCGCTGTCTATGGCCGTGAAGGTCAGACTGGTGCGCGTGAGCGCGAAACCATCGGTTTTGCCACGGTGCGTGCGGGCGATGTGGTCGGCGATCACACCGTGCTGTTTGCGGCAGAGGGTGAGCGCGTAGAGATTACCCACAAGGCATCGAGTCGCATGACGTTTGCCAAAGGGGCGGTGCGTGCGGCGCTGTGGCTGCAAAATCGTCAGCCTGGGTTATACGACATGCAGGACGTGTTGGGCCTTAACTGAGACTGTTTGTCACAGGAATGGCTTTTGCCTGGGTATTACTCGCATCTGGCAGTGGACCCAAAAGGCGCATTCCTGTAAGCTTTCTGCTTTAGTGTGTCCACTAAAGTTGCGCAGAATGAATAAGATAAAAAAGCGGGGTGACGGTTCATACGTCATCCCGCTTTTTTACAATCTGCGTTTGCTTCACGATTTGATCTCCGGAGGTTTTCTTGAGTAAGCCAGCCCTTAAACCTGCCATTTTGGCTCTAGCTGATGGCAGTATTTTTCGCGGCGAGGCCATCGGTGCCGATGGCCAAACTATTGGAGAGGTGGTTTTTAACACCGCCATGACCGGCTATCAGGAAATCCTTACCGATCCTTCCTATGCCCAGCAGATTGTTACCCTGACCTATCCGCATATCGGCAACACCGGCACCACGCCGGAAGATGCCGAGTCCAATCGCGTATGGGCCGCCGGCCTGATTATTCGTGACCTGCCGCTGACCTCCAGCAACTGGCGTAACAAGCAGCCACTGGATGAGTACCTCAAGGAAAACGGCACCGTTGCCATCGCGGGTATTGATACCCGTCGCCTGACGCGCATTCTGCGTGAGAAGGGTTCGCAGAACGGCTGCATTCTGGCTGGCGATGACGCCACTGAAGAAAAAGCACTGGAGCTGGCGCGCAGCTTTCCGGGGCTCAAGGGCATGGACCTGGCCAAAGTTGTCAGCTGCACTGAGCGCTACGAGTGGTGCTCCAACGTGTGGAACCTGCAAAGCGACAGCCACCCAGAAGTGCCGGCCAGTGAGCTCAAGTATCACGTGGTGGCCTATGACTACGGCGTTAAGTGGAACATCCTGCGCATGCTGGTCGAGCGTGGTTGCCGCGTGACCGTAGTACCGGCGCAGACCCCTGCTGCTGAAGTACTGGCTTTGAATCCCGACGGCGTGTTCCTGTCCAACGGTCCTGGCGATCCTGAGCCTTGCGATTACGCCATTGCTGCGATCAAGCAGGTGCTGGAAACCGATATTCCGGTATTCGGTATCTGCCTCGGCCACCAATTGCTGGCCCTGGCCTCCGGTGCCAAGACCCTGAAAATGGGCCACGGTCACCACGGTGCCAACCACCCCGTGCAAGACCTCGACACCGGCGTGGTGATGATCACCAGCCAGAACCACGGTTTTGCTGTGGATGAAGACAGCTTGCCGAGCAATCTGCGCGCGATTCACAAATCGTTGTTCGACGGCTCCCTGCAAGGCATTGAGCGGACCGACAAGCAGGCGTTCAGCTTCCAGGGTCACCCAGAGGCCAGCCCTGGCCCGGCTGACGTTGCACCGTTATTTGATCGTTTTATCGAAACCATGGCCAAGCGCCGTTAAACCCGCCGACTGACCCCAGGATTCGAGAGAAAGAACATGCCAAAACGTACAGACATAAAAAGCATCCTGATCCTCGGCGCTGGCCCGATTGTTATCGGCCAGGCCTGCGAGTTCGATTACTCCGGTGCCCAGGCGTGTAAAGCGCTGAAAGAAGAGGGCTATCGCGTCATTCTGGTGAACTCGAACCCAGCCACCATCATGACCGACCCGGCCATGGCTGATGCCACCTACATCGAGCCGATCAAATGGTCCACCGTGGCCAAGATCATCGAGAAGGAGCGTCCGGACGCCCTGTTGCCAACCATGGGTGGCCAGACTGCGCTGAACTGCGCGCTGGACCTGGAAAAGCACGGTGTTCTGGAGAGGTTCGGCGTCGAGATGATCGGTGCCAACGCCGACACCATCGATAAGGCCGAAGACCGTTCGCGCTTTGACAAGGCGATGAAAGACATCGGCTTGGCCTGCCCGGTTTCCGGCATTGCGCACAACATGGAAGAGGCCTATGCGGTCCTTGAGAAGGTCGGCTTTCCGTGCATCATCCGTCCGTCCTTCACCATGGGCGGCACCGGTGGTGGCATCGCTTACAACCGTGAAGAGTTCGAAGAAATCTGCGCCCGCGGTATCGATCTGTCGCCGACCAGTGAGTTGCTGATCGACGAGTCGCTGATCGGCTGGAAGGAATACGAGATGGAGGTAGTCCGCGACAAGAAGGACAACTGCATCATCGTCTGCGCGATTGAAAACTTCGACCCGATGGGTGTGCACACTGGTGACTCGATCACTGTTGCTCCGGCGCAGACGCTGACCGACAAGGAATACCAGATTCTGCGTAACGCCTCGCTGGCGGTCCTGCGTGAGATCGGCGTAGAAACCGGTGGCTCCAACGTGCAGTTCGGCATCTGCCCGAACACTGGCCGTATGGTCGTCATCGAGATGAACCCGCGCGTGTCGCGTTCTTCGGCGCTGGCTTCCAAGGCCACCGGCTTCCCAATCGCCAAGATCGCCGCCAAGCTGGCTGTGGGTTACACCCTCGACGAGCTGAGCAACGACATCACCGGCGGTCGCACCCCGGCTTCGTTTGAGCCGGCCATCGACTATGTCGTGACCAAGATTCCACGTTTTGCCTTCGAGAAGTTCCCGAAAGCGGATGCCCGCCTGACTACTCAGATGAAGTCCGTCGGCGAAGTCATGGCGATTGGCCGCACCTTCCAGGAATCCCTGCAGAAAGCCTTGCGCGGCCTGGAAGTGGGCGTGGCCGGCTTTGATGAGAAGCTCGATCTGGCTGATCCGGAAGCCGAAAGCACCTTGCGCCGTGAGCTGACCGTGCCAAGTGCTGATCGTATTTGGTACATCGGCGACGCTTTCCGTGCGGGTAAAACCGTTGCAGAAGTCTTCGAACTGACCAATATCGATGAATGGTTCCTGGTGCAGATCGAAGACCTGATCAAGGACGAAGAGCGTATCAAGACCTTGGCGCTGTCCAGCATCGACCGTGATGCCATGTACAAGCTCAAGCGCAAAGGCTTCTCCGATATTCGCTTGGCCAAGTTGTTGGGTGTGACTGAGAAAACTCTGCGCAGTCAGCGTCAAAAACTCAAGGTGCTGCCGGTCTACAAGCGCGTCGACACCTGCGCCGCCGAGTTCGCCACCGACACCGCCTACATGTACTCGACCTATGAGGAAGAGTGCGAAGCGAATCCGTCGGGCCGTGACAAGATCATGATCCTCGGTGGCGGGCCGAACCGTATCGGCCAGGGCATCGAATTTGACTACTGCTGTGTGCATGCGGCGCTGGCGCTGCGTGAAGATGGTTATGAAACCATCATGGTCAACTGCAACCCTGAAACCGTATCGACCGACTACGACATCTCTGATCGTCTGTATTTCGAGCCGGTAACTCTGGAAGACGTGCTGGAAATCGTCCGTGTCGAGCAGCCGAAAGGTGTGATCGTGCAGTACGGTGGTCAGACTCCGCTGAAGATCTGCCGTGCCCTGCAAGAAGCCGGTGTGCCGATCATTGGTACTTCGCCTGATGCCATCGACCGCGCCGAAGACCGCGAGCGCTTCCAGCAGATGGTTCAGCGCCTTGGTCTGCGTCAGCCGGCCAACGCCACCGCACGCAGCGAAGATGAAGCGCTGGCAGCCTCGAAGGTTATCGGTTATCCGCTGGTGGTGCGTCCGTCCTATGTATTGGGCGGTCGTGCGATGGAGATCGTCTACCAGGAAGATGAGCTCAAGCGTTACATGCGCGAAGCGGTGAAGGTTTCCAACGACAGCCCGGTTCTGCTCGATCACTTCCTCAACTGCGCCATTGAAGTGGACGTGGATGCAGTATGCGACGGCGAAACTGTGGTGATTGGCGCGATCATGCAGCATATCGAGCAGGCGGGTGTGCACTCCGGCGACTCGGCGTGCTCGCTGCCGCCTTACTCGCTGCCGATGCATATCCAGGATGAGATCCGCGACCAGGTCAAGAAAATGGCCTTGGAGCTGGGTGTGGTGGGTTTGATGAACGTGCAGATGGCTGTGCAGGGCGAGGACATCTTCGTGATCGAAGTGAACCCGCGCGCCTCGCGTACCGTGCCGTTTGTCTCCAAGTGCGTCGGTGTTTCCCTGGCCAAGGTGGCTGCCCGTGTGATGGCGGGTAAGTCGCTGGCTGAAGCCGGTTACGCCAAGGAAATCATCCCGCCATACTTCAGCGTTAAAGAAGCGGTGTTCCCGTTCGCCAAGTTCCCGGGTGTTGACCCGATCCTCGGCCCGGAAATGAAGTCCACCGGTGAAGTTATGGGTGTCGGTGACACCTTCGGTGAGGCCTTCGCTAAGGCTCAGTTGGGCGCCAGTGAAATACTGCCAAACACCGGCTGTGCGTTTATCAGCGTGCGTGAAGACGATAAGCCGGAAGCTGTGCAGGTTGCGCGCGATCTGGTCGCGTTAGGCTTCGAAGTAGTGGCCACGGCCGGTACCGCCAAAGTGATCGAGGCCGCTGGTTTGCCAGTGCGTCGCGTCAACAAGGTGACCGAGGGCCGTCCACACGTGGTTGATATGATCAAGAATGACGAGGTCACCCTGATCATCAACACCACTGAGGGGCGTCAGTCCATCGCTGACTCCTACTCCATTCGTCGTAACGCTCTGCAGCATAAGATCTACTGCACCACCACTATTGCGGCGGGGCAGGCGATCTGTGAAGCGCTGAAGTTTGGTCCAGAAAAGACCGTGCGTCGGCTGCAGGAACTGCATGCAGGAATCAAGGCATGACTAAATACCCCATGACCGTCCAGGGCGCTCGCGCCCTGGAAGAAGAGCACGCGCACCTGACTAAGGTGCTGCGCCCCAAGCTGAGCCAGGAAATTGGTACGGCGCGTGAGCTGGGCGATCTTAAGGAAAACGCCGAATACCACGCTGCTCGTGAGCAGCAGGGTATGGTCGAGGCGCGTATCCGTGATATCGAAGGGCGCATGCAAAATGCGGTGATCATTGATGTCACCACGATCGAGCACACCGGCAAGGTGATTTTCGGTACAACGGTTGAGATCGCTAACTGCGAAACCGATGAAGCCGTGGTTTACCAGATCGTCGGTGAGGATGAAGCCGATATTAAGAAGCGCAAGATATCCGTTGGCTCACCTATCGCGCGCGCCTTGATCGGCAAGAGCGAAGGGGATGTGGTTGTGGTGCAAACACCGGGCGGCGCGATTGAGTATGAGATCGTCGAGGTTCGCCATCTCTAAGTCGGACTCGCGTGATGCGGGCTCGATCAGCTGGCTGCTGGCCCAGACGCTTTGGGTTGGCGGCCTCTGGCTGCTGCACTTTTTATTGCTGCCTGCGATTGCCAAGATTGGTCTAGCGTCATTGCTGGTCGAGGAGATCAGTGATGCGCTGCGGCCACTGCTGGTCGGTTTGGCGGCTGTCTGCGCCGGGTTACAGGTGGTGGTGTTGGTTCGCGCAGAGTCGCTGACAAGCCTGTGGCGCGATACGCGCGGGCAGTTGTTGTTAGTGGTTGTGGTGATGGCGGGAAGTTATTTCGCGGTGCCTAGGCTGCTGGCGGGAACTGAGCTGTGGTTGATGTTCAGCTACTTGGTTATGGCCTTTTGTGGCCTGCTGCTGGTGTTGCAGCCGCTACCGCAGCGGTATGTGCGCAAGCCTTAAGTCTTGGCTTTGCTTGTGATGGGTGATTGCAAAGGCGCTAAGCGCGCCTTGCAGTCACTGATCAATCAGCCGTGATGGCGATGAACGTTAGACAGGTTTTTGTTCACTTTCGGGTTTTTACGGTAAATCAGCGCCATTTTGCCAATCACCTGAACCAAGTCGGCTTTGCCGGCCTTGCACAGCTCGTTAATGGCTGCCAGGCGGCTTTCGCGCTCAGTGATGCGCAGTTGTACTTTAATAAGCTCATGGTCGCTCAGCGCGCGCTCCAGTTCAGCCTGTACACCTTCGGTCAAACCATTGTCAGCCACAATCAATACAGGCTTTAAATGGTGGCCGATAGTTTTGAATTGTTTCTTCTGCTCTTGAGTGAGCGGCATAATCTAATTCCTGCATTTAATCTGGTAAAAACGGTAACTAGTTTACCCGAGCGCCTTCGAGGCCGCCCAGATATTCATGCGTTACACATCCGAGGTATTGCGTGGCCCGTACCAAGAGCAGTCAAGGTTGGCTGAGAGAACATTTCAACGACCCTTACGTCAAAATGGCACAGAAGGATGGCTATCGTTCGCGCGCCAGCTACAAATTGCTGGAGATCCAAGAGAAGGATCGCATCCTTCGACCTGGTATCACTGTCGTCGATCTGGGTTCGGCGCCCGGTGGCTGGTCACAAGTCACCAGTCGGGTGATCGGCGACAAAGGCACGCTGATCGCCTCCGATATTCTTGAGATGGACAGTATCCCGGATGTCACTTTCATTCAGGGTGACTTTACTGAGGATGCAGTGTTCGATCAGCTTCTTGAGGCGATTGGAGGGCGTCCGGTAGACCTTGTGATTTCCGATATGGCCCCCAATATGAGTGGGGTGAAAGAGTCAGATCAGCCGCGCGCGATGTACCTGTGCGAGCTGGCGTTGGATTTGTCCACTCGCGTGCTGCGCCCGGGCGGTGATTTTTTAATCAAGATATTCCAAGGCGAAGGCTTTGCGGAGTACCACAAGCAAGTACGCCAGTTGTTCGACAAGGTGCAGATGCGCAAGCCTTCTTCCTCGCGGGATCGCTCCCGTGAGCAGTACCTGCTGGCGCGTGGATATCGCGGTATCAAAACGCTGAGCGCTGATTGAACGGTTGCGTGGTTGTCGCAGTCTGATTAGTAAATAAAGGGTTACAGACGGCGTCTGCCAGGGGTGGGCGTTGTGTAGTAAGTTAGATCGGTACATAACTGGTCGTCATGCGAAGTGCGCTTCGACACGGGGCCTGCTTCAGAGGGTAGCTAATTGAACGACATGGCAAAGAATCTGGTCCTGTGGCTGATCATCGCCGCCGTCTTGGTGACGGTGATGAACAATTTTTCCAGCCCGACTGAGTCGAACAAACTCAACTATTCGCAGTTTATCCAGCAGGTTCAGGATGGCGGCGTTAAGCGAGTGACGGTCGATGGCTTCATCATCAGCGGTACCCGTACCGATGGTTCTTCGTTTGAGACCGTGCGTCCGGCGATTCAGGATAACGGCCTGATCAAGGACCTGATGGACAACAACGTTGAGATCGTTGGTAAGCAGCCTGAGCAGCAGAGCATCTGGACTCAGTTGCTGGTCGCCAGCTTCCCAATTCTGGTGATCATTGCGGTGTTCATGTTCTTCATGCGCCAGATGCAGGGTGGTGCTGGCGGCAAAGGTGGGCCGATGAGCTTCGGCAAAAGCAAGGCGCGTCTGCTCACCGAAGATCAGGTTAAAACCACCTTTGCTGACGTCGCTGGCTGCGATGAAGCGAAAGAAGAAGTCAGCGAGCTGGTCGAATTTCTACGCGATCCGGGCAAGTTCCAGCGCCTTGGTGGGCGTATCCCGCGTGGTGTGTTGATGGTTGGTTCGCCGGGTACCGGCAAAACCTTGCTGGCTAAGGCGGTTGCCGGTGAAGCCAAGGTGCCGTTCTTCACTATCTCGGGTTCGGACTTCGTGGAAATGTTCGTCGGTGTCGGTGCATCCCGTGTGCGCGATATGTTTGAGCAAGCCAAGAAGCATGCGCCCTGCATTATCTTTATCGACGAGATTGACGCCGTTGGTCGCCATCGTGGCGCCGGCATGGGTGGTGGTCACGATGAGCGTGAGCAAACGCTTAACCAGCTGCTGGTAGAGATGGACGGTTTTGAAGCGAACGACGGCATCATCGTGATCGCAGCGACTAACCGTCCTGACGTGCTTGACCCTGCTCTGCTGCGTCCGGGTCGTTTCGACCGTCAGGTTGTGGTTGGTTTGCCGGATATTCGTGGTCGCGAGCAGATTCTTAAAGTGCACATGCGCAAAGTACCGATGGGTGAAGACGTTGCGCCTGCGGTGATTGCGCGGGGTACGCCGGGTTTCTCCGGTGCCGACCTGGCTAACCTGGTCAACGAAGCATCGTTGTTTGCGGCGCGTTCCGGTAAGCGTGTCGTCGAGATGAAAGAGTTCGAGCTGGCTAAAGACAAGATCATGATGGGCGCCGAGCGCAAAACCATGGTCATGTCCGACAAGGAAAAGCTCAATACAGCCTTCCACGAAGCCGGTCACGCGATTGTTGGGCGCCTGGTGCCTGAGCATGACCCGGTTTACAAGGTTTCGATTATTCCGCGCGGTCGCGCCCTGGGTGTGACCATGTTCCTGCCTGAGGAAGATCGCTACAGCCTGAGCAAGCGTGCGCTGATCAGCCAGATTTGCTCGTTGTTTGGTGGTCGTATCGCCGAGGAAATGACCCTGGGCTTTGATGGTGTGACCACCGGGGCATCCAACGACATCATGCGTGCCACCCAATTGGCCAAGAATATGGTCACCAAGTGGGGGTTGTCGGAAAAGCTTGGCCCGCTGATGTATGCGGAAGAAGAGGGTGAGGTTTTCCTTGGGCGCAGCATGGGCAGCAACCAGAGCAACGTTTCTGCTGATACTGCTAAGCTGATTGATCAAGAAGTGCGTAGCATCATTGATGAGTGCTATGGCATTGCCAAGCGCCTGCTGGAAGAGAATCGCGACAAGCTGGATGCGATGGCTGAAGCGCTGATGAAGTACGAAACCATCGACGCCGAGCAGATTGAAGACATCATGAATGGTCTTGCTCCGCGTGAGCCCAAAGGCTGGCAGGGCGGTGATGATAATAACGGCACGCCCACTGCGCCTGTTGAGGTCTCAAAGCCTGTGGGCAAGCCAATCGGTGGTCCTGCCGCAGAAATCTAAGGTTCTCCATGTCTGTTGTTTCAACCTTTAACCGGCTGCCCTGTGGCAGCCGGTTTCTTGATTTAAGCAGCCCGCAAGTGATGGGCATCCTAAATGTCACCCCTGACTCTTTCTCTGATGGCGGTCGCTTTGCTCAGTGTGATGCAGCCTTGCGTCACGCTGAAGCGATGTGGCGGGCTGGTGCAACCCTGATTGATGTTGGTGGTGAGTCGACGCGCCCGGGTGCTCGTGCGGTTTCTCCAGTCGAAGAGTTGGAGCGGGTTGCGCCTATTGTCGAGGCAATTGCTCGCGAGTTGGATGTGATCATCTCGGTGGATACTTCGACGCCTGCGGTCATTCGTGAGACGGCGCGGTTAGGTGCCGGCTTGATCAATGACGTGCGTTCATTGCAGTGCGATGGTGCTCTGGATGCGGCTGCTGATAGCGGTTTGCCGGTGTGCTTGATGCATATGCGCGGTGAGCCAACCACGATGCAGCACAACCCTCAGTACCCTGACGTGGTGGCTGAGGTCCGCGAATTCCTGCTTGAGCGACTGGCGGCCTGTGCGGCGGTGGGAATTACTGCTGAGCGCATCGTTCTTGATCCAGGCTTTGGTTTTGCAAAAAGCCTTGAGCACAATCTTTCATTATTCAAGCATCTGCAGGTGTTGCATGAGTTGGGTCGGCCCTTGTTGGTTGGCGTGTCGCGCAAGAGCATGATTGGCAAGGTTTTAGGGTATGAGGTCGGTGAGCGCTTATATGGCAGCCTGGCCTTGGCTGCGCTTGCGCTGAGCAAGGGTGCACACATCCTGCGGGTACATGATGTAGCTGAAACAGTTGATGTGGTGCGGATGATCGCCGCGGTTCAAGCTGCAGAATAAGTTAAAAGGAATGCTGGTATGGGCAGAAAATATTTTGGTACTGACGGTATTCGTGGGCGTGTTGGCGATTTTCCAATTACCCCGGAATTCATGCTCAAGCTCGGTTGGGCGGCTGGGATGGCGTTTCGTAAGCACGGCAAGTGCCGCATCCTGATCGGTAAGGACACGCGCATTTCTGGGTATATGTTTGAGTCTGCATTGGAAGCGGGTCTTTCCGCTGCAGGGGCGGATGTGATGTTGTTGGGGCCGATGCCGACGCCAGCAATCGCGTATTTGACGCGTACCTTTCAAGCTGAGGCAGGCATTGTGATCAGTGCTTCGCATAATCCGCATTACGACAATGGCATCAAATTCTTTTCCGGGCAGGGCACCAAGCTGCCGGATGAGATTGAGCTGATGATCGAAGAGTTGCTCGATGCACCGATGACGGTGGTGGAGTCCGAGCAGTTGGGTAAGGTGTCGCGAATCAATGATGCGGCCGGGCGCTATATCGAATTTTGTAAGAGCAGTGTGCCTACCAGTACAAGCTTTGCCGGTCTGAAGATAGTCGTCGACTGTGCTCATGGGGCTGCCTATAAAGTGGCGCCCAGCGTATTTCGCGAGCTAGGTGCGCAGGTGACGGTGTTGTCGGCGCAGCCCAATGGTTTAAATATCAACGATGCGTGCGGCTCCACGCATATCGAGGCGTTACAAGCAGAAGTGCAGGCGCAGCATGCTGATCTGGGTATCGCCTTTGATGGTGACGCTGATCGGGTGTTGATGGTCGATCATTCGGGTGCTGTGGTTGATGGTGATGAGTTGTTGTTTATCATCGCTCGCGACCTACAGGAGCGCGGCAAGCTTCAGGGCGGCGTAGTTGGTACGCTGATGAGTAACCTGGGGCTGGAACTCGGTTTGGCTGACCAGGGCATTCCTTTTGTGCGGGCCAAGGTGGGTGACCGTTATGTGATTGCCGAGTTGCTGTCGCGTAACTGGCAATTGGGTGGCGAGAATTCGGGGCATCTGGTGTGTTTCCAGCACACCACTACAGGTGACGCGATTATTGCAGCCCTGCAGGTGCTTATGGCGCTGAAGCGTCGTGGGCAAACGCTGGGTGAGGCCCGGTTGGGTATGCGCAAGTGTCCTCAGGTGCTGGTGAATGTGCGCTTTGCCGGTGGTGTAGATCCGCTGGAGCACCCGGCAGTGCAGGAGGCGAGCGCGCAGGTCACCGAGAAAATGGCCGGCCGTGGCCGGGTGCTGTTGCGCAAATCGGGCACCGAACCTTTGGTGCGTGTGATGGTTGAAGGTGATGACGAAACCATGGTGCGCAGCTATGCCAATGAATTAGCTAAAGTTGTTGCGGATGTATGTGCTTGATTCGGCTTGCCAGCGGGGTGGCTGTTGGGTAACATCTGCGCCCTCTTTGACCGACGAGGTAAAGCATGCGTCGCCCAATGGTTGCTGGTAACTGGAAAATGCACGGTACCCGCGCCAGCGTTGCAGAGCTGATAAACGGTCTTACTGAGCAGGATTTGCCTGCTGGCGTAGATGTCGCGGTGTTTCCATCGTGTTTACATCTCACTCAGGTAGTTGATGGTCTCGCTGGAACGGCTGTAGCGGTTGGTGCGCAAGATTGCGCCGGCGAAGCCCTGCAGGGTGCTTTAACTGGTGAAGTGGCCGCAACTCAGTTGAGTGATGCGAGTTGCTCGCTGGTGTTGGTTGGTCACTCCGAGCGCAGGTTGTTGCTGGGTGAGTTGGATGAGCTTGTGACGCGCAAGTTTGCTGCGGCGCAGTCTTGTGGTCTTGTTCCGGTGTTGTGTGTCGGGGAGACGCTTGCGCAGCGCGAGGCTGGTCAGACACTTGATGTGGTGGTTGCGCAGTTGTCTGCGGTAACTGATGCGTTGGGTGTTGAGGTGTTTGCGAATGCGGTCATTGCCTATGAGCCTGTTTGGGCGATTGGTACTGGCTTAACCGCTTCGCCGGAGCAGGCTCAGCAGGTGCATGCGGCCATTCGTGCGCAGTTGGCGTCGAAAAGCCCTGGGTTGGCTGGCAAGGTAAGAATTCTTTATGGGGGCAGTGTTAAGGCCGCCAGTGCAGCCGAGTTATTCGGTATGCCGGATATCGATGGAGGGCTTGTGGGTGGAGCCTCTCTGAATGCGGATGAGTTCGGTGCGATTTGTCGCGCCGCAGGAAGCTGAGAAAATGCTGGAAACAGTTATCGTTGTTCTTCATCTGCTGGGTGCCGTCGGTGTTGTTGTGCTGGTTTTGCTGCAGCAGGGTAAGGGTGCAGACGCGGGCGCCTCTTTTGGCGCGGGTGCTTCTTCTACTGTATTCGGCAGTCAAGGAAGTACTACCTTTCTGAGTCGAGTTACTGCTATACTTGCCACCGCTTTTTTCATGACTAGCTTGGGTTTAGCGTTCTTTGCTAAAGACAAAGCTGATGGCATGGCTCAGGTTGGTTTGCCTGATCCAGCAGTCTTGGAAGTACAGCAGGCTACTCCAGCTGCTGAAGATGTACCTGTTCTAGATGCAACTAAGCCGGCTACTAATGCGGCGGACGTACCTCAGGCTCCAGAGCAGCAGTAACACGTAAAAAGTTGTACGCAGTAAGTGATTTTGCCGAGGTGGTGGAATTGGTAGACACGCTACCTTGAGGTGGTAGTGGCCATAGGCTGTAGGGGTTCGAGTCCCCTTCTCGGTACCAATTTTCAAAAGGGCCCGCATGATGCGGGCCTTTTTGTTGCTGGAGTGTCGATTGACCCTGCTTGGGGTTAAGTCGTATAATCCGGCCCCAGCTTTGATGTGGGATTGAGCAGTAAGGTCTCTCCTCGGGTGTTGAATCCGATGATGGCTGGGTTAAACCAGCCCCCGCATTGAGTTGCAGAGGAGCCCCTTTAAAGGGGCTTTTTGCTAGCTGGGCGACAGCTTTGCCGGCCTTTAGAGGGCGGTTTGATGATGGGCGATTCGCCCATTTTTTATTTTTACAGCATGCGCGAGGGGTTCAGGTGTCGAGCAAGCTAGAACAGTTGCAAGCCTTGGTGGCCCCGGTAGTCGAGGCTCTAGGCTATCAATGTTGGGGTGTCGAGTTCCTGTCACAGGGGCGGCATTCTCTGCTGCGAATTTATATTGATAAGCAGCCTGACGGCGTACTGATCGAGGACTGTGAAATTGTCAGTCGGCAGATCAGCGGTGTGCTCGATGTCGAGGACCCGATCAGCGCCGAGTACACCCTTGAGGTGTCCTCGCCGGGCATGGATCGTCTGCTGTTCACTCTTGAACAGTTTGCCACTCATGCCGGCGAGCAAGTGAAGATCAAGCTGCGATCGCCTTTTGAAGGGCGACGCAACTTTCAGGGCCTTCTACGCGGTGTGGAAGAGCAGGACGTGGTAGTGCAGGTGGATGACCATGAATTCCTGTTGCCGATCGACATGATCGACAAGGCCAACATTATCCCCAGGTTTGACTGAGACGCGGATCCCGCGAGAGCTGCGCGGATTGCGCAGGATCCAATGGATTGCGAAAGGCGAGGCGTACGATGAGCAAAGAAGTACTGCTGGTTGTTGAGTCGGTTTCCAACGAAAAGGGCGTGCCGGCTAGCGTAATTTTTGAAGCGCTGGAGTTGGCTTTGGCCACGGCTACCAAGAAGCGTTTTGAAGATGAAGTCGAGTTGCGTGTGGCGATCAATCGTCAGACGGGCAACTACGAAACATTCCGCTGCTGGACGGTAGTGGAAGAAAGTGACTTTGATGATCCTGCACACCAGGTCACCACTGATATGCCGCGTGCTGTTGAAGCCAACGCTAAAGTGGGTGATGTGCTGGAAGAGAAGATCGAGTCCATCGAATTCGGTCGTATTGCCGCGCAAACCGCCAAGCAGGTGATTGTGCAGAAAGTCCGCGAAGCTGAGCGTGCTCAGGTGGTTGAGGCTTATCGCGAGCGTCTGGGAGAAATCATCTCCGGCACCGTGAAGAAAGTGACCCGTGACAGCGTGATCGTTGATCTGGGTAACAACGCAGAAGCCATGCTGGCGCGTGAAGACATTATTTCGCGCGAAACTTTCCGTGTCGGCGTGCGCCTGCGTGCGCTGCTCAAGGAAATTCGCACCGAGAACCGCGGCCCACAGCTGATTCTGTCGCGTACTGCGCCGGAAATGCTGATTGAGCTGTTCCGCATTGAAGTGCCGGAAATTGCCGAAGAGCTGATCGAAGTCATGGGTGCGTCCCGTGACCCGGGTTCGCGCGCTAAACTGGCCGTGCGTTCCAAAGATAAGCGTATCGACCCGCAGGGTGCATGTATCGGCATGCGTGGTTCGCGCGTACAAGCGGTCTCCGGTGAGTTGGCGGGTGAACGTGTGGATATCGTGCTGTGGGATGACAATCCTGCACAGTTCGTGATCAACGCCATGTCGCCGGCTGAAGTGGCCGCCATTATCGTTGACGAAGATGCCCATGCCATGGACATCGCCGTTGGCGCAGACAACCTTGCTCAGGCCATTGGTCGTGGCGGTCAGAACGTGCGGTTGGCCAGTCAGTTGACTGGCTGGACCTTGAACGTGATGACCGAGGCGGACATCCAAGCCAAGCAGCAAGCGGAAACAGGCGACATCCTGCAGCGCTTTATCGATGAGTTGGAAGTCGACGAAGAGCTGGCCCAGGTGTTGGTCGAAGAGGGCTTCACCAGCCTTGAAGAAATTGCCTACGTACCGATGGAAGAAATGCTCAGCATTGATGGCTTTGACGAGGATATCGTCAGCGAGCTCCGCGCCCGTGCCAAAGATCGCTTGCTGACTAAAGCCATCGCCAACGAGGAAAAGCTGGCAGATGCCCACCCAGCCGAAGACTTGCTCTCGCTAGAGGGGATGGATAAGGCGCTTGCGCATGAACTGGCAGTGCGCGGCGTTATTAACCGCGAAGACCTGGCCGAGCAGTCTATTGATGACCTGCTCGACATCGACGGTATCGACGCTGAGCGAGCCGGCAAGTTGATCATGGCCGCCCGAGCCCATTGGTTCGAGTAAGCAGTTGCGGCCTGAGGAGAGAAATGCATGACGCAAGTCACGGTTAAAGAACTGGCCCAAGTGGTCAATACGCCGGTTGAACGCCTGCTGCAGCAAATGCGCGAGGCTGGTTTGCCGCACATGAGCGCTGAGCAAGCGGTCACTGATAGTGAGAAGCAGGCCCTGTTGGCCCACCTCAAAAGCAGTCACGGCGACAGCAAAACAGAAGAGCCGCGCAAGATTACCTTGCAGCGCAAAACCACCAGCACCCTGCGTGCTGGCGGTAGCAAGACCATTAGCGTTGAAGTGCGCAAGAAGAAGACCTTCGTCAAGCGCAGCGCTGAAGAAATTGAAGCTGAAAAGCAGCGTGAGCTGGCTGAACAGCGTGCGGTAGCTGAAGCCGCCAAGGCCAAAGCTGACGAAGAAGCCAAGCGTCGCGCCGCAGAAGAAGCGTCGCGTGCTGCCCCTGCTGGCGGTGCTGCCGCGACTGAGGCCGCTCCGGCTGTCGCCGTTGAGCGTCCTGCTGTGGCTGCTCCTGCAGCAGACGAGCGCAAGAAAGACGAACCACGCCGTCCAGACAAGCCGCGTAATGATGATGCAGACCGTCGCGGTGGTGATCGTAAGACCACCCAGCATCGTCCGACCGTTAAGGAAAAGGCTCCTGCGCCACGTGTTGCTCCGCGCTCCATCGACGAGGAAAGCGACAGCTTCCGTCGTGGTGGTCGTGGCAAGGGCAAGCTGAAGAAGCGTAATGCTCATGGCTTCCAGAGCCCAACCGGCCCAGTGGTACGTGACGTGGCAATCGGCGAAACCATCACTGTTGGCGATCTCGCCAATCAGATGTCGGTCAAGGCTGCTGAAGTTATCAAGTTCATGTTCAAGATGGGCACCCCGGTGACCATCAACCAGGTTCTGGATCAGGAAACTGCCCAGTTGATCGCCGAAGAGCTGGGCCACAAGGTCAAGCTGGTCAGCGACAATGCCCTGGAAGAGCAATTGGCTGAGTCGTTGAAGTTCGAAGGTGAAGCGATTTCGCGTGCGCCGGTCGTGACCGTCATGGGTCACGTTGACCACGGTAAGACCTCGCTGCTCGACTACATTCGTCGTGCCAAGGTTGCTGCTGGCGAAGCCGGTGGCATTACCCAGCATATCGGTGCTTACCACGTTGAAACTGATCGTGGCATGGTCACCTTCCTTGACACCCCGGGTCACGCCGCGTTTACCGCAATGCGTGCCCGTGGTGCCAAAGCGACCGACATCGTGATTCTGGTGGTTGCCGCCGATGACGGCGTGATGCCGCAGACCATTGAGGCCGTTCAGCACGCTAAGGCTGCTGGTGTACCTCTGGTGGTTGCAGTGAACAAGATTGACAAGCCGGGCGCCGATCTTGATCGCATCCGTAGCGAGTTGTCGGTTCACGGCGTGACCTCGGAAGAGTGGGGTGGTGATACACCGTTCGTCTCCGTCTCGGCTAAAGCCGGTACCGGCGTCGATGACCTGCTCGAAGCCGTACTGCTGCAAGCTGAAGTGCTTGAGCTGAAAGCCACACCGTCGGCTCCAGGCCGTGGTGTTGTGGTTGAATCGCGTCTCGACAAGGGCCGTGGCCCTGTTGCGACCGTACTGGTTCAGGACGGCACGCTGCGCCAAGGCGATATGGTGCTGATCGGTTCCAACTACGGCCGTATCCGCGCCATGCTCGATGAAAACGGTAAGGCGATTAAAGAAGCCGGCCCGTCGATCCCTGTCGAGATCCTCGGCCTGGACGGTACGCCGGAAGCTGGCGACGACATGAGCGTGCTGGCTGATGAGAAGAAAGCCCGTGAAGTTGCTTTGTTCCGTCAAGGCAAGTTCCGCGAAGTGAAACTGGCTCGTGCTCACGCTGGCAAGCTGGAAAACATCTTCGAGAACATGGGTCAGGAAGAGAAGAAGACGCTCAATATCGTCCTCAAGTCTGACGTCCGTGGTTCGCTGGAGGCGCTGCAAGGCTCGCTCAGCGGTCTGGGTAACGATGAAGTGCAAGTGCGTGTGGTCGGTGGCGGCGTCGGTGGTATCACCGAATCCGATGCCAACCTGGCGCTGGCCTCCAATGCTGTACTGTTCGGCTTCAACGTGCGTGCCGATGCTGGCGCGCGCAAGATCGTCGAGCAGGAAGGTCTGGATATGCGTTATTACAACGTCATCTACGACATCATCGAAGACGTTAAGAAGGCCCTTACAGGCATGCTCGGCAGCGATGTTCGCGAGAACATTCTGGGCGTGGCGGAAGTGCGTGACGTGTTCCGCTCGCCGAAATTCGGTGCGATTGCCGGTTGTATGGTGATCGAGGGGACTGTTTACCGTAACCGTCCGATCCGCGTACTGCGCGATGACGTGGTGATCTTCGAGGGCGAGCTGGAATCCCTGCGTCGCTTTAAAGACGATGCCTCCGAAGTGCGTAACGGCATGGAGTGCGGTATCGGCGTGAAGAGCTACAACGACGTTAAGGTCGGCGACAAGATCGAAGTGTTCGAGAAAGTCCAAGTGGCTCGTAGCTTGTAAGCACGAGTCGCAACATGCAGCGCCCGGCCCCGCTTTTGCGCGGCCGGGCGTTTGCCGCTTTTAGGTCCACTGCTTTTTCGGGCAGTGCGGCGAGTGAAGGTAGTAAAAATGGCCAAAGAATTTAGCCGGGCCCAGCGCATCGGCGACCAGATACAGCGCGAGTTGGCGCAGTTGATCCGCCTGGAAGTCAAAGACCCGCGTCTTGGCGGCCTGGTGACCATCACCGCGGTGGAAGTCAGCCGTGACTCCAGTCACGCCAAGGTGTTCGTCACCGTTATGGGTGGCGAGCCGGAAGAAGGTGTCGATACCGTGGCGCAGAGCATCAAGGTGCTCAACGATGCCAGTGGCTTCCTGCGCATGCAGTTGGGCCGTGCGATGAAGCTGCGCAGCGTGCCGAACCTGCGCTTCCATTACGATGAAAGCGTGATTCGCGGTGCGCAGCTGTCTGCACTGATCGAGCGTGCGGTCAGCGAAGACCGCCAGCACGATGACGAATCGACTGAGGCCAAGGAGTAAGCGCGTGGCCCAGGTGAAACGTATTCGTCGTGCCGTCGATGGCATCATCCTTCTGGATAAGCCTAAAGGCTTTAGCTCCAACGCGGCCCTGCAAAAGGTCCGTTGGTTGCTGAATGCTGAGAAGGCTGGGCACACCGGCAGTCTCGATCCTTTGGCCACTGGCGTATTGCCGTTGTGCTTTGGCGAGGCGACCAAGTTTTCCCAGTACCTACTGGATGCCGACAAAGGCTACGAAACCTTGATGCAGCTGGGGGTGACCACCACCACCGCAGATGCCGAAGGTGACGTGCTGGAGCGTCGTCCAGTGACCGTTGGTCGCGCCGATATCGAAGCGGTATTGCCGCAGTTTCGTGGCGAAATCAGCCAGATACCGCCGATGTACTCAGCGCTCAAGCGTGACGGCCAGCCGCTTTACAAGCTGGCCCGTGCCGGTGAAGTAGTGGAGCGCGAGCCGCGTTCTGTTACTATTGCGCGCCTGGAATTACTGGGCTGTGAGGCGGAGCAGGCGCGTCTGGCGGTCGATTGCAGCAAAGGCACCTATATCCGCACGCTGGTCGAGGACATTGGCCATTTGCTGGGTTGCGGTGCACATGTTGCAGAGCTGCGCAGAACCAAAGCCGGGCCGTTCGACTTGAGCCGTACCGTCACGCTCGAAGAGCTTGAGCGCGTGCATGCTGAAGGCGGTAACGAAGCGGTTGATCAGTTCTTGCTGCCGGCTGACAGCGGTTTGCAGCATTGGCCGCTGTTGCAGTTCTCCGAGCACAGTTCGTTCTACTGGCTGCAAGGGCAGCCGGTACGCGCCCCGGAAGCGCCGAAGTTCGGCATGGTGCGGGTGCAAGATCACAATGGTCGCTTTATCGGTATCGGTGAAGTGAGCGAAGACGGGCGTATTGCGCCGCGTCGATTGATTGCAAACAAGGCCTAGCCTTGGTTGCAGGCCCGGGCCTCAGGCCTGTGGCGTAGGATTCGGTCAGCATGGCCGTAGCGCAAGCAAGGGTTTCGGCTCGGGTCTGCGTGCTTTGAGGGTGGCTGTTAATAGGCGCGGTCATACCTCACTTTAAAACACAGGAAGTAATTCCTGGCCTATTGCGACTGTTTCGGCAGTTGCCTAACTGAGAGGATTGCCCACATGGCACTCAGCGTTGAAGAAAAAGCTCAAATCGTTGCCGACTACAAGCAAGCTGAAGGCGATACTGGTAGCCCAGAAGTGCAAGTTGCACTGCTGACCGTCAACATCAACAAGCTGCAGGGTCACTTCAAAGCCAACGGTAAAGACCACCACTCGCGTCGTGGCCTGATCCGCATGGTAAACCAGCGTCGTAAGCTGCTGGATTACCTCAAAGGTAAGGAAGTTTCTCGTTACACCGCTTTGATCGGTCGCCTGGGTCTGCGTCGCTAAGCAATGCTTATGCGTAGCTGACTGCCGAAGCTGGAAGTGGGGTTTACCCCTGCTTCCAGCTTTTGCGTTTGTGCATTAGTTGTTTTTGGACGCCAACGGGTCCGATTCCCGTCACCGCCCACTCATTCTGCAATACCCGTGTGTGCTTCATTAAGACGCACACTCGGTGGCAAGAACCGCTTTCCCCAAGGGCAATAAAGAGAAGGAAAACACCGTGAACCCGGTAATCAAGAAATTCCAGTTCGGTCAATCGACCGTTACCCTCGAGACTGGTCGTATCGCCCGTCAAGCCTCCGGCGCTGTGCTGGTCACCGTTGACGACGACGTTGCCGTACTGGTTGCCGTAACTGGCGCCAAGACCGCTGACCCGAGCAAAGGCTTTTTCCCGCTGTCCGTGCACTACCAGGAAAAAACCTACGCAGCCGGCAAAATTCCAGGCGGTTTCTTCAAGCGTGAAGCCCGTCCTTCCGAGAAAGAGACCCTGACCTCGCGTCTGATCGACCGTCCGATCCGTCCGCTGTTCCCAGAAGGTTTCCAGAATGAAGTGCAGGTTATCTGCACCGTGATCTCCACCAGCAAAAAGACCGATCCGGACATCGCTGCGATGATCGGTACTTCGGCTGCGTTGGCCATCTCCGGCATCCCGTTCAACGGCCCAATCGGTGCTGCGCGCGTAGCTTTCCACCCGGAAACCGGCTACCTGCTTAACCCGAACTACGAGCAGCTTAAGGCCTCGAGCTTGGACATGGTCGTAGCCGGTACCAAAGACGCCGTACTGATGGTTGAATCGGAAGCTAAAGAGCTGACCGAAGACCAGATGCTGGGCGCTGTACTGTTCGCCCACGACGAATTCCAGGTCGTCATCGACGCCGTTGCCGAGCTGGCCGCCGAAGCCGCCAAGCCGACTTGGGACTGGCAGCCAAAGGCTGAGAATACCGCACTGCTCAACGCGATTCGCGGCGAGTTTGGCGAGGCGATCTCCCAGGCTTACACCATCACCGTCAAGCACGAGCGTTATGCCCGTCTGGGTGAACTGCGCAATGAAATCGTTGCCAAGTTCGCAGGTGTTGAAGGTCAGCCGACTGCCGGTGAAGTTAAAGAAATCTTTGGCGAAATCGAATACCGCACCGTGCGCGAGAACATCGTTAACGGTAAGCCGCGTATCGACGGTCGTGACACCCGCACTGTGCGTGGTCTGAACATCGAAGTGGGTGTTCTGGACAAAACCCACGGTTCGGCACTGTTCACCCGTGGCGAAACCCAGGCTCTGGTGGTTGCCACCCTCGGTACCGCTCGTGACGCACAGCTGCTCGATACCCTCGAAGGCGAGCGTAAAGACCCCTTCATGCTGCACTACAACTTCCCGCCGTACTCGGTCGGTGAGTGTGGTCGCATGGGCGCCACTGGCCGCCGCGAAATCGGTCACGGTCGTCTGGCTCGTCGCTCTATCGCGGCTATGCTGCCGGCTGCTGACGTATTCCCGTACACCATTCGCGTGGTCTCGGAAATCACCGAGTCGAACGGTTCTTCCTCGATGGCTTCCGTCTGCGGCGCTTCCCTGGCCCTGATGGACGCTGGTGTACCGATGAAAGCGCCGGTTGCTGGTATCGCCATGGGTCTGGTTAAGGAAGGCGAGAAGTTCGCCGTTCTGACCGACATCCTCGGTGACGAAGATCACCTGGGCGACATGGACTTCAAGGTTGCCGGTACCGCCAATGGCGTTACTGCACTGCAGATGGACATCAAGATCCAGGGCATCACCGAAGAAATCATGGAAATCGCTCTGGGCCAAGCCCTGGAAGCGCGCCTGAATATCCTCGGCCAGATGAACCAGGTCATTGCCCAGTCGCGTACTGAGCTGTCGGCTAATGCACCGACCATGATCGCGATGAAGATTGACCAAGACAAGATTCGCGACGTGATCGGCAAAGGTGGCGCGACCATCCGTGCCATCTGCGAAGAGACCAAGGCCTCGATCGATATCGAAGACGACGGCTCGATCAAAATCTTCGGCGAAACCAAGGAAGCTGCAGAAGCTGCACGTCAGCGCGTTCTGGGTATCACCGCTGAGGCTGAAATCGGCAAGATCTACATCGGTAAGGTTGAGCGCATCGTCGACTTCGGTGCCTTTGTTAACATCCTGCCGGGTAAAGACGGTCTGGTGCATATCTCCATGCTCAGCGATGCGCGTGTAGAGAAAGTGACCGACATTCTTAAAGAAGGTCAGGAAGTCGAAGTGCTGGTACTGGACGTCGACAACCGCGGCCGCATCAAGCTGTCCATCAAGGACGTTGCTGCTGCCAAGGTGTCGGAGGCTTAATCGCTCCCGCGCTGTTTAAAAAGGACCCTTCGGGGTCCTTTTTTTCGCCTATGAAAAACTTCAGGGCAGGTCATGCACAGTGCATGGGGTCATACGCCTGGGCATGCAAAATGCACGACAAGGGATGGCTTTAACTATATCTAAGCTATTGATATATATAGTTAAAATAATATTTTAAAAGCTGGCATGCCGCCTGCAACAGTACTTATGTAACCGCAACCAATGAAGGTTGCAGGTCTTTTTACTTATGCAGGAGCACTATCCATGAAGCAGCCAATCAAGCACGTCGCCAGCGCCACTATGACCGCCACTGCCCTGAGCCTGTTATTGGCCGGGCCGGTTCTTGCTGACACCCGCACGGCGGTGCAGCCGACCATGCTGGCCGCGAGCGAGGCCATGAACGCCACTGAAGATGCCGTTACCGATACCTGGATCACCAGCAAAGTGAAGTCGACCTTTCTGGCGGACAATGAGCTGAGTGGCATCGATATCAGCGTTGAAACCAACAAAGGTGTGGTCACCCTGTCGGGTGTTGTTGCCAGTGATGCTGAGCGCGACCTTGCCGTGGCCAAGGCTAAAGAAATCAAGGGTGTAACCGCTGTGGCAGCCGAAGCCTTAAAAACGGCCGATTAAACCCCAAGCTTCGCGTGGGCTGGTGCAATAACCCCGTTAAAACCATCGAGGATTGAGCAATGAATTCTGACGTGATTAAAGGTAAGTGGAAGCAACTCAATGGCCGCATGAAGGAGCGTTGGGGCAACCTGACCGATGATGATCTGGATGTAGCCGAAGGTCATAGCGAGTACCTGGCCGGCAAGCTGCAAGAGCGCTACGGCTGGAGCAAGGAAAAGGCTCAGGATGAGCTGCGCGACTTCAGCAGTAAGCTGTAATAAGGCGTAAAAAAGCCCCGCTGGCGCAACCAGCGGGGCTTTTTAGTGGCTGCGTGGCAGGGCTTAGCTGCCGCGTTTGCTCTCCACGCTCTTCAGTCGTCCGCCTTCGAATCGCAGGTAGTAGTTCATGCCGTTACGTGGGCCATAGACCCACTCCTCGACGAGAAACTCGTTATTGCCGTGGGCATCCAGGGTGTAACCCAGCATGTCGCGGGCAATCGGCTCGCCACATTTGCTAGCGACCTCTGTGGTGCGGTCGCCGGTACTGGCGATGCCCTTCTCACAGCGCAGGGTGCTGGCCTGGGCGCCGGTTGCTAGAGCGAGCAGGGTGAGGCTGAGTGCTATCCGTTGCATGGCGCAATGTCCTTATCGTGGGTGTGGGAGGGTAGGGTGTTGCTAGTTACGGCGTTTGCTGTCGATCTTGATCAATCGATTCCCTTGAAAACGCAGAAATTGGTACATGCCGTTGCGTGGCCCGTATGACCACTCTTCGACCGCGACTTCATTGTAGAAACCGTATTCATCCAGCACTTCACGGTAGCCGAGAAAGTCACGGCTCAGTGGTTCGCCGCATTTACTGCTGACTTCGCTGGTGGTGTCATCGAGGCTGACCAGCCCGTTATCGCAACGCAGGGTCGATGAGGCCTGTGCACAGATGGACACAAGTAATAGCAGGGCGCTGATCAGGGGTTTCATCTATTAGCGGCTTCGACGGCGTTCGATGGCGCGCAGGCGCGTGCCCTCGAAAGTAAGAATGCTAAGCATGCCGTTACTCGGGCCGTAGACCCATTCCTCGATCGGGTACTCGCGGCGCTCGTTTGGGCCGAGGGAATAGCCCACTAGGTCACGGAACGCCGGCTCGCCGCATTTCTGCAGCACTTCAAAGCGGCGATCACCCAGGCTCACCAACTGGCTACCGCAGCGCAGGGTTTCGGCCTGGGCCATAAACGCAGCGCCCAGCAGGGCAAGTAACAGCGTTGACGTCAGTGTGCGCATAGACAACAGGCCTATTCGCTGCCGAGGTGCAGAGCGCTGGCCACACTGCCATCGGCATTGGCCTGGGTAATACTGACATCCAGCAGGTAAATGCGTTCAGCGCTCAGGCCGCCACGCTCAACCAGATAGTTTTTTATTTCTGCCGCGCGGGCTTGGGCCAACTGGCGCAGTAGCAGCGAGCTCTGTGCCCAAGATTGCAGTACGCCGGCGCGCATCTGCGCGGTGCGTTCTTCGTCACTCAGCTTGGCCCATTCTGCCGGTGGCTGCTGCTTGAGGCGCGCACGGTAGATGCCTTCGAGCAGCACCGCCTTGTCGTCTTCATCGACTACCAGCTCGCTGGCATCGGCGGGTACATTATCGCCACGGCGCTGCAGTATCTTGTACCAAGTGCTCTGGTATTCGCGCTCCAGGCGTGCAACCGCAAGCGGTGGGCCATCGCTGCTCTGGGCGCTCATGCCTTCGACCTCCAGGCGCAGGGTGGGGCGCTCTTTCAGGGCGCTGGCCAGGGTGTCTAGTGCGTTCTGTGCCGTGCTGTCGAGTTGGCTTTCCCCTGCATTGAAGCGCACGGTGCTGAGGTCGACCTCGCTGCCGCCGCTGACCAGCCCGCCAATAAACTTGAACGGAGCCTGCGCTGCACGCAGCACCAGATTACGCAGTGTTTGCCAGACGATTGGCATCACGCTGAATTCGGGACTGTTGAGGTTGCCTTGAACGGGCAGCTGGATCTCGATATTGCCCTGGGTGTCCTTGAGCAGAGCCACAGCCAGGCGAATCGGTAGGTCCGTGGCGTCCTTGCTGTCGACTTTCTCGCCCAGTTGCAGGTCTTCCAGCAGCAGCTTGTTCTCGGCGTTGAGCTGACCCTTTTCGATCTGGTAGTGCAGGTCAAGGTTAAGACGGCCCTTGCGGATGCGGTAGCCGGCGAATTTACCGGAGTAGGGCGTCAAGGTAGTGAGCTCGACGTTTTTGAAGCTGGTGGCAATATCCAGGCTGTTCAGCGGGTCGAACGGGGTCAGCTTGCCTTTGATGCTGACAGGGGCGTACTTATCGACCTTGCCCTTGATGTCGACGCTGGCGGATTTCGCGCTTTGGTTATCCAGCGTGCCGATCTGGCCGTTAAGTTGGCCAATCGCCGTGGCGAAGTTCGGGCGCAGGCTAAAGTCGGCAAAGTTGGCCGAACCCTCCTTGATGCTGATGCCGCCAATGCGGATAGGCAGCGGCTTTTCCGTCGGGGCTTTGCGCGGTTCGGCGCTGGCGGGTTGGGGCACCATGAGGTCATTAATATTGGTGGTCAGGTCTTCGTTAATGATAAAGCGTACATAGGGCTGCTGCAGTTTGATCTGGCTGATCGCCAAACCTTGGCCATGCTGGTAATCGAGCCCTTCGACCTGTACCTGCTGCCATTTGAGGAAGTCGCGATTTTTCAGGGTGTCGAGGGTGTGCAGTTGTTTGATCTCGGCATGCCCAGTAATGCTGAAGGCCAGTGGCTCGACACTCTGCAGGTCAACGGCCAGTTCGCTGCCTAGTTTGCCGCTACGCAGCTCCAGGTGCACAAAAGGGCTCAGGTAGGTTTGCGCCAGGCGCAGATCAATGTCCTGGGTAAGCACGTTTAGATTGGCAGTGGTCGGGCTCAGTTGCACCTGACCGTTGGCCTTGATCAGCCCGGTTTTGTTCACCCCGGTGTCGAGCTTGAGAGTGAAGGGGGAAGTGCCCAGGTTGTCGAAGTCGTTCAGGTCGAGATTAAGCGGGGCGAGGTCGATTTTGACTTCAGCACCGCCGGCGCGGTCCGCCAGATGCACCTGATAGTCGCGCAATTGCACGTCACGCAGGATCACTTGCCAGGGTTTGCTGGGCTCTTCCGGTTGGCCTGCAGTGGCGGTTTCCAGGTCGGCGGATTGCTCTGCGGTGGTCGGTTCGGTTGGCTCTTTTAGCGGCTCGGCTACTGTTGCCGCAGAGCCGGCGCCACCTTTATTTGGAGCTGGAGCTGGAGCTGGAGCTGGAGCCTGTTTGGCGGGTTGGCTGGCCAGCAGCTTCTGCCAGTCGAGTTGGCCATCGGCCTCGCGTGCGGCCCAGGTTTCCAGCTGTTGGCTACGAATCTTGCCGACGATGACCTGTTGCTTGGCCAGGTCTACGCTGGTTTCGCTGATATCCAGGCTTTGCAGGCGCAGCAACGCTTTGTCTGCCGGGCTTTTGATAGCAAAGCTGTTGACGCTGAGCTGGGTGTTGCTCAACAGCAGTTCGGTGCCTTCAGCCAGGTTCAGGCTGTAGTCGCTGCTCAGGTTGACGGTGCCGTCCTCTAAGACCAGTGGCACCGCATCGCGCACGTAGGGCCAGATGGCTTTCAGCTTGCCGTCAGTCACTTTAAGGCTGCCGCTGGAGCTGATCGGTACCAGGCTGATACGCCCGGTCCAGTCGATCCGTCCGCCGGTAGGGCCCGTGGCGACCAGGCTCATGTCGGCATTGTCGTCAGGCAGGGTACTGAGGTTGTGCAATTCGAAATTGAGATCGTCGTAAATAAACTCGATCTGCTCGCTGGGGCGCAGGTCCTGAAAATGTACGTTGCCGCCGCTCAGCTTGATCCGCGAAATGCGCAGCGGAAACGGCTCGCCAGCGGGCTCCTCGACCGCTGGCTCGGTGCTAGGCGGGACGTTAAACAGTTGCGTCAGGTTAAGCCTGCCATCCTTGCCGAACAGCACTTCACTGTGCGGTTTGTCCAACTCGATGTCGGCCAGGTGCAACACACCGCCCCATAGGCTGTCGAGTTGCAGGTTGGCATACAGGCGTTCGAAGGCGATCTGCTGCTGTTCAGCTTCACCAATTTGCAGCCCCCAGAGGCTGAGCTCCAGGCTGAAGGGGTTGAGCTGCAGACGTTGCAAGGAGGCGGGCACGGTGGCGTATTGGGCCAGTTGTTGATTGGCGATGCGCAGGCCGATGCCGGGCAGAATCAAAAAGCCCAGCAGGCTGTAGAGGGCAACAGCGATAGCAATGGCGCTGGCGGCGCGCTTTATTCCTTTAAGCATAAAAACGTCATCTATCCCGACGAAGAAGTGCCTTGGAGTATGGCACGCGTACACAGTTCCGCAGAGCCGCTGCGGGTGATTCTCTGAACGCTTGGGGGTAAATCAGAACTGCAAGATCAGGGTTTTCAGTGGTGGCTGGCCATCCAGTGAGGGGAAGTCACTCGCTGGAGGCAATACCTGCCACTCACGTACCGGGCGGCCGAGTTTTTCCGCACAGCGCAGTACCTGCTCGCGCCAGTCCGCCAGGCTGACTTTTGCTAGGTTATTGCAGCAGATCAGTACGCCATCATCAGCCGTGGCGAGAATTGCCGGTTTGAGCAGGCTTTGGTAGTCACGCAGCAAGTCGACGGTACCGAAGGCGCTCTTGGCCCATGCTGGCGGGTCGAGCAGCACTAGGTCGAACTGGCGTTGCGCTAAACGCGGATAGTCCGGCAGTTTGTGGCCACGGCGCGCGCTAATCGGCAGGCCCGCCAGTTGGCGAATCGCCGGGAAGTAATCCGACTGCATAAACTGCATGGGCGCCAGCACTGGGTTGAGCGCGCCATTCTCGCGGCCAACTGCCAGGTTGCCTTCGGCAAAGTCGAGGTTGAGCACTTCGCGTGCGCCGCCTGCCGCAGCGCTCAAGCCAACCCCGCAGGTGTAGGCAAACAGATTGAGCACCGATTTGCCGGCGCTGTACTGTTTGACCCAGCCGCGGGCGTTGCGCAGGTCAAGAAATAGCAGCGGGTCTTGCCCGGCATGACGGCCGCGTACGCGGTAGTTGAGGCCCCACTCATGGCCGACCAAGTCTTCCAGTGCGGCGGGCTCGGCCTGGTAGACCGGGTCGCTGCGGTCGATGCGCGAATTGCCTTGGGAGCGGTCGTTGTACACCAGCAGCAGGTCTTCGCCGATTCTGCTCTGGCATTGCTCGGCCAGTTGCAGCAGTTCGTCGCGGCTAAGGCGCTGATGAAAGCTCTGTACCAGTAACTGTGGGCCGTAACGGTCGATGGTCAGACCGCCGGCGCCTTCCTGGCTGCCATGAAACAGGCGATAGCAGTCGGTGCCTTGCTGATGCAGCTCAGCCAGCAGGTCGTGGCGATTATTCAGGGCGGCGCGCAGCGCCTGATCGAGAGCGGGCATGCGCGGCGACTCTAAAAAAGGAGGGCGCGCAGTTTACCAAGAAAAACGCCGGCGCCCGCTAATCCGGGTGCCGGCGTTCAGTTGTGCGGTTGGCCGCGCTGTTATCAGGCGCGCTCAATCGCCAGCGCTACACCTTGACCGCCACCGATGCACAGGGTGGCCAGGCCTTTCTTGGCGTCACGTTTGATCATCTCGTGCAGCAAAGTGACGAGAATCCGGCAACCGGAGCCTCCAATTGGGTGGCCGAGGGCGATGGCGCCGCCGTTGACGTTGACCTTACTGGCGTCCCAGTCGAGTTCTTGACCGACCGCCAGCGCTTGCGCGGCAAAGGCTTCGTTGGCTTCGATCAGGTCCAGGTCCCCCAGCGTCCAGCCGGCTTTAGCCAAGCAGCGCTGGGTGGCGCTGACCGGGCCAATGCCCATGATCGCCGGGTCGACACCGGCATTGGCGTAGCTGGTGATCTTCGCCAGTACTGGCAGGCCCAGGGCTTTGGCTTTTTCAGCACTCATCAGTAGCACCGCCGCGGCGCCGTCGTTGAGGCTGGAGGCGTTGCCGGCGGTGACGCTGCCGTCTTTCTTGAACGCCGGCTTGAGTTTGTCCAGGGATTCGGCGGTGGTGCCGGCGCGCGGTTGTTCATCCGTGGCGAAGGCTACGGGCTCGCCTTTGCGCTGAGGAATCAGGATCGGGGTAATTTCGTCGACAAAACGACCGGCTTCGATGGCGGCCACGGCCTTCTGCTGCGAGGCCGCGGCGAAGGCATCCTGCGCTTCACGGCTGATGCCGTACTTGTCCACCAGGTTCTCGGCGGTGATGCCCATGTGATAGTCGTTGAAGGCGTCCCACAGGCCGTCGGTGATCATCGTGTCGACCAGTTTGGCGTGGCCCATGCGCAGGCCGGTGCGGGCGCCGGGCATGACGTAAGGAGACAGGCTCATGTTCTCCATGCCACCGGCAATCATTACTTCGGCATCGCCGCAGCGAATAGCCTGGGCAGCCAGGTGCAGGGCTTTCAGGCCCGAGCCGCAGACCTTGTTTAAGGTCATTGCCGGTACGGCGTGGGGCAGGCCCGCGAGAATCGCCGCCTGGCGGGCCGGGTTCTGCCCGCTGCCTGCCGTGAGTACCTGGCCGAGGATCACTTCGTCGACCTGCGCGCCGTCCAAACCGGTTTGCGCAAGCAACTGGCGGATCACGGCAGCGCCCAACTCGGGGGCCGGGATATTCGCCAGTGAACCCTGGAAGCTGCCGATGGCAGTGCGGGTGGCGGCAACGATGACGACATCTTGCATAACGCGATCCTCACAAGTGACAGGCGCGGCAGGCCGCGAAAGGTCGCTATGGTGGCACAGCGGCTTTGCTCGCGGCCAGCCTGCGAACTGACCAGTCAGCCGCGCGGCGGTAGCTGTAAGCGCTTGCGCGCGCAGTGAATGGCGCCGCCGCGCACCGCCCAGCGCAGTACCGGTGCCAGGCTGTGGACGCCGGTCTGGATCACGCGGCTGCGTGCTGGACTGATCTGCTGGCCAAGCATCTCTTGCGCCCAGGTGGGCAGTAGATCGATACCGGCCTGCATCAGCAGTTTGGCCGCCGGTGCGGCGAGGGCGCTGGGGGCGGGAGCGTCCAGCAGGATGCGCAGAATCTCCAGCGAGCGCGCATCGCAACACAGCTCGGGGCGAACGGCGGCCAAATAGGCCGCCACTTCGGCGCGCGAACACGGCACCTGGGTAGCGCCCAGGCGTTCGGCGATCAGGGCGATTTCCGCGTAGTAGCGGTCTTGATCGGCCTCACTCAGCTCTGGGTTGCGGTAGCGCAGGTGCGCCTGAAGGAAGCTGTGCACTTCGCCGACATGCACCCAGGTCAGCAGCGCGGGGTCACTGGCGGCGTAGGTGCGGCCATCCGGGGCGGTGCCCGTAACCTTGAGGTGAATGGTTTTGACCTTGTCGATCAGCCAGTCGGCGTCGGCGCGCGAACCGTAGGTGGTGCCGGAGATGAACTGCCCGGTGCGGCGCAGCCGACCAAGCAGGTCCTGACGAAAATTTGAGTGATCCCACACGCCGGCCAGCGCCAGTGGGTGCAAGGCCTGCAGAAGCAGGGCGCTGATGCCGCCGATCAACATGCTGGTGAAGTCGCCATGTACCTGCCAACTCACCGAGTCCGGGCCGAACAGGCCGGGGTCGCCCTTGGGGTTCTCGAAGTCGATCTGGCCGAGGGCGATACCGCTGAGGCTGAGGACTTGGCTTTCGATACGGCGGCGCAGGAATTCCATAGGGTCTCTACAAGACAGCCATGCCGAGGTGTGGCATGGCCGTCCTACATCGGGTTAGCGGTTTAGGCGTTGCTCGATCAGCCCGTCCACCACACTGGGGTCGGCTAGGGTAGAGGTGTCGCCCATGTTGTCCAGCTCGTTACAGGCGATCTTGCGCAGGATGCGCCGCATGATCTTGCCTGAGCGGGTCTTCGGCAGGCCCGGCGCCCACTGGATCAGTTCGGGTTTGGCGAAACCACCTATCTCTTTGCCGACCAGGGCCAGCAGTTCGGTCTTCAGTGCGTCGCTGAGGTCGATGCCGTTCATGGGCGTGACGAAGGCATAAATGCCCTGGCCCTTGAGGTCATGTGGGTAGCCGACCACGGCCGCTTCGGCGACGGCGTCGTGCAGCACCAGGGCGCTTTCCACCTCGGCGGTGCCGATGCGGTGGCCGGAGACGTTGATCACGTCATCCACCCGCCCGGTGATCCAGTAGTAGCCGTCTTCATCGCGGCGCGCGCCGTCACCGCTGAAGTAGTAACCGGGGTAGGGCTTCAGATAGGTGTCGATCATGCGCTGATGGTCGCCGTAAACGCTGCGGATCTGGCTCGGCCAGCTTTCTTTGATCGCCAGTACACCTGAACCCGGGCCGTCGATTTCCTTGCCCTGTTCATCCAGCAGCACCGGTTGTACGCCGAAGAAGGGGCGGGTGGCGGAGCCGGGTTTGAGGTCGGTGGCGCCAGGCAGCGGGGTGATCAAAATGGCGCCGGTTTCGGTCTGCCACCAGGTGTCGACGATCGGGCAGCGGCGTTCGCCGACCACGTTGTAATACCACTCCCAGGCTTCCGGGTTGATCGGTTCGCCGACCGAGCCGAGTAGGCGCAGGCTGGAACGGTCAGTTTTCCTTACCGGGCCTTCGCCTTCACGCATCAGTGCGCGCAGGGCGGTAGGCGCGGTGTAGAAGATGTTCACCTGATGTTTGTCGATAACTTGCCAAAAACGCGAGGCATCCGGGTAGTTCGGCACGCCTTCGAAGATCAGGCTGGTGGCGCCATTGGCCAGCGGCCCGTAAACGATATAGCTGTGCCCGGTGACCCAGCCAACGTCGGCGGTGCACCAGTAAACGTCACCTTCGTGGTAGTCGAATACGTACTTGTGGGTCATCGCGGCCATCAGCAGGTAGCCGCCGGTGCTGTGCAACACCCCCTTGGGCTTACCGGTGGAGCCGGAGGTGTAGAGGATAAACAGCGGGTCTTCGGCGTCCATCGGCTCGGGTGGGCAATCGCCGTCTGCTTCGCTCAGGGCCTTGTGGTACCAAATGTCGCGCCCTTCAACCCAGTCGATTTCACCTTGGGTACGTTCGACCACTACCACCGTGGAGACCGCCGGGCAGCTCTGCAGGGCTTTGTCGACGTTGGCCTTGAGCGCTACGTATTTGCCAGCGCGCACGCCTTCATCGGCCGTGATCACCGCGCGGCAATCGGAGTCAATAATGCGGTCACGCAGCGCATCCGGGGAGAAGCCGCCGAACACCACAGAATGCACCGCACCGATACGCGTGCAGGCGAGCATGGCGTAGGTCGCCTCGGGGATCATCGGCATGTAGATGCACACCCGGTCACCCTTCTTTACGCCACGGCTTTTCAGCACATTGGCCAGACGACTGACATTGTGGTGCAGTTTTTTGTAAGTGATATGTGCCGATTCGCTGGGGTTGTCACCTTCCCAGATCAGTGCGATTTGCTCGCCGCGTGTGGCCAGGTGGCGGTCGATGCAGTTGTAGCTGACGTTTAGCTGGCCGCCCTTGAACCACGAACCCTGGCCGCTGAGTAGGTCGCCCTGCTGCACGCTGTCCCAGGGTTTGGACCAGTCGAGAAACTGTTTGGCCTGCTCGGCCCAGAACGTATCAGGTTGCTCGACCGATTGTTGGTAGAGGCGCAGGTAGTCGTCGTTGTCGATGTGCGCGCGCTGGCGCACCGAGTCGGCAACCGGGTGACGGGTAATTTCGAACATGGCGGGTCCTTGTTGTTGTGTGTCCGCGATCACAACAAGGGTGCACCCAGTGAAGGCTGGGTTCAAGTGCTGGCCCGGTGCAGCTGGGCCGGGCCTTGCGTGGTGGGCCGATCAGCCGCGATGGCGCTCGCGGAAGTGCTGAATTAGGCCTTGGGTCGAGGCATCACTGGCTGGCGTATCGAGCTGGCCGGTCAGGCGCTGATACACGCCCAGGCCGAGCTCTTTGCCCAGTTCAACGCCCCATTGGTCGAAGGCGTTGATGCCCCAGATCGCGCTTTGTACAAAGACTTTGTGCTCATACAACGCGACCAGCGCACCGAGACCGAACGGGTCGATCCGGTTGAGCGCGAGAATATTGCTTGGGCGGTTACCGGGCACCATCTTGTGCGGCGCAAGGCGTTGCACGTCAGCTTCGTTGAGGCCTTTGCCGCGCAATTCGGCTTCGGCTTCGGCTTGAGTCTTACCGTGCATCAGCGCCTGGCTTTGCGACAGGCAGTTGGCAAACAGCCACTGGTGATGGTCGGCCAGTGGGCTGAAGCTGTTGACCGGGACGATAAAGTCCGCCGGGATCAGCTCAGTGCCCTGGTGCAGTAACTGGTGGTAGGCATGCTGGCCGTTGCAGCCGACACCGCCCCAGATCACCGGGCCGGTGCTGAAGTCCACCGGGCTGCCGTCTTGGCGTACGGATTTGCCGTTGGACTCCATGTCCAGCTGCTGCAAGTGCTTGGTGAAGTTACGTAGGTAGTGGTCGTAGGGCAGGATCGCCTGGCTTTTCGCCCCCCAAAAATTGCCATACCAGATGCCCAGCAAGGCCATCAGTACCGGCATATTTTCCGCCAGCGGCGCCTGGGTGAAGTGCTGGTCCATGGCGTAAGCGCCGGCTAGCAGCTCCTTGAAGTTGGAGATACCGATGGCCAGCGCGATGGGTAAGCCGATGGCCGACCACAGCGAATAACGGCCGCCGACCCAATCCCACATCGGGAAGATGTTTTCCGCCTTGATGCCGAACTCGATCGCGGCCTTGGTGTTACTGGTGACCGCAATGAAGTGCTTGTGCAGTTCGGCTTCCGGGCCACCCAGGGCCAGGTACCAGTCGCGTGCTGCCAGGGCGTTTTTAAGGGTTTCCAGGGTGCTGAAGGATTTGGAAGAGACGATAAACAGGGTGGTTTCAGGGTTCAGGCGCGCGGTGAGTTCACGGAACTCGCTGCCGTCGATGTTGGCCAGGTAATGGCAGCGCACGCCACGCTGGGTAAACGGCCGCAGTGCTTCGGAAACCAGCTGCGGGCCGAGGAACGAACCGCCGATGCCGATATTGACGACCTCGGTGATCGGCTTGTCGCTGTAGCCGCGCCACAGGCCGCTGTGTACGCGGCTGACCAGTTCGGTCATTTGATGCAGTACGCGGTGCACCTGGGGGATCAGGTCGACGCCATCCAGCTTGACGCTGCGCCCAATCGGACTGCGCAGTGCGGTGTGCAGGGCAGCGCGGCCTTCTGAGGCATTGACCTGATCACCGCAGAACAGTGCCTGGATGGATTCACCAAGCTGGCTTTGCTCGGCCAGTTGTACCAGCAGTGCTAGGGTTTTTTCGTCGATCAGGTTCTTCGAATAGTCCAGCATCAAGCCGCTACTGCTCAGGGAGAAACGCTTGAAGCGCTCCGGGTCACTGGCAAAGGCCTCGCGCATGCTGAAGTCATTCATCTGCTCGCGGTGTTCGCGCAGCGCCTGCCAGGCAGGCAGAGAGGTGACGTCATGCGGCTGTTGGTAATAGGCCATAGGTGCGTGTTCCTTGTGCTGGGTGCGACGAATTATGCAAAAAAGCCCGGAGTGATCCGGGCCTTGAGTGTAACTGGCAGGTGCGCGAGCCGGTAACCGGCTAATCAAGCAGGCGCATCGAGGTCGAGCGCCAGGTTGTCGATGAGTCGGGTGTTACCAATGGAGGCGGCCAACAGAATTACCAGCTGACGATCATCCTGTGATGCCGGGCGTAGGCTGCTGGATTCGCGCACTTCGAGGTAGTCCGGGCGGAAACCCGCGGCGCTATGTTGTGCCTGCGCTGCGTTGATCAGTTTGGCGTAATCACGCTCACCGGCCTTTATCGCCGCGGCCATTTCCTGCAGGCTGCGGTACAGTACTGGCGCCACTTCGCGTTGCTCGGCATTCAGGTAACCGTTACGCGAAGACAGCGCCAGGCCATCTTCGGCGCGCACGGTGGGCTCGCCGATGATCTGGATCGGCATATTCAGGTCACGCACCAGGGTGCGGATTACCGCCAGTTGCTGGAAGTCCTTCTGGCCGAAAATGGCCAAGTCAGGCTGCACCATGTTGAACAGCTTGCTGACTACAGTCGCAACGCCGTCGAAGTGCCCCGGCCGGCTGGCGCCGCACAGGCCTTCGGAGACGCCCGTCACGCTGACGCGGGTCTGGCCGTCAGTCCCTTGCGGGTACATCTCGGTAACATCCGGGGCGAACAGCAGGTGGCAGCCGGCTGCGACCAGTTTTTCCTGATCGGCAAGCAGGGTCCGTGGGTAGCTCGCGAGGTCTTCGTTGGGGCCGAACTGCAACGGGTTGACGAAAATGCTGGCAACCACGAAGTCCGCCCGCTGCGCGGCTTTTTCCACCAGCGCGGCGTGGCCGGCATGCAAGTTGCCCATGGTCGGCACCAGGGCGATTTGTTTACCTTCGGAGCGGGCTTGGGCGACAGCGGCGCGTAACTCGCGCACGCTCTTAACTGTGTTCATGCAGAAAATCCGTGCTCGGCTGCTGGGAAGCTTTGGTCTTTGACCGCTTTGACATAGGCGCTGATGGCATTCTGGATGCTGCTCTGGCCGGCCATAAAGTTCTTCACAAACTTTGGCACACGGCCGCTCAGGGACAGCCCAAGCATGTCGTGCATGACCAATACCTGGCCGTCAGTGGCCGAACCTGCACCGATACCAATCACCGGAATCTTCACCGCCTGGCTAATTTCCGCAGCCAGTCCGCTGGGCACGCACTCAAGCAGCAGCATCGCTGCACCGGCCTGTTCCAAGGCCATGGCGTCAGCGCGCATCTGCCGTGCAGAGGCCTCTTGGCGGCCTTGGACCTTGTAGCCACCGAGGATGTTCACCGCTTGTGGGGTCAACCCTAGGTGCGCGCACACCGGCACACCGCGCTCGGCCAGTTGGCGAATCGGCTCAGCCAGCCAGGCTGCACCTTCCAGCTTGACCATGTGCGCACCGGCTTGCATCAGTGCCGCGCTGTTGTTCAACGCCTGCTCCAGCGTGGCATAGGCCATAAACGGCAGGTCGGCGAGGATCAGCGCGCCCTGGTTGCCGCGTTTGACGCAGGCGGTGTGGTACGCCATATCGGCCACGGTGACGGGCAGTGTGCTGTCATGGCCTTGTAAGACCATGCCGAGGGAATCACCTACCAGCAGCACATCGACACCGGCCTGGCAGGCCGTTTGGGCGAACGTGGCGTCATAGCAGGTCAGCATGGCGATTTTCTCGCCGCTCTGCTTGAGGCTTTGCAGGGTAGTCAGGGTTACATCAGGCATGAAAACTGTCCTCGCTCAGGCGTTCAGTCAGCAGTTGTGCTGCTTCAAGTTGGCCTGCATTGGCCGCAAATTGCACCGGTGCGGGGCAACGGGACGCCTATAGTCCTGATGGGAAGACTCGAAGTCAATTGCAGGTGTTACCGGTTTGTTACTGGCGTTACCACCAATCTTCGTAGCTTTGCTCCGGGCATAGGCACGGGGGCTGCTGTCGCGGGATATCTGCTTCTTAGGTCGACGCGGCTTCGCCCAGTCGCTCCAGCCCTACAAAAGGGCAGGCATCGAGCAGTTCAGACAGTGCGCGACCATCTGGCAGATGCAGCGCTGGGGCGATCTCGGCCAGTGGGTAGAGGACAAACGCGCGGGCATGCATGTGGTAGTGCGGCACGGTTAGGCGGGGCTCATCCAGTTGGCGTTCGCCGAACAGCAGGATGTCCAGATCGAGGGTGCGCGGCCCCCAGCGCTCTGCCTTACGTGTGCGGCCCTGCTCCAGTTCGATGGTTTGCAGCGCATCGAGCAGCGCCAGTGGGCTGAGGTCGGTGTCCAGTGCAGCTACGGCATTGACGTAGCGCGGCTGGTCCGGCGGGCCTAGAGGGTCGCTGGCGTAGAGCGATGATTGTGCAGCTAGATGGGTCTGCGGCAGCGCGGCCAGGGCGGCCAGGGCGCTGCGTAATTGCGCGTGTGGGGTCGCCAGGTTGCTACCCAAGCCGATATACACGCGCTCCATCATTCACCCGCTGGGGCATTGCTGCTATCAGTTGCGGGGCCGCGCTTGCGCTTGTTGTTGCTGCGTTTGCGTTTGCGCGGTGCGCCGGCAGTGTCATCTTTGTTGCTGAGGTCGCGGATCATGTTGCGCCGCTCGCTATCGCTGACTTCCTGATAGCGCGTCCACCAGTCGCCAAGCCCGCCAGTTTCTTCGCCTGCGCTCTCGCGTAGCAGGAGGAAATCGTAACCGGCGCGGAAGCGTGGGTTTTCCAGCAACGTATCGGCGCGTTTGCCGCTGCGACGTGGCAGGCGTTCCTGCATGTCCCAGATTTCGCGGATCGGCATGGTGAAGCGCTTGGGCACAGCAATCCGCTGGCACTGCTCGCTGATCAGTTCATGGGCCGCTTCCTGCATCGCCGGAATCGGCGGCATGCCGCGATTCTGCAGCTTAATGACACGTGCCGGCAGAGCTGGCCAGAGCAGCGCCGCAAGGAGGAAGGCGGGGGTGACCGATTTGCCTTGTTGAATGCGCTGGTCAGTGCTGTCCAGTGCATTGCGGATCAGCTGGTCGGTGTAGTCCGGGTTGAGTTTCAGTGCTTCAGCACTGGCCGGGAACAGTTGGCCGAACAAGCCGTAATCGACCAGTAGCTCATAGGTGTAGACCGCATAACCGGCCAGAAACAGCTTGAGCACTTCATCGAACAGGCGCGCGGCGGGGATTCCACCAAGCAGTGGCGCCAGTTTGTAGATCGGTGCGGCGCTGTGCTTCTCGATGTCGAAATCCAGCTTGGCAGCGAAACGCACCGCACGCAGCATGCGTACCGGGTCTTCCTGGTAGCGCTGGGTCGGATCGCCGATCAGGCGGATCAGATGATTGCGGATGTCGTGCACGCCGTTGGCGTAATCGAGGATGCGCTCGGTGCTCGGGTCGTAATACAGCGCATTGATAGTGAAGTCGCGGCGCTGGGCATCGTCTTCCAGGCTGCCGTACACGTTATCACGCAGAATCCGGCCACTCTCATTGCGTGAAGACAGGTTGCTGTTCTCTTCCTCATCGCCTTCGGGGTGGTTGGCGCGGAAGGTCGCGACTTCGATGATTTCACGGCCGAAATGCACGTGAACCAACTTGAAGCGCCGACCGATTACCCGGGCATTACGGAATTCGGCTCGCACCTGCTCCGGGGTGGCGCTGGTGGCTACGTCGAAATCTTTGGGCTCGATGTCCAGCAACAGGTCGCGTACACAGCCACCGACCAGGTACGCCTGGTAGCCGGCTTGCTGCAGGCGCTCAACCACGCTGATGGCATAGCGGCTGATTTCGCCGCGCTCGATCGGGTGTTGGCTGCTGCCCAGCACTTCAGGCGTGCTGTGCGAATGTTTGCCACGGAGGGCGGGGGTGCGAAAGGACTTGAACAGCTTTTTCAGCATGGGAGGCACTGTTTGACGAAATGACTGGCCAGAGTATATGTCGGCCGCAGGAATGGCGCGGATTTTAGCATTGAGTTGGGGTTTGGTGCAGGAAACGAAGGGAGACTGCAGCAGGCGGGGAGTTTGAAGCTACTGGGGGAGCCGAAGCTCCCCCCCAAATTGGTGCGTGCTCTATTTTTATTATTATGGCGGGCTTGTTGTTTTTGTTTATTTACCCGTTCCATCCAGTCAGGGACTTTTGGAAAATTTCCCAAGTTGGGAATCAAGAGCAAACGTATTGCTTTGGATACTGACGCTGCCATGATCACACAGTGATCCAACCAGTTCAGGCACTGCCTTGGAGCAGTTTTATTGTTCTCGGCCTGGTTTTGGGGCGAACCCCAAAGGCAAATCCTTTCCAAAAGAATCAGTTAGCTGCGCCTCCGCGTCGTTATTTTTATTGTGCTGGAGTCGGTACGTCTTATTTTTATAAGGTTTGGAGCATGCTTGTTATTGTTCTTGTGCCAGTAATAAAGCAGGACCCGTGCCATCTTTTACAATCCCTTTATATTCAAGGCTTTGAGTGCTGTTGAGGGTGGCCGGATGGCATAAAAAAGCCGGGCCTTCGTTACCATAA
The DNA here is from genome assembly GCF_034653255.1 of Pseudomonas spirodelae. NCBI lineage: Bacteria > Pseudomonadati > Pseudomonadota > Gammaproteobacteria > Pseudomonadales > Pseudomonadaceae > Pseudomonas > Pseudomonas spirodelae. The sequence continues at coordinate 38,163 of NZ_JAYEET010000035.1, read as the reverse complement.
GACCCGGCCTTTGTTACTAAGTGTTGAATGGGTAACAGATGGTGGAACCTCTGGCCCACGCATCTGTCACCGCGGGTGCCTTAGTCTGCGGTAGCACCCGATGATTTGCGGCGTGGGATGCCCAGACGCTGGCGGCGTTCCCACAGGCATTTGCGGCTGATGCCGAGTTTGCGTGCCAGTTCGGTCTCGGTCATGTGGTCTTGATGCTCTAAGACGAAGTGCTGGAAGTAGTCTTCCAGTGACAGATCTTCGGTTGGCTCGCTGGGTTCATGTCCCGGGCCGCCATTTTGGCTGGGCAGGGTGAAGTCGTCCTCAAGGTCATCCAGTTCGATATCAATACCCAGCAGCTCGGCGGAGATGCTGTTGCCCTCGCAGAGAATCACCGCACGCTCGATGGCGTTCTCCAGCTCGCGCACGTTACCCGGCCAGGGGTAATGACTGATGGCCTGTTCGGCGTCCGCCGCAAAACTCAGGTCGAGGCGACCCTGGCGAGTGCACTGACGTAACAGGAAGGCGCGGGCGATCTCGCTCACGTCAGCCCCGCGCTCGCGTAGCGGGGGAAGCTTGAGGGCGATTACGTGCAGGCGGTAATACAGGTCTTCGCGGAACTGGCCGATTTTCGACAGGGTTTTCAGGTCGCGGTGGGTCGCGGCGATCAAGCGCACGTCGACCTTCTGCGACTGCACCGAGCCCACTCGGCGGATTTCGCCTTCCTGCAGCACTCGCAGCAGGCGTGCCTGGGCCTCTAAAGGCAGCTCGCCAATTTCATCGAGAAACAGGGTGCCACCATCGGCGGCTTCGACCAGGCCGGCACGGCCAGCGCTGGCGCCGGTAAAGGCGCCTTTCTCGTGGCCGAACAGTTCGGACTCGATCAGTGATTCCGGGATGGCCGCGCAGTTGACTGAAATCAGCGGCGCTTTGGCACGGCGTGAAAGGTTGTGCAGGGCGCGAGCCACCAGTTCTTTACCGGTGCCTGATTCGCCCTGGATCAGCACATTGGAGTCGGTGGGCGCCACTTTGCGGATCTTGCTGTACATCTCCTGCATCGCGGCGCAGGAGCCAATGATGCCGATTTCGCCGTTGCTGTTATCCACCACCTTGTCGGTGCCGGCTTTTGCGTTGGCCGCAGCGGCTGCAGGCGCGCTTTTAGTCTGTTGGAAATCACGCAGGATGCGCGCTACCGCTTGGAGCATTTCGTCGTGGTCGAAGGGTTTGGCGATGTAGTCCACCGCCCCCATTTTCATCGAGTCGACGGCCGAGCGCAGGCTGGCGTAGCTGGTCATGATCAGCACCGGGGTGCCCTGGCCGAGCTTGATCATTTCGGTACCGGGTGCGCCCGGCAGGCGCAGGTCGCTGACGATCAGGTCGAAGCTGGGGATGCTGAAACGCTCTTGAGCTTCCTGTACCGAGCCGGCTTCGCTGACTTCATATTGGTTGCGCTCCAGCAGGCGGCGCAGGGCAGAGCGGATAATGGTTTCGTCTTCGACGATCAAAATATGAGGCATTAATTTGGTCTCTCGACGGTCTCGGGGCATGCCGCGGGGCGAAAAGCCTTGCAGGCATGCTCTCAATTAGCTGGTTTGAGTCGCTAGGGACGTCGCCTCGACATGCCTCGGCAAGCTGACCCGAATGCGGGTGCCACGCTGCAGTTCTAGATCGGCCGGGCTGTCGATTGTTATTTGTCCATAATGCTCTTCCACGATCGAATAGACCAGAGCGAGGCCCAGTCCGGTGCCTTTGCCCACCTCCTTGGTGGTGAAAAAGGGCTCGAACAAACGGTCGATGATGGCCTTGGGAATACCTGTGCCTTCGTCTTCGACGATCAGGTCGATGGTGTGTTCGAAGGTTTCACTCTTGACCCGAATCGCGCTGCCTGGCGGTGAGGCGTCACGGGCGTTGGACAGCAGGTTGATCAGCACCTGGGCCAAACGCTGCGGGTCGCCCACCACCCGCTGGTCAGCTTCGCAGAGGTTGAAGAACTGCACGTCGACACTCTGTCGATTGAGCGCCAGCAGGGCAATTGCGTCTTGCGCGACCTGGGCCAGGCACACCGGCTCTTCACTGTTCTGGTGGCTGCCGGAATGGGCAAAGCTCATCAGCGATTGGACGATGCGCGACACGCGTTTGGTCTGCTCGATGATCTGCTCACTGATCTCAGTCAGCTCGCTATCACCTTCGCGCTCTTCACGCAGGTTCTGCGCCAGGCAAGCGATGCCGGTGATCGGGTTGCCGATTTCGTGGGCCACTCCGGCGGCCAGGCGGCCGATGCTGGCTAGGCGTTCGGAGTGCACCAGCTTGTCTTCGAGCATCTGGGTTTCGGTAAGGTCTTCAACCAGCAGCACCAGGCCGCTGTTACCGGGTGCCAGCGGTTCGTCGATGGCCGCTTTGTGCAGGTTGAGCCAGCGGGTCTGGCCGTCGAGGGCCAGGCTTTGTTTGTGCAGGTGTTCGTCGGGCAGCTCGATAAAGTTCTGCAGCAGGCTACGCCACGGCTCACCCAGGGTGCTCAGGCGCGAACCGACAACGCGCTGCGCCGGTATTTCAGTGAGTTCTTCCATGGCCTTGTTCCACATCAGGATTTCTTGATCCTTGGCCAGCGAGCAGACGCCCATGGGCAGTTCCTGCAGAGTCTGGCGGTGGTAGCGGCGCAGGGTGTCGAGTTCCGCCGCCAGCCCGGTGAGGCGTGAGTGGTAGTCCTCGAGGCGGTTCTCGATAAAGTGAATGTCTTCGCTGACGTAGGTTTCGCTGCCGGCTTTATACGGCAGGAACGTCTCGACGATATCCTGGGCCACGCTGGGGCCCATCAATCCGGAGAGGTTGGCCTCGATGCGATCACGCAGGCGGCGCAGGGCGTAGGGGCGGCCTTCATCGAACGGCAGATGGAGGTCGCGCAGCGCTTGTTCGACCTCGTGCTGAGCCGTTTTTGCGCCCAGGGGTTTGGCCAGTTGCGCGGCGAACTCCTGCGGTGAATTGGCCAGCAGCTCACGCCGTTGTGGGCGGCGGACGTTATCCACGGCGCAGGCTTCTGCGGCACTTTTCTCCTCCGCGCTGGCTTCGGTGAACAGCGACACCAGGGTGAACACCAGCACGTTAGCGGCCAGCGAAGCGATCGCCGCCATGTGCCAACTGCTGTCATCCAGCACATAGATGACGTTGAACCAGGGCAGGTATAAACCCTGCAGGTTGCCGAGCATTGGTAACAGCATGCTCACCACCCACACGCCGATACCTGCTAGCAGCCCAGCGATAAAACCTTTGCGGTTAGCCGCCGGCCAGTACAGCACCGAGAGTACGCCGGGGAGGAACTGCAGGGTGGCGACGAAGGCGACGATGCCGAGGTTGGCCAGGTCTTGCTCAGCCCCCAGTAATAGATAGAAGCCGTAGCCGGCCATGATCACCAGCAGGATCAGCGCGCGGCGTGTCCACTTCAGCCAACGGTAGATATTGCCTTCCGACGGTGGCTGGTACAGCGGCAGCACCACATGGTTAAGTACCATGCCCGACAGCGCCAGGGTGGTGACGATGATCAGCCCGCTGGAGGCCGACAGCCCGCCGACATAGGCAATCAATGCCAGGGTCTGGCTGTTGACCGCAATGCCGACGCCGAGGGTGAAGTATTCCGGGTTGGTAGTTGCGCCCAGTTTCAGCCCGGCCCAGAGAATCAGTGGTACGGCTAGGCTCATCAGCAGCAGGAACAGCGGCAGGCCCCAGCTGGCGCTGACCATAGCGCGCGGGTTGAGGTTCTCGGTAAAGGTCATGTGATACATGTGCGGCATGACGATGGCCGAGGCAAAGAACACCAGCAACAGCGTGCGCCAGGGGCCTTCTTGCAGAGGGGTGTGCAGGTTCGACAGCGACGCTTGATTCTGTACCAGCCAGGATTGCAGGTCCTGCGGGCCGTCGAACACGCCATACAAGGCATACAGGCCGATGATGCTGATCGCTACCAGCTTGACCACTGACTCAAAAGCGATGGCGAACACCAGGCCTTCATGTTTCTCGCGGGTGGCGATATGCCGTGCGCCGAACAGGATGGTGAACAGAATGATCAGCCCGCAATAGGCCAGGGCGACGCGCTCCTGCACCGGCTCGCGGGTGAGGATGCCGATGGAGTCCGCCACCGCCTGAATCTGCAGGGCCAGCAACGGCAGTACGCCGACCAGCATAAATACCGTGGTAAGGGCGCCGGCCCAGGTGCTGCGGAAACGGAAGGCGAAGAGGTCAGCCAGGGATGACAGTTGGTAGGTGCGGGTTATCTTCAGGATCGGGTAAAGCAGCACCGGTGCCAGTAGAAATGCCCCGGATACGCCGAGGTAACTGGCCAAAAAGCCATAACCGTATTGGTAGGCCAGGCCCACCGTGCCATAAAACGCCCAGGCGCTGGCATACACGCCAAGCGACAGGATGTAGGTCAGCGGGTGACGGATCACCCAGCGCGGAATCAGGCCGTGTTCACTGATCCAGGCCACGCCGAACAAAATAAGAAGGTAGGCCGCACTGATCAGGATCAGCTGGCTCAGGCTAAAGCTTGTCAGCATCAGGTTGGCTCGGCGAATAGAGGGAGGGCGGCGCGGCGTAGAGGGTCAGAGTTCATCGGCATCTTGCTGGCTCTGCAGAATAAAGGTCACCACGATCAGAATCAGCCACAGCAGGTAGGGGCGGTACCAGGCCCCGTTGGGGTCGATCCACCAGTCCATGATGGCGGGGGAAAACAGATAGATCCCCACTACCAGGATCAGCACCAGTCGATAGATATACATGCTGCATCTCTTCACTTAATTGCTGGCGATGGTAACGGATGCGTGGCGCTCTGCGTAGGCTGGCTATTGGGTGGGGGGAGGCTGTCGCCGCTAAAGCCCTGCCGCCGGCATTCAGCGCCGTACATCCGCAGCACGGCCTCTGTTGTTGGCTAGCGTTGTGCTTAAGCCTGAACAGCGGTTGCGGTTTATGCCGAGGGTTTAGCCGGTTTCAGCTTGTGCCACAGGCGCGTTGCCAGGCTTACCAGCAGCAGCGCGACGGCCCCGGCAATGACCCCTATCCCAGCATTCAGCAGGGTGGGCAGCAGCGCTGCCAGTAGGCCGCTGCTAGCGGCCACGCTCTGCGCCAACTGCTCGATCCACACCTGCGCGGCATGTACGCCGTGGGTAAGGATGCCGCCGCCGACCATAAACATTGCCGCTGTACCCACGACTGACAGCCCTTTCATCAAGTACGGCGCTGTCAGTAGCAGGCCTCTGCCCAGGCTGCGTTGCAGGCGCGCGCCCAAGCCTTCGCCGCTGCGCTGGCTGAGAAACAGCCCGGCATCATCGAGTTTGACGATGCCTGCCACCAGGCCATACACCCCAGCCGTCATCAAAATGGCGATACCGGACAGCACCACAACTTGCTTGCCGAAGCTGGCCATGGCCACGGTGCCAAGGGTGATGGCGATAATTTCCGCCGAGAGAATAAAATCGGTGCGGATTGCACCTTTGATCTTGTCTTGCTCGAACGCCACCAAATCCACTGCTGGGTCAGCCACGGCCGTGCGCCGTTCGTCATGCTTGCTCTGGCTCTCAGCCTGGCTGTGCAGAACCTTGTGCGCGAGCTTCTCAAAGCCCTCGTAGCAGAGGAATGCGCCACCGAGCATCAACAGCGGTGTGACCGCCCACGGTGCAAAGGCGCTGATCAATAAGGCGGCCGGTACCAGGATCAGTTTGTTGCGAAAGGAGCCTTTGGCCACTGCCCACACCACCGGCAGTTCACGCTCGGCGCGCACGCCGGTGACTTGTTGGGCATTTAGTGCCAAATCGTCACCCAGTACGCCTGCGGTTTTCTTCGCCGCGACTTTGGTCATCAGGGCGACGTCGTCGAGCACGCTGGCGATGTCATCGAGCAGGGTTAACAGGCTGGCGCCGGCCATAGGGCGGATTCCTTTCTACGGTTTCTGAGAGGCCAATCGCCTGACAGCGCGGTCGACGACAATCCGCAGATTTATACGTGAGTCAGCCCGCATCAGCCAGCGCTGGCCAGCCGAGGTTTGCCGCTGCGCAGTGAGATGGCTGAGTGGTTTACTCGCCGCTGCTGCCACTGGCCCCGCTGGCGTAGGTGGCGAGCAGGCTGCGTAACAGGTCATTAAATCGCATGGGAAAGCTCCTTGATGGGGAGCATTTACCTTACGCCTGAGCCCCGGCGTGGGGCTGTTGATTGTCTCGATAAGGTCCATAGGTAAAAGCCGATGCGCTTTTATACACAGCACTGCTGCCACGTGCGGGTAGTTGTGCACAAAGACTGTGGGTCGAGTTGTGGATAAGGTGGGCGTATACGCGTGAAGGCCTAGTGGTGTGGCTGTTAGCGGCTGCTGTATGTTTTTTGATCAGTCGATAATTTGCTGCATAAACAACAGCTTGGCTGGGTTGTACAGGCGAATTTCAGGGCGCGGCGCTAAAGTTGTCCACGACTACTGTGGGTAGAGTTGTTTATAACTCTGGTATGCCTGCTTGTAAGCCTTGTTGTGCGTGGCTTTGCGCGAGTTGTATGTTTTTTGATCAGCGTGCGGATTATCGTCTAAAGCACAAATTAGTCTGGTTATTCAGGTTGTGATGGGGTAGCGCTGAAGTTGTCCACGGCTACTGTGGGTAGAGCTGTTGATAACTCTGGTATGTCTGTCTGTAGGCCATGTAAGGCGAGGCTTTACGAAGGTTGTTTGTTTTTTGATCAGTCTGTTGTGGTGTTGAAAAGCGTCATTTTAAGCCTGCTGCGTCAAGCAATAATCGCGTTATTTGCAGGCTTTTCCACACGCTTAAGGGGTGCGGTGGATAACTTATCCCAAGTTACTGTGGAGCGATCTGTGGATAAGCTGCGCACGCTTGCGTCCAGGCCACAGCGGGCGGGCGCTGGACGCTGTAGGTTGTTTTTTGTACAGCTTGGGTGTGGTGGTATTAGCCGCGCAGGGCTGATGCGTCGCCGCTTATCAGGCGGCGCTTAGTTTTCCAGGGCGCTGATCCGGGTCGAGCGCCCCAGTACCTGCAGGGCGCGGTCCGGGTAATCAGTGATTAGGGCGCGTGCGCCTTGGTCGAGCAGGCGGCGCATATCCGGCTGTTCGTTGATGGTCCACAGCTGCACGTTCAGCCCGCGCTGTGCGGCGGTCCGTAACAGGCTGGTGCTGGCCACAACAAGGTCGCCATGGGCCTCAGGAATTTGCAGTGCCTGGTAGGAGGGTGACAGCAAGCGGCCCTGGCCCAGCCAGTTGAGCGCCACCAGTAAGCGCACTGAACCAGGGCCGGCGGAGGTGGCAACGCCGGGGCAGTGTTCGCGGAACAACTGCAGGCTGCGGTCATAAAAACTGCCGACGATGACCTGATCACGTTGCTTGTGCGCCTCAAGGGCCTCACACAGCTGCGCTTCCATACCGACGTCCGGCACCTTGATCTCAATCACTTTGGGCGTACCCGGAAGGCTGTCGAGCACTTCGGTAAAGCTTGGGATGCGGATGCCTTGGCCGCGATAGGGGTAGCTCTGGCCACCATCGGCGCTCCAGTTGTAGCCAGCGTCCAGCGCTTGTAACTGCTCCAGGCTGAGCGCGGCAACCGGGCCTTCGCCGTCGGTGGTGCGCTCTAGGGTGTGGTCATGAATCACCACCAGCTCGCCGTCACTGGACAGGTGCAGGTCCATCTCCAGCATGTCCACGCCCAGGGCGCTGGCACGCTGGAAGGCAAACAGGCTGTTCTCCGGCCACAGACCTTTGCCGCCACGGTGAGCGATGACCAGCGGTTGCTCGGCAAAGCGACTGAGTACTGCCATCGATTGGGCCGGCTTGCTGGTCAGGGCCAGTACACCGAGGGCGACGGCCAGCAGCAGGAGCGGGGCAACTAGAAAGCGAGCGACGCGCAGCATGAGGAGAGTCCGTAGCAATCGAATAAGGGATTGTGGATACGCCTCGACTATGACAAAGACACGGCGCCTGAGCGAGAGGCGAAATACGCCAGCCTAGCGACCTTTGCGGTCAGGGCCGGCTGGCGAGGAGTGGGTGGGCGCCAGCAGCACCCACCCAGTCAATCTGATTAGCCGGCCAACAACCATGCGCCGGTCAGTGCCGATGCCGCGCCAAGCACTCGCACTATAGGCGCAGCCGCGTGTGGTAACAGGCGCACCAGGGCGTAGCCGCTGGCATGCAGGGCAGCGGTGGCGACGACAAAACCTGCGGCATAGCCCCATGGGCTGGCCAGTGCGGGCAGCTCAAGGCCGTGGGCGACACCGTGGGTCAGGGCAAATACGGCGGTCAGGGCGACGGCAATCAGCATCGGTAGGCGGATGGCCACGGCCACCAGCAGGCCGAAAGCCAATACGGAGGCAGCGATACCGGTTTCCATCAGCGGAATCTGCAGGCCGTTAAAACCGAGCAGACCGCCGATCAGCATGCTGCCAACAAAAGTCAGCGGTAACGCCCAGCGCGCCGCGCCGGATTGCTGCGCGGCCCACAGGCCTACGGCGAGCATCGCCAGCAGGTGGTCGAGGCCGAATACCGGGTGGGCTAGACCGGCCGTGAGCCCTGAGTGGTCGTGGCCGGCATGGGCGAACGCCACTGCTGGGCTGAGAAACAGGGCAATGGCGAACATGGTTTTGCGCAGGTTCATGGGGTGTCTCCTTGACTGAGTGTTGGGCGTAATCAGGCTGCGGTGAGCATGCCGTGTCGTTCTATAAAGGCGATGATCTGATCGAGTCCCTGGCCGATTTTCTGGTTGCTGAACACAAACGGCTTGTCGCCGCGCATCTTCAGGGTGTCGCGCTCCATCACTTCAAGCGAGGCGCCGACCAGCGGGGCCAGGTCGACCTTGTTGATCACCAGCAGGTCGGACTTGCAGATGCCCGGGCCGCCCTTGCGCGGCAGCTTGTCGCCGGCAGATACGTCGATCACATAGATGGTCAGGTCCGACAGTTCCGGGCTGAAGGTGGCCGAGAGGTTGTCACCGCCGGATTCGACGATGATCAGGTCAAGGCCTGGGAAACGCCGATTGAGTTGATCGACCGCTTCCAGGTTGATCGAGGCGTCCTCGCGAATCGCCGTATGCGGGCAGCCGCCGGTTTCCACGCCGATAATCCGTTCTGGGGCCAGGGCCTCGTTGCGCACTAGAAACTGCGCGTCCTCCTGTGTGTAGATGTCATTGGTCACCACCGCCAGGTTGTAACGCTCGCGCAGGGCCAGGCACAGGGCCAGGGTCAGGGCCGTCTTGCCGGAACCGACCGGGCCACCGATGCCGATACGCAGGGGTTGGCTGTTCATCTTTAAGGCTTCCTTATCATCAAGAACGGAATAAACGGCTGTACTGGCGCTCGTGCGCCATGCTCGCCAGGGCCAGGCCGAAGGCGGCGCTGCCCCAGTGTTGCGGTTGCAGCTCACTGGCTTGGCGCTGCGCCTGATCGAGCAGCGGCAGCAGTTGCGAGGTCAGACGCTGGGCGGCTTGCTGGCCCAGCGGCAGGGTTTTCATCAGCACCGCCAGCTGGTTTTCCAGCCAGCCCCACAGCCAGGCGGCGAGGGCATCCTCAGGACTGATCTGCCAGGCGCGGGCGGCCAGGGCCCAGCCCACGGCCAGGCCCGGTTCGTCCAAATCACTGAATAGCTGCTGCGCCGGCTCGTCGAGTTCCGGCAGGCCGCTCAGCAGTTGTTGTAGGGAGTAACCCATCTGCCGGCTTTCCAGGCGCAGTTCGCGGGTTTCGCGGCTGGCGCGTTGTTGTTCGGCCAGGTTGCGCAGTTGCGCCCAGTCTTCGCTGGCGGCGGCTTGGCAATGGGCGAGCAGCAAGGGCGCCTCAAAGCGCGCGAGATTCAGTAGCAGTTGATCGGCAATCCAGCGCTGGGCGCTTTCCGAGTCGCTGACCAAGCCTTGTTCGACCGCCATTTCCAGGCCTTGGGAATAGCTGTACCCGCCAATCGGCAACTGCGGGCTGGCGAGCCGGAGCAGCTGCCAGGCTTTATTCACTTGCGCGCACCGAACTGATGCAAGCGCGGTGCGTAGCTGAATTCGGCATCGCCGGCATGCGAGTGGTGGTGACCGCCGCCATAGGCACCTTGTTCGGGTTGGTAGGGCGCCTCGACGTTTTCCACTGTGGCGCCAAGCTGTTCGAGCATGGCCTTGAGCACGTAGTCATCCGGCAGGCGCAGCCAGCCATCACCGAGTTGCAGGGCGACGTGGCGGTTGCCCAGGTGATAGGCGGCGCGCATCAGTTCGAAAGGGTTGGCGCAGGTCACGTGCAGCAACGGCTCGGCCCGGGCAATGACGCGCACGATGCGGCCATCTTCGGCCTGTAGGCATTCGCCGTCATGCAGGGCGGGTTGGCCGCGTTCGAGGAACAGACCGACGTCTTCACCGGTGCGGCTGAAGCAGCGCAGGCGGCTTTTGCTGCGGGCCTCGAAGCTCAGTTCGAGTTCGGCGTCCCAGCGCGGCTGGGCGGCAATACGGCGGTGGATCACCAACATGGGGCAGCTTCCGGCAGGTCAATGCCGGTTACAGAGCAAGGGGCTTGCCAATCCGTGTTGAGCCCAGGCGCAACGAGGCTTTGCGGGCACTGCGTGCCAGTTTACCGTGCACTGCTTGGGGCTGCTTTGGTGCGCTGCGGGTGCGGGTGAGTCGTTTTGGTGCGTGTTAGCGGGTCGACTGGCCCAGCCCTTGCCAGTGTTTGGCGCCGATAAAGATAAAGCGCAGCTGCTCGATCATCTTGACCTCGGGCGAGGCGTGCGTCGGCAGGGGCGCTGCGGGTGGGTCGATCAGCTCGGGCAGGGTGGCGAACACGGTTTTCACCACCAGGTCGGCGATTACATTCTGCGCGGGGGCATCGAAGTGCTGCAGTTTCGGCATGGCGGCTAGATCTGCCACCAAGTCGGCTGTAATGCGTTCGCGCAGTGCGCCAACGGCCTGGCGGACTAGTAGCGAGCCACCGTACTGCTCGCGGGCGAGAAACAGGAACTGCGAACGGTTGGCCGCCACCGCGTCGAGGAAGATGCGCACCGAGGCGTCGATCACGCCGCCCACTTCAAATTCGTGGTGGCGAACCTGGCGGATGGTTTCGCGAAAGGTTTCGCCCACTTCGGCCACGAGCGCCAAGCCCAGAGCGTCCATGTCCTCGAAGTGCCGGTAGAAGCCGGTCGGCACGATGCCGGCGCAGCGCGCCACCTCGCGCAGGCTCAGGCTGCCAAAGCCGCGGCCGCTGTCCATCAGGCTCCGCGCTGCGTCCATCAGGGCGTGGCGGGTTTGCAGTTTTTGTTCGGCGCGCGGTTGGAGTGGTTTCAAGCTGCCTGGCTCTGCATGGCGAAATCAGCGCAGCACTCTAGGGGCTGTTGCCGTTTCAGTGCAAGCCGTGTTGCTGCACAAAATGGGGGCAGGCGGGGTGTAGCTGCGATCAAACGCTAACCGGTGCTGATGAATAGTCATTGGTTGCGTCGAGTCGGCGTTGGGTTCTGTGTGTTGAGTGCACAAGTGTTGACTGAATAAAGTGGCTCTGCCAGCCTAGTGCACAATTGTTCACTGGAGTATTGGCATGGCCCTTTTTCCTTTTGCCTGGGTGCGTGGGCTCGCCAGCCTGTTGTATCCGCTGCGCTTGTTGGTTGCCCGTGGCTGGTTACGTGAGAGCGATGTTGACGCTGGGCTGGCGCTGCTGCACCCGGCGCTGCGTCTGAATCGCGTATTTGCACGCGTTACGCAACGCCAATGGGTGGCCGACGACATGCTCGAACTGACCCTGCGCGCCAATGGCAACTGGCGCGGCGCGCAGCCGGGGCAGCATTTGCAGCTTTATCTTGAACGTGACGGTGTACGCCTGAGCCGCAGTTACAGCCTGACGGCAGTGCAAGCGGACTGCAGCGTGCAGGTCGCCATCAAGCATCAGGCCGGTGGTCGGGTATCGCCCTTTCTACTTGAGCGTTTGGCGGTGGGCGATGTGCTGGAGCTGGGGCAGGCTTATGGCGAACTGAGCTGGCCCGCTGCGCAACAAGGTGTGTTGCTGCTGGCCGCCGGCAGTGGCATCACGCCGCTGCTGGGTCTGTTGCGCACCGCTCTGGCGCAAGGCTTCAGTGCGCCAATCACCTTGCTGCATTACGTGCGTGAGCAGGGTCAGCGCGGTTTTGTTGCCGAGTTGCAGGCCTTGCAGGCGCAACACAGCAATCTGCAGGTGCGCTGGTCGCTAACGGCTGCCAGAGCTGAAGCGGGCGACTTGGCAGGACGATTCACCTCAGCGCATCTGGCCGCCGTAACGGAGCTGGAGCAACGCCGTGTACTGGCCTGTGGCCCGGCGGGGTTTGTTGCCCAGGTGCAGCAGTGGTGGCAGGCCGCCGGGTTACCCGGTGCGCTGCAGGTCGAAGCCTTCACGCCGCCCGCGCTTAGCCGCGACATCAGTGAGCGCCAGGTGCGCCTGGGTTTTGCCCGCAGCCACCAGCAGGCGCTTGCCAATAACCAGCGCAGTTTGCTGGAACACGCGGAGGCGCAGGGGTTGAAGCCGGCGTATGGCTGTCGTCAGGGCATCTGCGCCAGCTGCACCTGCACCTTGGTCAGTGGCACGGTGCGCGATTTGCGCAGTGACGCGTTATTCAGTGAGCCGGGACAACCCATTCGCCTGTGTGTCAGCGCAGCGCATAGCGATGTTGAAATTGATCTTTAAAGGAGAGGCCCATGCGTGGTGATCGCGAGCTTTCTGTGGATGAAATGAATGCGTTCGGCCAGGAGCTGGACGCCTTGCGTCAACGCACCCTGGCTGATCTGGGCGAGGTGGATGCGCGTTATATCCGGCGGATTCGTGCTGCGGTGCGCTTCTGTTGCTGGAGTGGGCGCGGCCTGCTGATGCTGGGCTGGTTTCCGCCAACCTGGCTGCTGGGTACGGCCTTGCTGGGACTGGGCAAGATTCTGGAGAACATGGAACTGGGCCATAACGTCATGCACGGTCAGTACGACTGGATGAATGACCCCGATCTCTCAGGGCGCAGCTATGAGTGGGATATCGCCGGGCCCAGTGATTTCTGGCGGCACACCCACAACCATGTGCACCACACCTGGACCAATGTGTTGGGCATGGATGATGACGTGGGCTATGGCGTGGTGCGGCTGTTTCCCGAGCAACGCTGGAAGCCGTTCTACCGCTGGCAGCCGCTGTGGGTGACGATTCAGGCCGTGCTGTTTCAGTACTCGGTGGCGATCCAGCATTTGCGCTTGGACAAGGTCTATAAAGGCAAGATGAGCAAGGAGGAGGTGCGCCCGCTGATCAAGCAATTCAACGCCAAGGTATTGCGGCAGTGGGGCAAGGATTACCTGTTCTTCCCGCTGCTGGCGCTGCTGCTCGGGGCCAATGCCCTGGCGGTATTGGCCGGTAACGTTGTGGCCAACCTGATTCGTAATTTGTGGACCTTTACGGTGATCTTCTGCGGTCACTTTACCGAGCAGGCGGCGGTATTCAGCAAGGAGTCGGTAGTCGGCGAGAGCCGTGGCCACTGGTACCTGCGCCAATTACGCGGCTCCAGCAACCTCAACGGCGGGCCGCTGTTTCATATCCTCACCGGCAATCTCAGCCACCAGATCGAGCACCACCTATTCCCCGACTTGCCGGCGCGGCGCTATGCGGCGTTGGCCGTGGAGGTCCGCGAGATTGCCGAGCGTTATGGCCAGGTCTACAACAACGGCAGCTTGTGGCGGCAGTTCGCCACGGTGCTCAAGCGGATCTGGGTGTACCGCTGTCCGCCAGCTAAGGCCCTGTCTGCACAGGTTTAAACCGTGACCACAGTGCTGTGAAATTGAGCGGTTGTTACCGCTCAATTTCCATGCGCTGGCTATTTGTAGCCTGGTTAGTGGATGCTCAAGGCTTCAATTACCAGGAAGGTTAGCCATGACGTCATCATCCGCTCCCCGTTACCCGCTGGTGTTGGTGCCCGGCTTGCTTGGTTTTGTCAGCCTGCTCGGCTACCCCTACTGGTACGGCATCGTCTCGGCGTTGCGCCGGCTTGGCGCGCAGGTGTTCCCGGTGCTGGTGTCTTCGGTGCATTCCACCGAGGTGCGCGGTGAGCAATTGCTGCTGCGCATTGCCGATGTCTTGCAGCAGACCGGCGCCGAAAAGGTCCATCTGATCGGCCACAGCCAGGGCGCGCTGACGGCGCGTTATGCCGCCGCGGTGAAGCCTGAGTGGGTGGCTTCTGTCACATCGGTAGCTGGCCCCAACCATGGCTCGGAACTGGCGGATTTTCTTACGCGCAAAGCGCCACATGGCAGCCTGCGTGAGCGTGTGTTGAGTGCCGTGTTACGTGGTGTAGCGCGTTGCATGGCCTGGCTGGAGCGCGGCTATAAGGGCGAGCCGCTGCCGATGGATGTCAGCGCGGCGCAGCAGTCGTTAACTCAGGAAGGTGTGGCCGCTTTCAACGTGCAGTACCCGCAAGGCCTGCCTGACACCTGGGGCGGTGAGGGCGCAGCCGAGGTCAATGGCGTGCGCTACTACTCCTGGTCCGGCACGTTGCAGCTAGGCATCACCAACAAAGGTGGCAACCGTTTCGATGGGCCGAATGTTGCCTGCCGGCTTTTTGCGCGCACCTTTAAGCGTGAGGTGGGGCAGTGCGATGGCATGGTCGGGCGCTACAGCTCGCACCTGGGCACGGTGATCGGTGATCAGTACCCGCTGGATCACTTCGACATTATCAATCAAACCTTCGGCCTGGTCGGCAAAGGCGCTGAGCCGGTAAAGCTGTTTGTTGAGCATGCACAGCGCTTGCACGCTGCCGGGCTCTAACGTCTCTGTACTCCAGTAGGATTAAACGCCCGCCCTTAGGATGGGTTGAGCTTGCGCTACCCATGCAGTCGGTTTGATACAGCGGCTGATTGATGGGCAGCGCTGCGCTCAACCTGCGCGGCCTTCCGCTCCCAACAAAGGCTTATGCAGGCAGGTCGACCCAGATGCCCTGATCATCCTCGCGGATGGCCAGTGCTTGCAGTGCTTGCCCGGCGCAGGGGCCAGCGACGCATTCGCCGGATTCGATCAGAAACAGTGCGCCGTGGGTGGCGCACTGGATCAGGCTGGCGCTGGCGTCGAGAAACTGGTCGGGCAGCCATTCCAGGGAGATGCCACGGTGCGGGCAGCGATTGCGATAGGCATACAGTTGACCGTCCTTGCGCACGGCAAGCAGCTTCTCTTCAGCTAACTCGAAGCCCCGGCTCTGGCCTTCAGCCAACTCATCCGGTGCACATAAACGCAACATAGGAACCTCCCCGACAGGCCGGCATTATGCCGCCCTGGCGCGGAAGTGAAAGAGCAGGGCGCATCCGTGCGCCAAATGGAACGCTTTATCGCGGCGGGTTAATCGCGCACTAGAGGTGTTGCGGCTCAGATCTCCCAGACCAGATTGACGGCGGCGTGGCGGCCCGGCTGGCTGAAGCGGCCCAGGCTGGCGCTGTTTTCGGTGAGGCTGCGCACATCACCCCACTGCCAGTATTGCTTGTCGCCCAGGTTGTACAGGCCGGCGTTGACCGAGAACTGCTCAGTCGCCTGCCAGTAGCCTGTCAGGTCGAGCAGGCCGTAGCCCGATGGTTCGTACTGGTTGGCGATCTGGGTTTCGTCGACACGCTCCTTGGCTGCCACCAGGGTCCAGGCTAGCTCGCCGCCGAACCGCCCGCTTGGCGCGTTATAGCCGAGACCGAATACTGCTTTCAGTGGATCGACACTATTGATCGGCTGGCCGCTGGCTTCATCTTTGCCACGTGCATACGCAATCGAGCCGCGCAGGCGGGTGCCGTCCGGCAGGCCAACGCTGTTAAGGAACAACTCGCCCTTGGCTTCGGCGCCGCGGATGGTGACGCGATCCAGGTTCTGGTACTGGAAGGTCATACGGCCGTTGCCAGTCGGATCATTGGCCAGGGTGACCTGCTCAATAAAGTCGTCGTAGCGGTTGTAGAACAGCGCCAGGCCGAAGCTGCCCGCGCTGTATTTACCACGCAGGCCGAGCTCGTAGCTGTCGCTGGTTTCGGCCTTGAGGTCGGGGTTGGCGATGGTCTGGTAGCCGCGGGCAAAGTTGATGAACTCACCGAAGATATCCACCGCATTGGGCGCGCGGAAGCCAGCGGCGTACTGGCCGTAAACGCTGTGGGCGTCATCGAGCTGGTAGGTCACGCCAAACTTGGGCGAGATCGCGTCGTCGTTGTAATCGGCAGGGTTGTTGTTGACTGGCTTACTGTTGAGGTATTCCGGAGTCACGTCCGGCTTCATCTCGTAGTGGTCGTAGCGCAAGCCCGGCAACAGGGTCCAGCGACCAATCTCGATATTGTCCTGGGCAAACAGCGCGTACTCGGTGGACGTCGGGTCGGGGAAGTCGCTCAGTGGAAAGGTTTCATCGCCTGGGATGGCAGGCACCGGCAAACCATTGCTGGCGAAGACTTCGCGGCCGCGACGCAGGTCGCTGCTGTCCAGGCGTTTGACGTCGAAGCCGTAGATCAGCTGGTGCTTGGCGATGCCGATTTCGAACAACTTGTCGAACTTGGCATTGAATGCCCACAGCTTCTCCTCATAAGTGGAATCGCGGCTACGTTCACGCAGGGTACCGCCGCTGAAACGGGTCTGCTCGGTGCGCTGGCGGATCTGGCTGTCCTGATAACTCAGCTGCCATTCGGCGCGATCGGCGATCACGCTGCCCAGGTCGAACTGGTGTTGCAGGCTGACGCGCTGGCGGTCAGTGTCATCCGTGGCGTCGGAGGTACGCACGGTAGCAGTCGTGCTGTACTCGTTGAGCACGTTGGTGTTGGCGCTGTCTTCCAACGTCTCATAGGTCAGCTGCAGACGGTCGTTGTCGTTGTAGCTCCAACCGAGCTTGGCCAGCAGATTGTCCGCACGATAGTCCTGCGGGTTGGCTTGTTCACGCGCCGCGCCGATGCCGCCACGGCCACCAAAGGTGTCCTGAGCCTGGCCGTCGCGACGGCCGAGGTGCAGCAGGCCATCGAGCTGACCTTTGCGTGCGGCCAGGGTAGTGCTGCGCATCCAGCTGTCGTCGGCGCCGTTGTAACCGGTCTTGAGGCGCGCGTAGACGTCGTCACCCTCATCCAGATAGTCGCCTGCATCCTTGGTCAGGAAGCTCACCGCGCCGCCAATCGCGTCGCTGCCATACAGCGAACTGGCCGGGCCGCGGATGATTTCCACTTGCTTCACGGTGTCCGGGTCGACGTAATTGCGCCGCGCATCGAGGAAGGGACCGAAGGTGAAGGCATCTGGGGTCGGCACACCATCCACTTGGGTCAGCACGCGGTTACCGCCAATACCACGGATGGTGAAGCCCGCCAGGCCGAAGCGGCTGCCAGCACCGCTCACGGACACGCCAGGCTCATAGCGCACCAGATCCTGGATGTTCTTCACGTTCTTCTGATCGATATCGCGTTCGGTTTGTACCGATACGGTACTCGGCACCTGATCGAGGGTCTGCTCGGTGCGGGTGGCCGTAACGGTCACCGTATCGAACTGGTTGGGCGCTTTCTCGGCGGCAAGGGCCAACGATGGGCTGAGTAACAGCAGGGCAAGCCATGGGCGGTGCGCGAATGGAGGACTTCTGTGCATGGGGGCTCCAGGATCGTACGGGTGGTTTCTCTGACCACCGGGTTGGCATCGGCGGCAAACCTAAACGACATTGACATGCGAATGCAAATAATTATCAAATAGATTTGATTCGAACTAACCGAGTGTCCGCATGCTGCGTTTGTCGTTGTTTTTGTTGCTGTCATTGGCGCTGCATGTCGCCGGCTGGCGGCTGCATGGCGATATGCAGCCGCCAGCCTTGAGTACGGCGCAAACCCTTGATGCGCCTCAGGTGTTACGCCTGGCAGCCGTGTTGCAACAGGCTCCGCCGGCAGCGACCAAGCCGCCGCAACCGCAACCGCAACCGCAACAGCAACGCCAGGTCGTGGTGCCGAGCAAGGTCCCGCCAGCCAAGCCCGTAGCGCAGGTGCCAGTCGCCAAGCCAGCAGCGGTGAAAGCGGCTGCGCCGGCCAAGCGCCAACCCGCGCCGGTGTTGGCAAGCAAGTTACCCAACGAGACTCCTGCGCATGTGGGTGCTGCTCCGGCTGCGCCCGCCAAGCCGATTGCCAAGCCGGTTGCCGCGCAACCGACCGCTGAAGTGCTCAGCACTAAACCGAGTTTTCGTGAGCCGCCACGCCAGCCGAATTACCCGTCCCAGGCGCGGCGGCGTAACCAGCAGGGCGTGGTGCTGGTCGAGGTGCGCCTGGATGAGCACGGTCAGCAGCGCAGCCTGAATGTGCTGCGTTCCTCGGGGGTGGACAGCCTCGATCGCGCTGCCCTGGAGGCGGTTGCCAAGTGGCGTTTTAACCCTGAAAGAACAGGCGGCCAGGCCGTGCCGAGTCGCGTACAGATCCCTATTCAGTTCGCTTTGACGGCGAGCCGTTGATTAATCACCAAGGAGTTTTCCATGAGCACACACGCCCAATCCGTCGCACCCAGCAATGACCTGTATCTGGCCTGGCAGGTGCTGCGCAGCGAGCAGCCGCGCCTGCGTGCCCGCGATGCCGCCGAGCGTCTGGCGGTCAGTGAAGCCGAACTGGTGGCCAGCCGTCTCGATGTCGACGCTGTGCGCTTGCAGCCTGACTGGGCACAGCTGCTGCCAGCGCTCGGCGAGCTGGGCTATGTGATGGCGCTGACCCGTAACGAGCATTGCGTGCATGAGCGCAAAGGTTATTACCGTGAAGTGACGGTGACCGGTAACGGACAGATGGGCCTGGTGGTCTCGGCCGATATCGACCTGCGCCTGTTCCTTGGCGGCTGGTCCAGCGTGTTTGCCATCGAGGAACAGGCCAGTAAAGGCACCCAGCGCAGCATTCAGGTGTTCGATCGCCAAGGCACCGCGGTGCACAAGGTCTTTCTAACCGATGACAGCCAGCTAAGTGCCTGGGCACCGTTGCTACAGCGTTTTCGCATGGAACAGCAGCGTGTCGAGCTGGATCTATTACCCTTATCCCAGGTGCAGCCCGCGCAAGTCGATACCTTGGTGGATGTAAACGCCCTGCGCGTTGGTTGGTCGACTCTTAAGGACACTCACCATTTCTTCGCCCTGCTGAAAAAGCACGGCACCACACGCACCCAGGCGCTACGCCTGGCCGGTCGTGAATGGGCCGAGCCGCTGGACGTGTGCGAGTTGCCGAAACTGCTGGAGCAGGCCGGTGCGCGCGAAGTGCCGATCATGGTGTTTGTCGGCAATCGCCACTGCATCCAGATTCACTCCGGCCCGGTGCGCAACCTGCGCTGGATGGATGCCTGGTTCAACGTGCTCGACCCCGCGTTCAATCTGCATCTGCAGACCAAGGGCGTGACCGAGCTGTGGCGGGTGCGCAAGCCGAGCAGCGATGGCGTGATCACCAGCTGGGAAGCCTTCGATGTCCATGGCGAGCTGGTAGTGCAGCTGTTTGGCGCCCGTAAGCCAGGCATTGCCGAACGTGAAGACTGGCGCGCCCTGGCCGAAAGCGCGCAAGCGCTGGAGTGCTGAGATGAGCCAGTGGTGGAGTGCGATGGGGCCTTTGGGCTGGCCGCTGGCGCTGTGTTCGCTGCTGGCCTTGGCGCTGATTATGGAGCGGCTCTGGCTATTTATCAGCTTGCAGCCGCTGAGCCAAGCCGCCGCTCGGGCCGCTGTCAGTGCCTGTCGCCCCTGCGATCGTCAGCACTGTAAAGGCCGCGCCCAGGGCTGGCGCTATGGCCTGGCGTTGTTGCTTAAACACAGCGCTCTGCCGGCCGTGCAGCGTGAAGAGCTATTGGGTTGCTGGCTGCTGGAGGAGCGTCAGCGCCTCAATCGCCAGCTGCGCTTGCTGCAGCTGATCGGCATGTTGGCACCGATGCTGGGTTTGCTCGGTACGGTGCTGGGCATGCTGGAAATGTTTGCCAATATCGCCGTGCAGAACAGCCCGGTAACCCCCGCGTTGCTCGCTGATGGCTTGTGGCAGGCGCTGTATACCACGGTCTGGGGCTTGCTGATTGCAATCCCGGCGCTGGCGGCGGGGCAGGGCTTTGCCTTGTGGGCTGAGCGCTACCTGGAAGGCGTGCAGGCGCTGCTTAATCGCTGCCAACTGGCGTTAGACGGACTGGAGCTGGAACTGACCAGTAGCCCACTGGCTAACCAGTGGGTGTTGCCGTGATTCGTCTGCCCGCCGCCAGCAGCTCCCAGAGCAATCTGTTGCCCGATCTGACGCCGCTGCTCGATGTGATTTTTATCGTGCTGGTGTTCTTTCTGCTTACTGCGCAAACGCCACTGCTGGAGCTGCCCTTGCAGTTGCCGCAGAGCCGCGAGGCGTTGCCCACGGCGAGTGCCGGCAGTGGCGAGCGCCTGCAAATACAGCTCTCCGCCGAAGGTAATTGGCGCTTTAACGGCATGCAGCAGGCGGATTTCAGCGCACTGCGCACCGAACTGACCGCAGCCTTTGCCGCCGACAACACGGCAGGTCTAGATCTGGCGCTGGATCGTCAGGCACCGCTGTCGGCATTTCTCGACCTGATGGCGCTGCTGCAACAGCAGGGCATTCAGGACAGTCGCATTCTTCTAGAGGCCATTCATGAAACGCCTTAATTCTTTGTTCGCCCTCTGCGCGAGTGCCTTGTTCTGTTATTCGGCGCTAGCCGCCGAACCGTTGCCGCAACGTTGGATCAGTTCCGGCGGCTCGCTCAGTGAGTGGGTGGTGGCGCTGGGCGGTGAAAGCCGTCTGGTCGGGGTGGACAGCACCAGTCAGCACCCGCAATCGCTGCGCGCCTTGCCGAGCATCGGTTATCAGCGCCAGCTGGCCGCCGAGGGCATGTTGACGCTGCGCCCGGATATGTTGATCGGCAGTGAGGAGATGGGCCCGCCACCCGTGCTGGCGCAGTTGCGTGGCGCCGGTGTGCGGGTGGAAATGCTCTCGTCCAAGGCCGATCTGAGCAGTTTACAGGCGAGCCTTCAGCGCATAGGCATCCTGCTGGGTGAGCCGCAGCGTGCCGATCAGGCCTTTGCGGCCTATCAGCAGCGTTTGCAGCAGCAGGCCGACTGGCTGGTGATTGCACAGCGTCAGCAGGCGGCGCCTGGCGTGCTGCTGTTGCTCGGCCATGCCGGCGCTAGCCCGATGGTGGGCGGTAAGGACACCTCGGCCGACTGGTTGATCGAGCATGCCGGTGGGCGCAATCTGGCCAGTCATAGTGGCTTCAAGGCGCTGTCCACCGAAGCCCTGCTGGCGCTTGACCCTGAAGTGGTGATCATTGCCGATCGCAGCCTGTCCGGTGCTGCCGCGCGTGAAGCGCTGTTGCAGCAGAACCCGGCGCTGGCGGCGACCCGGGCGGCGCGTAATCAAAGTTTGCTGATGCTCGACCCGACGCTCCTAGTCGGTGGCCTCGGCCCGCGTTTGCCGGATGGGCTGGCGGCCTTGTCCGCAGCCTTTTATCCTGCCAGCCAACCTCTGATCGCCGAAGCTAAGCCCACGCCATGAATCCTGTTATTCGACCGCGCTCACTGTTTATCGCACTGAGCCTACTCTTGGCGCTCGCGCTCTGGTTATCGCTGGCCTTGGGGCCGGTCAGTCTGCCGCTGCTGGATACCCTCAAGGCGGCGCTGGGGCTGCTCGGCCTGGCGCAACCGGGTGATGATTTGGCCCAGGCCGAGCTGATCCTCGGGCAGATCCGCCTGCCGCGCACGCTGCTGGGGTTGTTGGTCGGCGCGGTGCTGGCGCTGTGCGGGGTAGCAATGCAGGGGCTGTTTCGCAACCCGCTGGCTGACCCCGGCTTGATCGGCGTATCCAGCGGCGCGGCCCTGGGGGCGGCGATTGCCATTGTGGGTGGCGCTGCGCTCGGTGGTTTACCGGACGCCTTTGCACCTTATCTATTGTCCTTGTTCGCCTTTCTCGGTGGATTGGGCGTGACGGCGCTGGTCTATCGCCTGGGCCGGCGTGATGGCGAAACCAATGTGGCGACCATGCTCTTGGCCGGTATTGCGCTGACGGCACTGGCCGGCGCGGCCATCGGTCTGTTTACCTACCTGGCCGATGACGCCACCTTGCGTACCCTGACGTTCTGGAACCTGGGCAGTCTCAATGGCGCCAGTTACGCGCGCTTGTGGCCGTTGCTGCTGGTCACGGCCGCGGTGGCGCTGTGGTTACCACGACGGGCCAAGGCGCTGAATGCCTTACTGCTGGGCGAGTCCGAGGCCCGCCACCTGGGGTTTGCCGTCGAGCGGGTCAAGGCCGAGCTGGTGTTTTGCACCGCACTTGGCGTTGGTGCGGCGGTGGCGGCGGCGGGGATGATCGGCTTTATCGGTTTGGTGGTGCCGCATCTGGTGCGTCTGCTGGTCGGGCCGGATCATCGCGTGCTGTTGCCGGCCTCGGCTCTGGCGGGTGCCAGCCTGTTACTGCTGGCCGATCTGGCGGCGCGACTGGTGCTGGCTCCGGCCGAATTGCCGATTGGTATTGTCACGGCGCTGATTGGCGCGCCGTTCTTCCTCTATCTGTTATTGCGAGGGCGTACCTGATGCTGCGCGCGGAAAATCTGGCTGTACAGCGCGGCCCGTGCACGGTGTTGGCGGATATCAACCTGGAGCTGCGCCCTGGCGAGGTGCTCGGCGTGCTGGGCCCCAATGGCGCCGGCAAGAGCACCTTGCTCGGTGCGTTGTGTGGTGAGCTGCAGTCGAGTCACGGCGATGTCTGGCTGGATCAGCGGCGCTTGCAGGACTGGCCGGGCAGCGAGCGCGCGCAACGCCTGGCAGTGTTACCGCAAACCTCGACGTTGAACTTTGCCTTTCGTGTAGAGGAAGTGGTGGCCATGGGCCGTTTGCCCCATGCCAGCGGCCAGCTAAAAGATGCGCAAATCATCAAGCAGGCGCTGGAGGCGGCTGATGCGTTGCACCTGGCCGGGCGCAGTTACCTGGCATTATCCGGCGGTGAGCGTCAGCGCGTGCACCTGGCGCGGGTGCTGGCGCAGCTCTGGCCCGGTGGTGAGGGGCAGATGCTGCTGCTCGATGAGCCGACCTCAATGCTTGACCCGCTGCATCAGCACACCACGCTGCAGGCCATGCGCGCTTTTGTTGAACAAGGGGCGGCAGTGCTGGTAATCCTGCATGATCTGAATCTAGCTGCGCGTTATTGCGACCGCCTGTTGCTGCTGGAGCGCGGTCGCCCTCATGCGCTCGGTAGCCCTGAGGAAGTGCTTCGCCCCGAGCCGTTGCAGGCTGTGTTCGGGCTAGAGGTGCTGATACAGCAGCATCCAGAGCGTGGTCATCCGTTAATCATTGCCCGCTAAGGTCATCGTTATGCGCATTATTTTATTGCTGGTTGCCGCGCTATTGAGTGCTTGCCAGGCTTCGTTACCGGCGTTACCCGCCTGGCGAAGCCCGGAAGGTTTGCAGCATGCTGAGCTGGGGCGGATTGTCGAGTTGCGCACTGGCGCGCAGCTGACGCCTGAGCAACTTCTGGAACGCTTGGCTGCGGCACCGAAGGTGTTGGTCGGCGAGCGGCATGACAACCCTGATCACCACGCGCTGCAGCTCTGGTTGTTGCGCGCCTTGGCCGCGCAACGGCCGCAGGGCAGTCTGCTACTGGAGATGCTGACGCCGTATCAGCAGGCCAAGGTCGATCAGACGCGCGCTGCCATCGCTGCTGGGCTAGCGCCGCAGGACATCTTGGGTGCTTTGAACTGGCAGTCGGGCTGGCCCTGGTCGTTGTACGGGCCGCTGGTGCAGCATGCGCTGCGTCAGCCTCATCCGCTGCTGGCGGCCAACCTCGAACGACGCGAGATCATGCAGATTTATACCCAGGTGCCGCAGCTGCAAGGTCAGGCTTCTACCGCTCAACCGGTGCGCGAGGCGTTGCTCAAGCAGATTCGTCAGTCGCACTGCAACCTGCTGCCGGAAAGCCAGCTACCTGCCATGCTGGCTGTGCAGCAGCAACGTGACCGACGCATGGCTGAAGTGTTGATCGCGGCACCTGCGCCGAGCCTGCTGTTTACCGGCGCATTCCATGCACGCCGCGACCTTGGCGTGCCACTGCATCTGCAGGATTTAGGCGCTGGCAAGGGTGTGCAGGTGTTGATTCTGGCGGAAGTCGGTAGCCAGCTTAGCGCTGAATCGGCTGATTTTGTCTGGTACACCCCGGCGCAACTTGAGCAGGACCACTGTGCCCAACTGCGTCGTTAGCTCGGCGTGTTAATAGCATGCGTGGTGCGACGCCTGCGTCCCCTCGACCTGATACTGCTGTGTGACTGGCCTAGAGCGAGGTTCTAGGTCGTCACGTGTTGCGTGATACTTTTCTGTCGGCAAAAAAAGACCCGGCAAGAGCCGGGTCAATAACCGTGATTAGCCTGATGAGGAGATAATCTGAAGAGGCCGACTGAAGGTCTCTTAAGCTTATCGGCTGATCTCGCGACCAGTTGTAATAATAATAACAATTCTCATTTTCAAGTCAACATCTTCATGCAAACTTTCTCTTCGGCTTCGGCCTGCGCGTTCGCCCCATAAAAAACAACCCGACACGAGGTCGGGTTGTTTGTGTGGCTGGCAAGTATTAAGGCGTATCGGCTGGTAAGCGCAGTTGGGTGACTTCCTTGTTGAGCAGGTCGATACGCTTGGCCATGCTCTCGATCAGGCTGTGGGCAATCCTCGGGTTGCTCTGCATGAGGCTGAGGAACTGCTCTTTGGGGATCACCATGACCGTGCAGGGCTCGCTGGCCAAGACGGTGGCGCTGCGCCTTTCGCGTGTGAACACCGCCATGGCGCCGAAGATTTCATCTTTCTGCACATCACCGACTCTATGCCCGTCGACATAGGCTTCGGCATGGCCCTCGATAATGATGAATACGTTATCAGCGATATCGCCCTGATGGATCAGCTCTTCACCTGCGGCAAAGTGCTGGAAGCCAGTGGAGGGGCGGATTTCAGGTTGCTTCAGGCGCGCCAACGCATCAGACAGCAGTGCGGTATGGCCGATCAGGTATTGAAGAAACAGTTCCTGGCGTTGTTCGTCTGCATAAATGTGTTTGAACACCTCACTGCGCGAGTAAGGAATCAGGCTCAGTTGTTCTTCGCTGCTGTAACGACAGCTGGGCATATCTAGCCCCTGGCGCAGACCAACCAAGTCACCTTCTTGCAGGTAAAACAATGGGCGCTCATCGACGACCGCATGTAACAGGCCATTTTCGATGATAAAAAGTTGATTGCCAGGCAGGGCCTTGGCGAGGTCTTCCGCTTGTTCCAGTCGCAAAGGCGGCCCAGCAGGTGCAAGCCCATCGAGCAATTGAGTGGGGATGCTTTGTAGTCGGTTGATCAGCTGATCGGCGTAGGCCGGTTGCTCCCCGAGTAAGTACATGAGCGAATTTCCTTGAACTGGCTGGGCATACTAAACCGCACGAACGTCCCTAAAACAATAGTGCCCAGCGCGCCTCAGGTAAATCAAAAGCCTGAGAGGTTGTGAGCTAGCTCTTGTTGTTATGTGCAGTTTCATCGAGCTGGTCATTTAGTTCGGCCTTATGGCCAGGCGGCAGCTCGTTCCAGTGTACATCCAACAGTGCGCCCTCTATTGCGTAGAGCAGCACTTTAGAGGCCCTGAACCCCCGTGCGCGTACGGCTCGATAGGCGCTGACTGCGCCCAGCCGGCGCAGGTCGTTGGCGTTGTGAATGCCAACTGCGTGCAGCCACTGGGCAGACGTTTTGCCTAGATTTTTCAAATGTTGCAGTTCATCGTTCATCAAGCCTCCTTGCGCTGCTAGGCAGTTGTGCGGATGGCGTCAGAGTGGAATGCCTGCCGGAAAGTGTAGCGGTCAGCCGGTAAAGTGTGGCCGTTTGGCATTAAAAGTGTGGCCGTTTGGCATTAGCTGAGGCTATTCCGGATTGCCCGCGTGACTCAGCGGGTGTTGTAGCGCAGGCGAGTGCCAAAATTGACCGACATAAGAATCTCGTCAGCCGTCAGCGTGGCGGGGAAGTAGGCGCCGGATATCTGCGCATGAGCCAGGCTGGCTCCCTCAAGTTGCGCCTCACGCAAGTCTAGGCCGCGTAAGTCGGTGCCGCGGAAGTAGGCGTTGGTAAAGTTGATACCGTGTGCATCCAGCGCACGTAGGTCGAGCCCGCGAAAATCACCGTCGCTCAGATCAACGACCGTGTCTTTGGGCTTCTGGGCATTAAAGGCAGAGATATTTTCATTGTGGATCAGGGCATACAGCTGGTTGTCCAATTGCCTGGGCTGACTCATGGGGTGTCTCCATGTCGGGTATCCCCAGTATAGAAGCCACGGCGCGCTCTGCTCGCGCCGCAACTAAATCGCCCCGGCAGATCTTTACAGGTTGGGCAGGCGCTGGCGGATACGCGCAATCAGGGTGTCCAAGCTTGCGCTTTGGTGGGTGTCGACACGCTTGCTCTGCAGTAGCTCTTCTGCGCTGAGCGGTTCGCGACTGGCTTGCTGGGCCCGTACGACCTCCATGCTGGCGTCGGACTGGTCAGTGCCCGCGGCCTTGCGTTGCTCCAGCCAGCTGGCGATTGTTTCGTCGGGTGCGCAGCATTCCAGAATCACGAAAGGCGCACCGCACGCTTCGGCAACCTGGCTGGCAGCCTCACGTTGAGCTTGTTTGAGGTAGGTGGCGTCAATCACAACGGGGAAGCCAGCATGCAGCGCCGCTTCGGCCAGTTGGTGCAGGCGTTGATAGGTGGCGGCACTGGCGTCCTGGGTGTAGATGCCGGCACTGAGCTTGCCGAGGTCGGCATCCTGTTGTTCGCCGAACAGGCGTTTACGTTCCACATCCGAGCGCAGGCGAATAGCCCCGAGCGCTTCGACCAGGCGCATGGCCACATGGCTTTTGCCAACCGCTGAAACCCCGTGGGTGATGGCCAGGAAGCTGGACGGGATGGCGCTGTAGCTTTCCGCCAGGTTGGCATAGTTGCGGTATTGGCGCAGGGTGACGGCCCTTTGTACGGCGTCGCTCTGATGGGCCAGGCTGAACAGTGCAACCTTGGCGCGCACCAGCGCACGGTAAGCTTTGTAGAAATTCAGCAGTTCCAACGCTTGGTAGTCACCGGTGTGCTCCAGCCAGGCATTGATAAAGCGCCAGGCATGCGCCTTGAGGCCGCGGTCTTCAAGGTCCATCGCCAGGAAGGCGGCGTCCAGGGCAATATCAATCAGGCGGAACGGCTCATTGAATTCGATGCAGTCGAACAGCACCACCTGATCGTCCAGCAGGGTGGCGTTGCCCAGGTGGATATCGCCATGGCATTCGCGGATCGAACCGTTTGCCGCACGTGTGGCCAGCAGCGGCTCAAGGCGCTCGTAGTTAGCTTCGGTCCAGGCCTCCAAGGCTTCGAGTTGCTGCAGGTCGGCTGCGTCCTTGAGCATGGGGCGGATTTGTTCAAAGTTCTGCCGCATCGGCGCGACGATCGCCTCAGGCGCACAGAGCGCATGATCGGCTGCTACCGCAGGCGTTGCCGCATGGAACTCGGCAATCTGTTTGGCCAGCGCGTCGATATGTGCTTCGCTCAGTTCGCCACGCGCCTGAACATCGCTGAGCAACTGGCTCTGCGGGAATTGACGCATTTTCAGGGCGTACTCGATGGCCGGGCCGCTGCCGCCGAGTTGCGGTGCTTCGGCGCTGCCGCTGATCGGTAACACCTCCAGATAAAGGCCTTGGGTTAGGCGTTGGTTGAGGCGCAGCTCTTCCTTGCAGAAATGCTCACGGGAGCTGAGGTCGGTGAAGTCGAGAAAGCCGAAATTCATCGGTTTTTTGATTTTGTAGGCAAAGGGGCCGGTAAGCACCACCCAGGAAATATGGGTTTCGATGACCTGGAACTGCTCTACAGGGTGAGGGTAGAGGGCCGGGTTCTGCAGTGCGGCGATCAGAGCTTGGCTCACGGGCGATCCTTGGCGTTGTACTGAATAAGAGGCGGCCATTATGGACGCTCAACGTCCGTCTGCAAACCGCTGCGCTGGCCTGCTGGCAAGTAGGCAAAGTGCGTATAATGCCGCGCCATGACTCGTACCCGATCTTCCCGTCCCCGTTCTAAACGCCGTTCTAGCGGTATGCGCCCTTGGTTGGGCTGGGCTATCAAGCTCAGTCTGGTTGGCCTGGTGGTGCTCGCCGTGTTTGCGGTTTATCTCGATGCTGTGGTGCAGGAGAAATTCTCCGGTAAGCGCTGGACTGTGCCCGCCAAAGTCTATGCCAGGCCACTGGAGTTGTTCGTTGGGCAGAAGTTGGCCAAGACTGACTTTCTTAAGGAGCTGGATGCTCTCGGGTATCGCCGTGAAGGCGCGGTAAGTGGCCCTGGTGGCGTTTCTGTGGCGGGCAACAACATTGAGCTGTTTTCGCGTGGCTTCCAGTTTTATGAAAGCAACGAACCCTCGCAGCGTGTCCGTGTGCGTTTTTCGGGTGACTACGTCGCCGGCCTGACTCAAGCAGGCGGCGGCAACCTGGCGGTGGCGCGCCTCGAACCGCTTTTAATTGGTGGTCTTTATCCTGCGCACCAGGAAGACCGTGTGCTGATCAAGATCGATCAGGTACCGCCTTATCTGGTTGAAACTCTTGTTGCGATTGAAGACCGTGAGTTCTTCAACCACTTTGGCGTGTCGCCCAAGGGCATTGCTCGCGCCGTGTGGATCAACGCGACCGCCGGACAACTGCGTCAGGGCGGCAGTACCCTGACCCAGCAGTTGGTTAAAAACTTCTACCTGACCAACGAACGCAGCCTGTCGCGCAAGGCGACTGAAGCCATGATGGCGGTGTTGCTGGAGCTGCATTACGACAAGAAGGACATTCTCGAGGCGTACCTCAATGAGGTTTTCTTGGGGCAAGACGGCCAGCGTGCCGTGCACGGCTTTGGCCTGGCCAGCCAGTACTTCTTCAGTCAGCCGCTGTCTGAGTTAAAGCTTGATCAGGTAGCGCTGCTGGTGGGTATGGTCAAAGGGCCGACGTATTACAACCCGCGGCGCAACCCTGAGCGCGCATTGGAGCGGCGTAATCTGGTGCTCGATGTGCTGGCCGAGCAGGGCGTGGCGAGCGCGGCCGAGGTGGCTGCAGCGAAACAGAAGCCATTGGGTATAACCCAGCGCGGCACTCTGGCGGACAGCTCGTTCCCGGCCTTCCTTGATCTGGTCAAGCGCCAGCTACGTGAGGATTATCAGGAGCAGGATCTGACTGAAGAAGGCCTGCGTATCTTCACCAGCTTCGACCCGATTATGCAGCTCAAGGCAGAAAGCGCCTTGGCTGACACCTTAAAACGGCTGTCCGGGCGTAAGGGTGTGGACCAAGTCGAGGCCGGAGTGGTCGTGACCAGCCCGGAAAGTGGTGAGGTGCAGGCCATTATTGGCAGTCGCCAGCCGCGTTTCGCCGGGTTCAACCGGGCGCTGGATGCGGTGCGGCCGATTGGTTCGTTGATCAAGCCGGCGATTTACCTGACGGCATTGGAGCGGCCCAGCCAATACACCTTGACCAGCTTGATCGAAGATCAGCCGTTCTCTATCAAGGGGCAGGATGGTCAGGTCTGGAAGCCGCAGAACTATGACCGTAAGGCCCATGGCACGATTTACCTGTATCAGGGCTTGGTTAATTCCTACAACCTATCGACCGCCAAACTTGGCCTGGAACTCGGTGTGCCGGAGGTCTTGAAGACGCTGGACCGTTTGGGCGTTGAACAGAAGTGGCCCGCCTATCCGTCGATGCTGCTGGGGGCCGGTGGCCTGAGCCCGTTGAGCGTGGCGAACATGTACCAGACGTTGGCCAATGGTGGCTTCAATACGCCATTGCGCGGTATTCGTAACGTATTAACGGCCGAGGGTGAGCCGCTCAAGCGCTACCCGTTCCAGATACAGCAACGTTTTGACAGCGGCGCGATTTATCTGCTGCAGAACGCCATGCAGCGCACGATGTCTGAGGGTACAGGGCGCTCGGTGTATAACCAGCTGCCGCGCTCTCTGGCATTAGCAGGCAAGACCGGGACCAGTAACGACTCGCGTGATAGCTGGTTTGCCGGATTTAGTCAGGATGTCTTGGCTGTAGTCTGGTTGGGGCGTGATGACAATGGCCCAACTCCGCTGACCGGTGCTACGGGTGCGCTGCAGGTGTGGGCAGACTTTATGCGCAAGGCTGACCCGCTACCGCTGGACATGCCAGTACCGGATAACGTGGTGCTTGCTTGGGTCGATGCCAGTAGCGGGCAGGGCACTGATCCGAGTTGCCCGAATGCAGTACAGATGCCGTATATTCGCGGCAGCCAGCCCGTCGCGGGTCCGGCCTGCGGTATTCAGGCACCGGTCAACGAAGTGATGGATTGGGTGCGCGGCTGGTTGGATTAAGTGAGAGGGTTTGACGTGAATAAGTGGTTGATTCCAGCTGTAACGGCTTCGCTGATGCTGGCAGGTTGCAGCACTGTGCCACGTGGCTCGATTCCAGTTGTCGATGGCGGTTCGTCGATCGGTAGCGCGCAGTCAGGCACGCCCGGTGGTTATGGCAATCAGAGCTCTCAGCCACAGGCGCTGCCTGAAGATTCCGGTGTGGTGGTGATGGTGCCGGGCGGTGGTGGCAGCTCTATGCCGATTCAGTCGTTCCCTGCCGGCAACGCTCCGTTGGAGACGACTATTAGCACCCAGCCATGGAGTGCCACCCCACCTGCGGCCCCGCAAAGCGGCTATGTGGAACCGACACCGAGTGGTATTCCAAGCGGTGGGTTGGCAATGGATGAGCAGCTGGATGGACCGGTACTGGCCTTGTTGACGACAGCTCAGCAGCAACAGGGTGGTGGTGATCTGAATGGCGCCGCTTCTAGCCTGGAGCGTGCTCAGCGGATTGCGCCGCGTGAGCCTCAGGTGCTCTATCGCCTGGCGGAAGTGCGGCTGGCTCAGGGGGATGCGTCACAGGCCGAGCAGTTCGCCCGGCGTGGTTTGAGTTACGCCAGTGGCCGTCCTGCACTGCAGGCCAGTCTATGGAACCTCATCGCCCAGGCCCGAGAGCGTCAAGGTGATGCAGCGGGTGCCGCGCAGGCGCGTGAGCAGGCGCGAGTGAGCCTCTGATGGATGCGCGTACGCCTGTGGTGGCAGAACAGTTACTGCTGATTGAGCGTGAGTTGCGACTGCAGGGCTGGTGGGATGCGCAAGCGCCTGATGCGCAGGCGT
Organism: Pseudomonas spirodelae; assembly: GCF_034653255.1. Classification (NCBI taxonomy): domain Bacteria; kingdom Pseudomonadati; phylum Pseudomonadota; class Gammaproteobacteria; order Pseudomonadales; family Pseudomonadaceae; genus Pseudomonas; species Pseudomonas spirodelae. Next base: position 7,096 of record NZ_JAYEET010000035.1, on the reverse strand, counting down.
TGTCCAGCCAGCTGCCGTTCAGTGTCGATACGCTGGCGTTCGAACAGTGGCTGCAATGGATATTTTTACCGCGGATGAAGCAGTTGCTTGAGGCTGGAGCGCAATTGCCCAGTGTTTCTGGCATCCAGTCTATGGCGGAGCAGGTGTACGACGGGCAGCCTGATAAGGCCAGAGGGCTAATCAAACTATTGGGTGAGTTTGATCAGCTGATCGTTGGCGCGACCTGAGTCGCGCCACTTCGCTTACTTGCAGTTATCCGTAATCGATTTTTGCGTTTCGCTGATGCGTGCCTGGCGTTCTTCTTCGTTTAGGCGCCGCAACTCGCCGTCGACTTCCACGCGAACACGCGGATTGTTCTGCAGCTGAGCCAAATTGGTACGCATATCTGTGCAGTACTTCTTACGCTCGGCTTCTTTGGCGGCTATTTCCTGTTTGACCTTCTTATCAATCGCGGCCTGCTCAGGGTCGGCGATGCTCTCGAAGGTCGGCGCGGCCTTCTTCTCTTCGCTTGCCACTGGCTTTGGTTGGGGTGTCGCTGTGTTGATGCTGGTGGCTTCTTGGCCTTGCGGCGGCTGTGCACCGAAATGCGTCACGCCTTGGGCGTCGACCCACTTGTAAACCTGGCTGGCCATGGCGGTGGCGCTCATGGCGAGCAGCAAGCTGCTGGTGATAATCATGCGGCGCATGCGGTTTCCTTATGTTGAGCTGCGGTGCCTGCTGAGTACTATAACCAAAATGATCGCGTCTTCATCCTGCGTTGCGTCACAGCAGAAGATTGCAGATTGAATAACTGATTGCTTGACTTGGCTGCGCCGAATCCCAACAATTCCACGCTCGCTGTAGTGGAGTTTGCCGCAAGCAGGCTTTAGCTCAGTAGACATGAGGCGCACACCCGCGCCGACCTGTTACACCCGCAACGCGTTACCTCGCGCTGGGTGGGAGAACCCCGCAACACCTTGGGGCTTTCCCAATGCTTGCTCAGTAGTAGCTGACGTAGTCGGCGACCACCGTCGCTCATGCTCTGCTGGCAGTAAACCTATCTTAGGCCGTCCTCCTTGTTGGGCGGTTTTCTGGCGTTTTAGAGGTGAACAACGTGGAGCTTTTATCCGGCGCTGAAATGGTCGTCCGCTTTTTGCGTGACGAAGGCGTTAAGAACATTTATGGGTACCCAGGCGGTGCTCTTCTGCATATCTACGATGCCTTGTTCAAAGAGCCGGAAGTGAATCACATCCTGGTTCGTCACGAGCAAGCTGCAACCCATATGGCTGACGGTTATGCCCGTGCTACCGGTAAAGCCGGTGTAGTGCTGGTAACCTCTGGCCCTGGCGCAACCAATGCCATTACCGGTATTGCGACGGCCTACATGGACTCCATTCCGATGGTGGTGTTGTCTGGCCAAGTGCCTAGCAATATGGTCGGCACTGATGCGTTCCAGGAAACCGATATGATCGGTATCTCCCGGCCGATCGTGAAGCACAGCTTTATGATCAAGCACGCCTCGGAAATCCCGGAAGTCATGAAAAAAGCCTTCTATCTGGCGGAGTCCGGTCGTCCTGGTCCAGTGGTTGTAGATATCCCGAAGGATATGACCAACCCAGCTGAGAAGTTCGAATACGTCTATCCGAAGAAGGTCAAGCTGCGCTCCTACAGCCCCGCATTGCGTGGCCACTCTGGGCAGATTCGCAAGGCAGCCGAATTACTGCTGACGGCCAAACGTCCGATTATCTATTCCGGTGGTGGCGTGATCATGGGGGGTGCTGCAGCGCCGCTGACTGAACTCGCGCAAATGCTCAACCTGCCAGTCACCAACACCCTGATGGGCTTGGGCGGCTATCCAGGAACCGATCGCCAGTTCCTTGGCATGCTCGGTATGCACGGTAGCTACACCGCTAACCTGGCTATGCACCATGCTGATGTGATTGTCGCTGTGGGCGCGCGCTTCGATGACCGCGTGATCAATGGCGCGAGCAAATTCTGCCCGCATGCCAAGATCATTCACGTCGATATCGATCCGGCCTCAATCTCCAAAACCATCAAGGCCGACATCCCAATTGTGGGGCCGGTTGATAGCGTGATGACCGAAATGGTCGCCATCCTCAAAGAGATCGGCGAGCAACTGAACAAAGATGCGTTGTCGAGCTGGTGGAAGCAGATTGAAGAGTGGCGCGGCGGCCGCATCATGTTCCCTTACGACAAGGGTGACGGCAGCATCATCAAGCCGCAAACCGTGATCGAGACGCTGTCCGAAGTCACCGGTGGCGACGCGTTCGTGACCTCCGACGTTGGCCAGCACCAAATGTTTGCCGCGCAGTACTACCGTTTCAACAAGCCGAACCGCTGGATCAACTCGGGCGGCCTGGGCACCATGGGCTTTGGTTTCCCTGCAGCCATGGGTGTGAAGCTGAGCTTTCCGGATGATGACGTTGCCTGTGTAACGGGTGAGGGCAGCATCCAGATGAATATCCAAGAGCTCTCGACCTGCCTGCAGTACGGTTTGCCGGTGAAGATCGTCAACCTGAACAACGGCGCGCTGGGTATGGTGCGTCAATGGCAGGACATGAACTACAACAGCCGTCACTCGCATTCCTATATGGAATCGTTGCCGGACTTCGTCAAACTGGCTGAGGCCTATGGCCATGTCGGCATGCGTATCACTGATCTGAAAGATCTTAAGCCGATGATGGAAGAGGCCTTCGCGATGAAAGATCGCCTGGTGTTCCTCGATATTCAGGTTGATACCAGTGAGCACGTCTACCCGATGCAAATCAAAGACGGTGCAATGCGCGACATGTGGCTGAGCAAGACGGAGCGGACCTAATCATGCGACACATTATTTCTTTGCTGCTGGAAAACGAGCCCGGCGCACTGTCACGTGTTGTGGGTCTCTTCTCGCAGCGCAACTACAACATCGAAAGCCTGACTGTGGCGCCGACCGAAGACCCGACCCTGTCGCGTCTGACGTTGACCACTGTGGGGCACGATGAAGTCATTGAGCAGATCACTAAGAACCTCAACAAGCTGGTTGAAGTGGTCAAGCTGGTCGACTTGTCGGAGAGCGCTCACGTTGAGCGCGAGCTGATGTTGGTTAAGGTTAAGGCCACTGGCGCTCAGCGTGCCGAGGTCAAGCGCACCACCGATATCTTCCGCGGACAGATCGTTGATGTAACCAGTAGCGTGTACACCATTCAGTTGGCTGGCACGAGTGACAAGCTGGACAGCTTTATTCAGGCCGTCGGCACCGCGTCGATCCTGGAAACCGTTCGCAGTGGTGTAACGGGCATTGCGCGTGGCGATAAAGTGCTGAGCATCTGATCCTTGTTGTACAAAAAAGCCCTGCATATGCAGGGCTTTTTCGTTTCTGATTGCTAAGTCTGTCTGTTCCAGAAGGCGTTGATAAGTGGTTCTTTGAGGCGTTTCTCCAGCGCAAACAGGCCAATGTCGTAGGCGGTCAGCGGTGGCTGAATGTCATAAGTGCGGATGCGAGCGGTCAATGGGCTATTGTCGAGCACGATTTGCGGAACCACTCCAATACCAAAGCCTAGGCTGACCATGCTGACAATGGCTTCGTTACCGCTGACCTGTGCATAAATTCGCGGTTTGATGCTGTGGTTTTTCAGCCAGCGGTCTGTGCGTGTTCGGGCAAGGCCTTCCTCTGAAAGAATCATCGGCACTTCCCGCCAGTTCGCGGCGTTAGGGTTTTTCAATTGCTCATCAGTTAATAGTTGGGGTGACAGTGGGCCGATAAAGCACAGCGCAGAGCGGGCAATTGGCTGGAACTCAATACCGGCCGGCAGGCTGTCGGGGCGTGCGCCGATTGCGAGGTCTTCAAGGCCTTCTTGTACGCGTTGCACCGCTTTGGCGGCGTCGCCTGTGTGCAGCTTCATCTCAATGCGTGGGTAGTCCTGGCGAAAGCTGCTCAGGATGTCGTAAAGGAAGCTGTAGCTGGCCGTTACTGAGCAATACAGCGAGAGTTCACCATGCAAGATCAGTTGATCCTGTTTGAAGGTCTGGCGCATAGCCTGCAAACCGCTTATGACCTCTTTGGCGTATTCACGAAATTGGTTGCCCTCGCGGGTCAGGCTGACTGAGCGGTTGTCTCTCAGAAACAGCGGCGCACCAAGCTCATCCTCAAGCTGCTTGATACTGCGGCTGAGGGCGGAAGGGCTGACATGCTGTTCGCGGCTCGTCTTGCCGAAATGCAGGTTGTCGGCTAGGGAGAGGAACAGTCTTAGGGCGTGGCTATCCATGGATATTTCAATTTTCGGCATGTTGTATTGCGAATATATCATTTTACGCAATTTGGCTGATCACTTAAGGTGGCTCTGTCGCGGTGCTTGCACCCATCCCTTTCGATTAGAAGAGCTAAGAACATGAAAGTTTATTACGACAAAGACTGTGACCTTTCGATCATCCAGGGCAAGAAAGTTGCCATCATCGGCTACGGTTCCCAGGGCCATGCTCAAGCGTGCAACCTGAAAGATTCCGGCGTTGACGTGACTGTTGGTCTGCGTAAAGGCTCGGCCACCGTTGCCAAGGCTGAGGCCCACGGCCTGAAAGTGACCGACGTAGCCAGCGCTGTTGCTGCAGCTGACCTGGTCATGATCCTGACCCCGGACGAGTTTCAGTCGCAGCTGTACAAGAACGAAGTTGAGCCGAACATCAAGAAAGGCGCTACCTTGGCCTTCTCCCACGGTTTTGCGATCCACTACAACCAGGTTGTGCCGCGCGCCGACCTCGACGTAATCATGATCGCGCCGAAAGCACCAGGTCACACCGTGCGTACCGAGTTTGTCAAAGGCGGCGGTATCCCTGACCTGATCGCTGTTTACCAGGATGCTTCCGGCAACGCTAAAAACGTTGCGCTGTCTTACGCCTCGGGCGTTGGCGGTGGTCGTACCGGTATCATCGAAACTACTTTCAAAGACGAGACCGAAACCGATCTGTTCGGTGAGCAGGCCGTACTGTGTGGCGGTACCGTTGAGCTGGTTAAAGCGGGCTTTGAAACCTTGGTTGAAGCCGGCTATGCACCTGAGATGGCTTACTTCGAGTGCTTGCATGAACTGAAGCTGATCGTGGATCTCATGTACGAAGGCGGTATCGCCAACATGAACTACTCGATCTCCAACAACGCCGAATACGGTGAGTACGTAACTGGTCCTGAGGTTATCAACGCCGAATCCCGCCAGGCTATGCGCAACGCGCTGAAGCGGATTCAGGACGGCGAATACGCGAAGATGTTCATCAGTGAAGGTGCCACCAACTATCCTTCGATGACTGCCAAACGTCGTAACAACGCTGCCCACGGTATCGAGATCATTGGTGAGCAACTGCGCTCCATGATGCCGTGGATCGGCGCCAACAAAATCGTCGACAAAGCTAAGAACTAAGCACTGTTGATGTGAGAAAAAACGCGGCCAAGGCCGCGTTTTTTCATTGTGCGGTAAGGCTTCTGGTATAAAGCCTGGGTGTTGATGGGCTCTACGATGAATTCTAAACGGTAGTGCTTGTCGAAATTCTCCAAATACGTTGCAAGGTGTTGTTCATGAATGAGCGTCCAGATGAGCCCCAATCTTCCGGCGATGCAGAAAGTCTGCTGCCAATCGATGAGCATATAGAGGAGGGGCATGACGCTGAGGGGCGTAAGGTCCGTCACCGCGGCATTTATCTACTGCCTAACCTGTTTACCACAGCTAATTTGTTTGCCGGTTTCTACGCCATCATCAATGCCATGAACGGTAACTTTTATGTAGCGGCCGCTGCAGTGTTTGTCGCTATGGTGCTCGATGGGCTTGATGGGCGGGTGGCGCGCCTGACCAATACTCAGAGTGCCTTTGGTGCAGAGTATGATTCGCTGTCCGACATGGTTGCCTTTGGTGTGGCTCCGGCACTGCTCGCCTTTGAATGGGCGCTGGGCAGTATGGGTAAGGTTGGCTGGATGGTCGCCTTCATTTATGTAGCTGGCGCTGCCTTGCGTCTAGCGCGCTTCAATACGCAGATTGGCAGTACCGATAAGCGTTACTTTATTGGCTTGGCCAGCCCGGCTGCTGCGGGTGTGGTAGCGGGTACAGTGTGGGCGTTCAGTGATTTCGGCATCAAGGGCTCAAATATGGCCTTTGCCGTTGCGATTCTGGTAGCTGCTGCAGGCATGCTGATGGTCAGCAATATCAAGTACAACAGCTTTAAGGATCTCGACTTGAAAGGTCGAGTGCCTTTTGTGGCCATCTTGGCCGTAGTGTTGTTGTTTGCGGTTGTGTTCAGCGATCCACCGCGAATTCTGCTGATCATCTTCCTGGCTTACGCGGCTTCTGGGCCAATCCAGTACCTGCTTCGCTTGCGTCGCGCTAAAAGCGCTTAGCAGCTGCGGGGTAAGATCGATAAAGCCGTTGAAGCGTCAGCTTCAACGGCTTTGTCGTTTCTGCGGGCGGCGCACATTGGTCGCTGGGTCGGGAGCTTACGGCGGGCATTGAGGCAAAGGCTTGGCAATCGCCTCGCCTTTATCGTGCTCTCTTTTATGCTGCGCTGCTCCTCAGGTGTATGCGGTTCCTTAAACTTCTTATAAAACAATGGGTTGATTTATAAGAAGGGGTTGCAAAGCAGCAAAAGCTGCGTAGAATGCGCCGTGCTGGCGGGGTGGTGGTTTGATTCTGTTGGTGGTTCGATCGAGATGATCGAAAGCGGTAAAAGAGGCGGTTGGCAGTGGTTTGAAACGCTGTAGAATTCGCCTCCCGCTGACGAGAAGCTAGGTGTTGATCGAAGGCGCAAGTGGTTGAGATTGAAAAGAAATTTTCGAAATCACTTGACGTAAGATGAGGCTGCTGTAGAATTCGCGCCTCGGTTGAGACGAAAGACTTAACCACCCGCTCTTTAACAACTGAATCAAGCAATTCGTGTGGGTGCTTGTGAGGTAAGACTGCTAGTCGCAAGATTATCAGCATCACAAGTTACTCCGCGAGAAATCAAAGATGTAACCAACGATTGCTGAGCTAAGTTTAGGGTTTTCTCAAAACCCAAGCAGTATTGAACTGAAGAGTTTGATCATGGCTCAGATTGAACGCTGGCGGCAGGCCTAACACATGCAAGTCGAGCGGTAGAGAGA